>JAPKCI010000095.1 GCA_028823035.1 Rubripirellula sp.
TGGTCTGGGCCCCGGATGGTCTGGGCCCCGGATGGTCTGGGCCTCGAAAATATCGATCATTTGATCGCCGTGATCGATTTTCCATTGTCCAAACAGAAAAGAGAGCCAGAGTCGGACCAAAAGTCCACGTTGGAAATTGGTAGTTGCTTGAGACTGCTTAGTCTCATGGTACCTGTGGATCACGATGCGATTCGCAATGCCATTCATGTTGCCAATGTAGGTAGCATCATAGAGGCCTTGAGGGCCAAAGATGAAACTGAAGCGGGTGATGAATCGTTCGGTGATCTTGCAATGAAACTACTCGAATTTCGATTCTTTGCAAATAACAACCGTGGCCGCAGTGGACGGTAGCAACCTTGAATGCGTGGAGGTCAATTTTCGCGTTCCTCTTGAAGTGTTTTTGCTTTCCATGCAGTTCTGAACTGGGCAGGATGGTTGCATAAGAAAAGAGGTCGTTCGTTGTTGCCAGGAACTTTTCCTGTTCCCACGACCTTGGCCACTGTTGCGCTAGCCGGCAAGCAAGATCAGGCCCAATCCGGCATCTCGCTGCGAGCGCAAACTCGCTTGTGATTTTTGCTTGTCTGGAAGCAGGGCCTGAATCATTGAACCTGGCAGGCTAATCATGCTCAGTAGTCCCAATGTTCCAGGGTGTCCACCAGTCTTGGGCTATCGTAAAAGCGGATTGATTGCAGTGCATGGATTCTGATTCGGAGTCCAACTATTCAGGCAAGCTGGGTGTCTGGTGGAACTAGATTTCATCACTGGCAGCGATGGTCAGCATTGCCCGCAGTCTCTCGTTCGTCATGCCTGACTTTTTGAAAGTCACGACAGAGCCATCCAGGAATAGGGCCGTGAACGCATCGCGATCTCCAAAGATGTCAGACATGGGGTCCTCTGCAGAGATGATCCACGGTTCGGGGTTGGCCCATGCGGTTGCTGCAGACTTGGGAGCGTCGATGACAGCGATCGTATTGGGGGTGCCGTCGGTGATATCTCTGAATTGTTTCGGCGGGCCATTGCCCTGCCAGAGAGATCCTTTCATCACGGGTGCTCGGAGCGTTGTCCTGCCCAATCCCGCTGCGTCGTTGGCGTAGATTGGAATCATGATGGCAGCGGGGTTCTGGTTTTCCGGTGAATTCCATGGTTCTTTCAAATTCAGTGAATCGTAGACCGCGCGCTGTTCGAGAAACGGCAGGATTGCCACTCGCCAGCTATGCAAGGGTTTGCTCGCAGGATCGGTAAAACATCGCGGTGGCAAGTGCCGCTGGACATCGGCGTAATGATGGATTGCGAGGCCGACCTGAATGAGGTTTCTACGGTTTTGCAGTTGATTTGCGTTTTGGCTCGATGCAGCCACAAGTTGACCAAGGGCTTGGAGCAAGGGTTGCAAATCTGTGGAGACGTGAACTTCACTGCCGTCGTACTCGACGTGGATGTTTTGCCTGAAAGGTCCTGTTAATGACAGTAACTTTTCGGTGGTGTTCCCGACACGTTTTGCCGCTTCAGCGTTCTGGGCTGTGACTCGAACCTGCAATGCCGGATTGGGAGGCAGATCTGCCGAAATGACGACTCGGTCGATGTCTTCGACCATTCTCCGTGGGGAAAACTGGACGGGAAAACGCGCAGGCATCCGGGATGGCCAGAAAGCCATCAGGTCACGACGAGTCTCCGGTGCCAGGGAAACGATCATCGTGTGTGCCAGGTGGTTCTTGGCAGCGAGTGGGTCCGCGAAATCGGGCCGCAACGTTCCCGTTGCGTCAATCGCATGTTGAACGGCCTCGCCCGTACCGAGCAGGACGAATGAGGGTCCGTCCGATTCAGACGCAGGTGCCTTTGTGATCGTCAGCAGATCCCGTCCGACCGATGGCGGCAAGTGCTTCTTCGCAAACGATTGCAGCATCGACTGCAGTTCGTCGGGTTGGTTGCATGGCAGCACTACCACGGGACTGCCTCTGACAAGCGAGGCGGGCGAGGCAATCACGTATCCACGATGAACACCAGTTCGCCGTAGTATACTGAACCCTTCATCGATCATGTGGGTGACTGCCGGTGCGAGACGATCGCCGGTAACAGTCCTGATGACAGAAAGCGTCTCATCGGTATCAATCTGATCGATGTCAATTTCGGCGACAATACAAGATTTCGGCTCGATGAACCTTTCCAACGCAAGGGTTCCCAGAGCGGCTGGTTCTGCTCGGCTTTGATCGGGATTATCCTGCGATGATGCTGGCAGGGATCCAAGCAGCAGGACAACGGCGGTCAGTACAAAACGAATCATGGTTTGCCTTTCAGCTTGATTTCAAAGGTCGTTTCAGTGTCACGTTCATGCCGAGGTTGTCTCGTCATCGTCGCCGAGTGTGGGTTGGTGCGTTGGTAGCCAAAGTTCTTTTGCGATAGCGAATCCCGCCTAGCAGGGACAGGACGCAGGCCATCGATGGTTTCAGGAAGCTGATCCGTTTCGGCCGCATGCATCCGCAGTGCTTCAAGCGTCAGCAGGAAGTTGTATTGCTGCATGCTACACATACCCGCTTTCTTCGCTGCACCAACTGCCGGTGGCAGCTGCAGAACCAGCATTGTGGCTGGGTTGAAGGAATCACCCGATTCATCGAAGATTGCATTGCGCTCTTTGCTGTAGGAATCCCATAAGTAGTCAGGCAATAGCGACCAGGCAAGATACGTGTCACGCATCCGCTTGACTTCCAGAACGGTTGCCCGCAGGACGGCTTCACTATCAGAGAGGTCGTCAACGCGATCCCGCCACTGGTCGGTATCTGCGAGGGTATCGCGTGATTGTTCCGCGATGGCGATGACGAACGTTCCTGCTGCCAATTGCTGGGTGTCGGAATCCAGGGCTGCCGACAAGGCGGCTGAAATCAAAGAAGTTTCCGACATTTCCGTCAATATCTTGATCAGTTCAAGCAGTTTCGCACGAGCCTGGTCCTCTCCGATGGATGTGTCTGGGAGATTGGAAACATCCTTGAGGATGCGCGAGAAAGGAACGGATCCGTACTCAAGGGATTCCCGGATCTCAAACAGATTTTCAGCCGGAACGGAGGCCAAGGCCCAATAAAGGTTGGGTGGATCCGCTTGCGTGATTGCATCTTCCAGAACCCGCATCGTCACCTGTGCAATGGACTGGCCTACCAGACGTGATACAAGGAAGTCAGTGCTTTTACCGGTGATTTCCGCTAAGCGAAAACCGAGTCGGCAATCATCAATCATGTCCTCCCAGCGATGCTCGGCTGCTGAGATCCTTGCCCGCAGACACAGCACTCGTGATAGTAGTCGACCCTGTTGAAGCTCCGGCAGTAATGTACCAATCAACTCACGCGGTGATAGATCGTCCAGTTGGATGTCGTAGTCATTTCTCATCAGCGTCTCACCACGCTTCAGCTCAGCAAGTGCCAACCCATAGGGTCTGATGGCTTTCTTTGCATCCTCGATGGGCATCTCATCCAGTGGAAGTGATTCCCACTCGACGAATTTTTGTGGAGAGTAGGTCGAGTCCGACTTGGATGCTTGAATCGTATGAATGATGGCTCTGCTTACGATGTCGTTGACACTAATGTTGCGGCGTTTTTCAACAGCTGGCCAAAGTCGATAACGTAACAGGGGGTCGGGAGATTCCGCTGCCGTGATAGTCAGTTGGACCTCAGGAGGGTCCGCTTTTTCCTTCTTCTTGTTCACCCCAGTGTTGAATGCTGGTGAGATCAAGGTCTGCGACAAGAGCTGTTGCGGCGAAATCACCAGACTGCCCGCAATCAGAAGGGCGAGCAAACCGGAAGTGCATGGTGCACTGAAGTTTGGTTTTGTCATTGAACCGTCTCCAGATTGGTGAAGTACTTGAGTAAAGCGCCGGGAGTAGGAGCGAACGGAGGAATGCCCCCGGGTTTTCTTGCGTTTCCACGCGAGAATTCGTTTTGCAGGTTGGCACTGATAGCCCCATCGAGCATCTCCGCTGTGTTCTCGGTTTGTGAAACCAAACTGCCATGTGCGATTGAGATCGTCGGATGAGTCATCTCGTTGTTGGTAACTGAGTCGAATCGTTTCACGGTTAGAAACAGAGAGCGTGCCCATTGGCTGAACGCAGGTGAGGCGGGTGAACGATCAGCTAATGTCGGATTCGTGTCTTGGCCAGCAGGTTGTGACGGTTCAGAATTGGAAGCGTCAGGCGGGTTGATGACAGCACCCGGCGTGGTTTGAGTGATCTCCGGATTTGCCGGTGATGGTGTCCACTCGCCCGACGGTTGATTGGCGAGGCGATTCGTCGTTGTGTTGTTCCCCGCCTGATTCATCCCCGCATAAAAACTGGCGGGTACCACCAAAACCAAGGTCACCAGACAGGCCGCGATGAGAGTGCCGGGTCCGCCGTTTGCTGGTGGCGTAGTCTTTTCGCCGCCCGCTTTGAAGCCAGCTTCATAGAACACTCGCCGAGGGTCCATGCCGGTCGGGGCAGGGGCCATCTTTGCAAGTTGATCGGTGAACGCTTGGTTGTCATTGATGTTCATGAACCAGACTCGTTGTTTCTGATTTTGGGTTGTCGTTAAATTGATTTTGCAAACTTTGAATTCCACGTTGAAAGTTTCGGTGTGCCTTAGCACGTGATCCGCCAAGGACTTTGGCAATGGCATCGAACGTCATGCCACCCCACAAATGCATGACGATGATCTCTCGATCAGGTGAATCGATTTCCTGCAGTGCAGCCGTGATTTGTTTCGCATCAAGATTTTGATCGACAAGCGTCAAGCCACAGTCAAACCAAGCTGCATCGGTGCGACTGGTTTCGCGCGCTCGCCTACGCAGGCGACTGCGACGCCATTGCAGCAGTCGGTGACGCGTGACTTTGACTAACCACGCCATGGGGTCATCTGGTAATTGCGTCTGGGTCGCGAGTGCAACGAATGCTTCCTGAACAGCATCCTCGGCCGGGCCCCCAATGGACCGGGCTATTAGCAGCAAGCGGTCAGCATGCTGGTCCCAAACGGCGGTGAGCTTGTCCGGGTCGAGCAACACGTTCTCCGAAGACTTGCGGCACTGCTGAAAATTACGCAACTGAAACAAGGACGCCACCGAAGCAGACCCATCTCTGTCATTCTCGCATATTTTCCGGAATCTCTGGGGAGATGTCTTTGCAGTGGAAGACCGGGGTTTCATCCGTTTCAGAGAGAAACCGCCTGTGGAATCGGCGGAAAACGATCACGAGCCGCCCTTTGGAACGGATTTGTTCAGAATCGGCCTCCACGTTTTCACCACCTCGTGACTCCGCGTCCGAGTTGCTGGTGCACATGAGTGGTCTCATGGAATGGTTCGAAGTAAGAGTGCACGCTCGAACCGATTTGGGTTCAGTGTCTGTTGCTCAAAAAAGGGTGTAAATGAACGGGGCGGCGCCGGTGGCTCCCAAAGTGACGAGGAGCCCCACTACGGCAAAGACCAGCAAGATTGGTATCAGCCACCATTTCTTGTTTTCGGTCACGAAGATGAAGAATTCCTCGACAAGCGACAGCTGCTTTTCCTGTCCTGCCTGTTCGAATTCGTTCTGTTCCTCTGGTTGGGACATGGTTGAATACCTGAGCGTGATAACGCTGCGATCAGAGAGAGTTAGGATTGTCGATAGTAACTGCTGACGTCGGTCGGCTTCTTTTTTTCCTGCCAATAACTTGTTTTTACAGTCGACCGCCCAAGTTGCAAGGCGTCGCGTCCGGTAAGACGAAAAGCAATGCTGAACGGCAGGAATAGTCCGAAGTAGATGAGTAGCATCGCCACCTCGCCAATCACAATGCCGATTGGAATGGCTGCAACCGAGAGTGCTAAAAATACAGGTTTCAGCCACTGGGGAAACAGCAGTCCGATCCCGGCGGCGGCAAGTCCGAGGCCAGCAAAACTTTGGATGACTGTCGTGTTGCCTCCCCAGAACCAGGCTATCGCAGGCAAGGCAACCAAGCATACGGTGCCAAATTGTCGAAGCTGGCGATCGGTCGGCGACCATTGGATCTCGATTAATTTCATGCTGGTGTCGCTCTCAATCGAGTGAGAATTGTGACAGGTGCTGCTCGCGTTCGGCGGCACTTGCGTGGTGGGTTTGTTCTGACTTGAGTAACACGTATCGACCCAGAACCAAAGCGTCCATGTCAGTTGTCATGAAGCAGCGAAAGGCATCTTCGGGCGTGCAGACAATGGGCTCGCTTCTGACGTTAAAGCTCGTGTTGATCATCACGGGGCATCCGGTGATTCCGTGAAAAGCAGTCAGCAACTGATGCATGACAGGATTCCGCTCGGCATCAACGGTTTGAATCCGGGCTGAGTAGTCGACATGTGTGACAGCAGGAATGCTGGACCGGCAGTGATTCAGTTTTTTAATCCCGAATGATTGCTCGTGATCCGCAGAGGTTGGTGTGCGGATGTCGCTCTGAACAGGGGCGACCAGCAGCATGTACGGGCTTTCCTGAGGGGGCTTCATTTCAAAATATTGGTCCACATACTCGCGAAGTACCACCGGTGCGAAGGGACGAAACGATTCTCGGAATTTGATCTTCCGGTTCATGACCGATTGCATGTGGGTGCTTCGTGCATCGCCGAGGATGCTGCGACCTCCCAGGGCTCGTGGACCGAACTCCATTCGCCCTTGAAACCAGCCCACAACCTTTTGATCAGCGATCAGGGCAGCGACAGCGTCACACATCTGCTGATCGGATTCATAGTGTTGGTAGACTGCGTCTTGCTGTTGGAGAGTGTGTTGGATCTGATCGTCCGTGAAGGACGGGCCGAGAAAGGAACCCTGTTGTGAATCCTGGGATTTGGGCGATCTTGGCCGATCCAGCAACTGATGCCAGATGAATAAAGCATTCCCGAGGGCACCACCGGCGTCACCTGCTGCTGGTTGAATCCAGATATTATCGAATGGCCCTTCTCTCAGAATGCGGCCATTGCCGACGCAGTTCAGGGCGACGCCACCAGCTAGAACCAGGTTGCGGCAGCCGGTCTGCGCGTGAATGTGACGTGACATCCGCAGCATGATTTCTTCGGTGACCGATTGAACGGAGGCCGCGAGGTCCATTTCGCGTTGCGTGATGCCGGACTCCGGCATTCTGGGAGGCCCACCAAAGAGATCATGGAACTTCTTCGAGGTCATCGTCAGGCCCTGACAATAATTGAAGTAGCTCATGTCCATGTGAAACGAACCGTCATCCTTGAGATCCATCAGATGGTCTAGGATTTGTGTCCGGAATCGGGGTTCGCCATAGGGTGCCAGACCCATCAGCTTGTACTCACCGCTGTTGACTCGAAACCCGGTGTAGTAGGTCATTGCCGAATACAACAGTCCCAATGAATGTGGGAAGCGTATTTCATGGGTCAATTCAATCTTATTGCCACTGCCGATCCCAACACATGCCGTTGACCACTCGCCTACCCCGTCCAGCGTCAGGATTGCCGCTTCATCGAACGGTGATGGGAAGAAAGCGCTTGCGGCATGCGATTCATGGTGATCGGTAAAGACATAGCGTCCGGAATACCGGTGATCCAATCCTTTTCCGATCTCTTGGGGCAGGTGAAGTTTTTGTTTCAACCACAGCGGTATTGCCTGGCGGAATGACCGGTATCCTGACGGTGCATACGCGAGATAGGTTTCGAGCAAACGTTCAAACTTGGTCAGTGGTTTGTCGTAGAAGCCAACGTAATCAAGGTGCTCCGGCGTAAGACCTGCTTCTTTAAGGCAATAGTTGACTGCTTGTTGCGGGAAGTCGTGGTCGTGCTTCTTTCGCGTGAAGCGTTCCTCCTGAGCCGCAGCAATGATCTCGCCATCAACCACAAGGGCGGCAGCGGAGTCGTGATAGAAGGCCGAGATGCCGAGGATGGCCGTCATGTGTTGCTCGTGTCCGTTGCGTCACCGCGAGAAATGGAGGGCATGGCTATCGCCTTGAATGTTCCATCATGGGAATACTTGCCAAGGTCCTCGGCGGGCGAGCAGTCTAACGGTTTGTTTCCCGCATCACCAAGTCCGAATCGTTGCATGTTGCGGTAAAACAGGATCGGCCCGGGGCGGTGCGACAACATTTACAGCGGATTCCGATCGTTGGGAACGCGCCTCACGCCAGTTCAACGTTCAGTCGTTCCAGAATGTTGATTCCCGGGCAGGGGAATAAGCGACATCCAGGTGTGGCGTTGCCAATGGTTTTTGACCCTTGAAAAGACTGTCAACGCCCCCAATGACCATCCCCGAGGTCAACAGCGTGCGTTCCACCGGGTAGGGTGCTTTACCATCGATCATCATCGTTTCAATGTGTCTCGCCAGCGGGTTGAAGAAGTCTGCGGTGGTCGATCCATGACCCGGCATGGGCAGGTACATCTGACAGGAGATTACTTTTCCGTCTTTTGTCATGCCCGCGTAGTTGAAGTCCCGGATCCCCGTGAGCAGCATGGTGGTTCGAAGTCCATCGTTGTGTTCTACAAGGTAGCCCGTCGAGTCGGGCATCTTGCTGTGCAGCCAATCCATGGAGATCGGATCGGTTGGGAAGCCATCTTTGACTGGAAGATTGTGGCTGCGCGTGAGGGCGGACAGAATCAATTTCCGGGTTGTTTGGCAATCGTCTTCAGCCAAGCGATTCCAAAGATTCTCGCCACGCAACGCATGAACCTGTTTGACACCTGTTTCTCCACCATGCCGTCGTTCAGACATGCACTGGGAAGTTTCCAAGGCGTGAATGTCGTAGCTGTCGATGCCTCCATATGCGACGCAGACGCTTTCTTTCAACGGTGTGTTCAATGGCATGTCGATGGCCGGCATTCTGCGGGTTACTGGCAGTGAGGAGCCAGCAAGAAATGCAAAGTCCAGACGTCGAGAGTCTTCAACCATCTCGACACATTCGTCCCAGTTGGTCGACAAGTGTTTGTCATTAAAGACAGGAACACTGCGGCCACTTTCTTCGAATACCTTGACGACGCGTTTGAACCAGTCGTAACGCGGATATAAATGTTGGCCCTTTTCATTCGTCGGGTAATCGCCATGTTCTCCGATCAAAACAACACCATCGACTGCCAGTTTTTCACCGCCGAGAGTCAGAGATTCTTCGATGGTTGGATAGAGTTTCAAACCGTGGCGTTTGACTCTGCTCCTTGCCAGGTCCTCCTCTGGAAACTGGTCGATAAAAACGGAGCCGACGTCAATTCTCGGTTTCTGCCATTTTCCATTCCACGTGTAGCCAAGCGTATGACGGTCAAGGAAGTGCTGAGCATGTGAGTGTCGCCTCACAACCGTCCCAAGAAAAGCGATCTTTGGTCGACGACCGGCCTGGGCTGGTGTCGCTGTTACGCGACCTGACTTGAACGTTGTTGAAAATGGGGCGCTCAGGAGGGTGCTGCTGACACCAACCGATTTAAGAAAGCTGCGACGTTCCATGATTTTGGCGGGGTTGGGTGTTTGTGTTCTGCAGAGAAAACGATGCGTCGGCATCGTGAGGGGCAGGCTACCAACGGTGTCATGAACCTGTGGTTCCGACGATATGATTCTAAGGCTTTTGCGACGCGGTGTGGGGGATAATCATGCATCCGTAGGGTGCCAGATGCATTCTCGCTGCCCAATGCTGGCGACAAGTCGAAACCGCTGTGAGTCGGGGGAGTAGCTGGGATGCCGGGGAAAACCTGAGTCGAGTTTTTTTAAGTTCGATTCAGGTTCTCAGCCTTCCCACGATTGACCGTTCCAGCGGATCACGCGTTGGATCAGATCGGCGACGCCTTGCGAGAACAGGCCAAGCAATTCCTTGCCTTTTTGGGCAGAAGCCTTCGCTGGCAAACCAATGTGGCCAGCTTGCGATCGGTCCGGCATCGTCCAGGCACGCTGAGCAGGTTGAAAAGAGTTTCCAAACGCTACGTCGGGAGTCTCTGTGTGGTTTTTCACAAGATCCGGTCGAAGGTGCAGGATCATCGAGGTTTCCCACTCGCAAGCGTGCCCCATTTCGTTCTGCTCCAGATCCGAAATTGATTGCTGGGGGGATTCGACAAGATTCCAGTAGGTGGCAAAGAGCAGAAGCAGGTCTTTGCGTTCCCTGTGTTTTTGCCTCACTTCAAACATTGCCTGACGTCCGGGGACATCGTTGCCACCATGACCATTGACGACCACGATGCGACGGAATCCATGAGAGATGAAATTATCGACCAGTCCGAGTAGCAGGTCGATCCAAAGCCGTGGTTCAGCTGAGACGGTTCCGGGGAAATCCAGGTGATGATGCGAGTTGCCGAGCCATGTCAGAGGAAGCAGCAACGCGTCATCTTTGAATGACGGGTGAGCCTGATTGATGATTGCATCCAGAAGCATGCTGTCCGTGAAAACAGGCATGTGCGGGCCATGCTGTTCTAATGCTGCAACAGGAATGATAACGGGTGTATCGCGATCCAGTTGGTCAACGTCCTGCCAGGTAAGTTCAGAAAGAAGCATCGATCTGCCAATGGGTAAGTGTGGCGTGTCGCCGCAAAGACGCAAACGGAACTGTTGCTCTACTGTTCTACAGCAGGATGTCTTTGACTGGTTTGTGAGGTTCGACACCAGTCAACCGATAATCGAGTCCCTGATAACGGTAGCTGAGTTTTTCGTGATCAAGCCCCATCAGATGCAGGATTGTTGCATTGAGGTCATGCACGTGAACGCCATAACGGTCCCGGTCCACGATGTTGTACCCCCAGTCATCCGTTTCACCGTAACTCATTCCACCCCGAACGCCTCCGCCGGCCATCCAGAGCGAGAAACAGCGTGGGTGATGATCCCGGCCATAGCTTTTTTCGTTCCCCCCCTGGCGATAGACAGTGCGTCCGAATTCACCACCCCAGATGACCAGGGTGTCGTCGAGCATGCCGCGTTGTTTTAAATCCATGACCAGAGCTGCCGATCCCTGATCAACCTCTTTCGCGAGTTTGGGATGCCGACCGGGAAGGCCTCCATGATGGTCCCAGCCACGATGGTAAATCTGAATGAAACGCACGCCCCGTTCTGCCAGTCTTCGCGCTAACAGGCAATTGGCAGCGTGCGTGCCCGGGATCTTGGCATCGGGTCCGTACAGATCGAGCGTTTCCTGAGACTCATCCTTGATGTTGGTCAGGTCGGGGACTGATGTCTGCATACGGTAGGCCATTTCATAGGCAGAGATTCGCGTGTCGATCTCAGGATCCTCGACTGCATCTCGTCGCAGTTGATTCATTTTTGCAATCGAATCCAGAAAGCGCCGCCGGTCTTTTTTATCGGCTCCCGTAGGATCATTCAGGTAAAGAACTGGGTCGCCTGATGAACGCAGTTTTACGCCCTGATGATTCGACGGTAGCAGGGCACTACCCCACAATCGAGCATACAGTGGTTGTGCCTGCGGATCGGTGTTCTTGTCCAGCATCACTACAAATGCAGGTAAGCTTTCACTTTCGCTGCCCAGTCCATAGCTCAACCATGCGCCGAGACTGGGACGTCCTGGTTGTTGGTTCCCCGTTTGAAAGAATGTGATTGCGGGATCATGGTTGATGGCTTCGGTGTACATCGAGCGAATGATGCAGATGTCGTCCGCGATCTTGCTGTGCCATGGCAACAAATCGCTGATCCACTGGCCCGATTCGCCATGTTGGCGAAATGGCATGAATGATTTTGCGACGGGGAACGATGACTGTCTGGAAGTCATTCCGGTCAGGCGTTGCCCATTGCGAATCGAATCAGGCAGATTCTGGCCATTGAGCTTTTCAAGTGAGGGTTTGTAATCAAACGTGTCGATTTGCGAGGGGGCGCCTGACTGGCAAAGGTAGATAACCCGCTTGGCTTTGGCTGGAAAATGGGTTGGCCCCGGCTGACCCGGACCGTAACCGGGGCCGTTGTTGGCCGCCAGTGATGGGCTTGCTGATGCAAGTTCAGGATTCAATAAAGAAGCCAAGGCGGCTGCACCCATTCCGCCCCGCGCAAAGAAATGGCGACGATTGGTCATGAGTTGTGATTCAAGCAGCAGCTTTGATTGAAGCAGGGGATTCATGGCGGACTTTGGGAACGTTTGGTCTGGTGTGATGCAGGTATGACTGCGGACGAGCACGATTGCAGGTAGGGGAATGTGTTGGTCAGGGCTTGGTCACAAACTCACTCAAATTCATCATGATGCGGGTTACCGACGTCCAGGCAGCGAGCTCTGTCGGCACCATGGAACCATCGATTTCGGATTCTCCCACGGCAAGCAGTTGTTGGGCTGATTCCGGGTCCGACGCGTACTGTTTGCGGCGATCATTAAGCTCTGACAGCAATACTTCAGTCTCCTGGTCAGTTGGTTCGCGGGTGTGGCAGAGTTGAAAACCATCGCGGAGACGCTCGATGTCCGTACCTGAGGACTTAAGGATGCGACCAGCAAGGTGTCTGGCAGCCTCGACAAACTGTGGGTCGTGCAGCATGACAAAGGCTTGCAGCGGTGTGTTTGTTCGCGACCGGCTGATTTGGCAGTACTCACGCTCCGGCGCGTCAAAGGCTGCCATCGAAGGTGGCGGTACCGTGCGTTTCCAAAAGGTATACATGCTCCGACGATAAAGTTTTTCGCCGCTGTCCTGCTTGTAGGTTCTTGAGAAGCCGGGACGGTTGTTGATTTCCTGCCACAGGCCGCTTGGATGGTAGGGAAAAACACTGGGGCCACCGACACGGTCGGATAGAAGTCCGCTGGCGTGCAACGCGCTGTCACGTATGACTTCTGCATCCAATCGCAGACGCGGACCGCGCGACAGCAAGCGGTTTTCCGGGTCTCGTTGCAGTGAACCGGGGTTCCCTTGACCGGACTGACGATAGGTCGCAGACAGGACGATCGTCTTGATCAAGCCTTTGACGTTCCAGCCTGACTCGACAAACTCAATCGCCAACCAGTCGAGCAGTTCGGGATGACTCGGCCAATCTCCCTGCGAACCAAAGTCAGCGGCTGTCTTGACAATTCCTGTTCCAAACAACTGTTGCCAGTATCGATTGACGGCAACTCGCGCGGTGAGTGGATGCTCGGGCATCACCAACCATTTGGCGAGGCCAAGTCGATTACGTGGAAAGTCATCTGGCATGGCTGGCAGCGATTTGGGCGTTGCCGCTTGCACCTCGTCACCAAGTTTGTCGTACTCGCCCCGTATCAAAACATGTGTTTTGCGAGGAGTGGGCAATTCATTCATCACCATCGTAGCAGGGTATCCCGAACTCAATTCGGTCTTGCGTCGCTCGAGTTGCTGGATCGACTCAACTGCTCGACGAACTTCGTCTGAGCCCTGTCGCGACAGCCACCAATCCCGCAGTTCGCGAACTTCGGCGTCGGTGCGTTCGGCGGCTGGTTTTGCCGCAATTCTGGAAAGCGTGATCGGCGCGGGAGAGATTTCAGACGCGTGCACTGCAGCGCGAAAACGTGCAATCTGGTGCGAACCGCCATACTCGTGTTTCATGCGTACACGCAGAATCGTACCGTTAGGAAATCCGACAGCTTCCTTGAAATGAAACACCGCCGTGCGGTCTTCTACTTTGGTGTTTCCATCCACGGCCCATCCCGTGGGATCGACCTTTCCGTCAATTGCCAGGTTGATGGAGTATTTGACTTGTGAATAGTCAGCATCAGCCTTCGGTAACTCAATTCGCTTGAAGTCTGCAGGATGATCTGGTGAAGCAACTTCAATTTCGATTTCGCTGAGTACAAAGTTTCCATTGCTGCCCCGCCCGGTTCCACCATTGACCGTGGAGGCATCGCGGAGGGCTTCGATTCGTAAAGCGTTGATCCTGTTTTTATCGCTGTTGATCACCAATTCGTAGCTGTCCTTGGCGATGTTGGGTCCCGACAACAGGACACTCTTGTCTTCCTTGATGTTGAATGTCGCGCCGCCGGTCGATTTCATCTCGTCAGGCACCACCGTGGACCACGCGTCGACAACCGGAGGGGCTTGTTGCAGTTGGCTCATGGTTATTCCAGAGCGTTTTGCTGCCTGCTTTAGTTGTGTTTCAGCTACCGTAATAGCCTGTTCCAGTTCCTCAAGTTGGATCGCCATGTAGGGCGAAGGTACTTGGGCTTTTGGGTTGAAGCCGTTGAGACCACGTTCCGAAATGTTGTTGAAGAACGAGAAAAACCGGTAAAAGTCTTTTTGGGAAATGGGGTCGTATTTGTGATCGTGGCACCGACTGCAGGTCATGGTTAGCCCCATCCAAACCGTTGCCGTGGTGGCGACCCGATCAACGACATATTCGGTGCGGTACTCTTCGTCAATCACGCCCCCTTCGATGGTGATGGGGTGATTGCGGTGGAACCCAGTGGCCAACTTTTGCTGGTCGCTTGAGCCGGGGATCAAGTCGCCCGCCAGTTGTTCAATGGTGAATTGGTCAAACGGCATGTTTGTGTTTAGAGCATGAATGACCCAGTCGCGCCAGACCCATTGTTCGCGTTCCAAGTCATACTGATATCCATTGGTGTCGGCGTACCTGGCTGCGTCCAGCCAGTACCTTGCCATATGCTCGCCATAGTGATGTGATTCCAGCAGCCGGTCGACCACATTTTCGTATGCGTCGTCAGTGGTGTCTGCGACGAATGCATCGATCTGGTCTTTGGTGGGTGGAAGGCCAGTTAAGTCCAGAGTCAGCCGACGTAGCAGGGTGTGCTGATCGGCTTCGGCCGCAGGCGACATTTGCTGCTGCTGCAAACGCCGTAAGACAAAACGGTCGATTGCGTTTCGGGACCATCGATCCCCCGCGTCTGCTTTTGGTTCGGTGAGTTTTGGCGGTGAAAAAGCCCAGTGCCCTTCGTAGATTGCCCCTTGCGTCTGCCACCGCTGCAACAGAGCGATCTCGTCGACCGTCAACGCTTTTCCGGACTCCGGTGGGGGCATTTGGGTTTCAGGATCGGTGGATGTTATCCGCTGGTGGAATTGGCTCTCCTCAACCGGTTGCGAGAAAATGTCATGCTGTTTGGCTTCGGTTTCCAAATCCAGTCGCAGGTCTGCTTCACGCTGCTCGGCGTCCGGGCCATGACAGAACCAGCATTTTTCCGACAGAATTGGTCTGATGTCCCGATTGAACTGAACTGCTTCCTCAGCCAGGGCTGAGGCAAAGTTGGCGGTAATCAGGGTCAGGAAAAGAAGTGGAATTCTCATGCAGGCTAGGGTCAGATCAAGGCGGCTGTTGACGAAGAAGTGCAGATTTGAAAAAGCACAGTTTAACGGGTCCATGCGATTATCGGGCGTTGAAGTTTGTCGAATCCCTGTATCGCGAGGGAAATCAATTGTCTTTGTGCGAGAAACCGCAAGTGAAACGGCGTGCGGCTTGAAGCGTTAAGCGACAAGACTCAATGTCACTCATCCTTCGGTTTCTCGGGAGACGTAATGGGCGGTTCATTGATCGAGGGGACGAAGGATGCCAGGTGTCGTTTCGTTGCGGCGTACTGATTGTCCGACGCCAGATTGGTCCATTCGTGCGGATCTTTTTCGTGGTCGTACAACTCTTCTGTGCCGTCGGCATACTGAATGTAACGGTGCTGCCGTGAACGAACCGAGTGGTTGTTGAGGCCTTGGGTGGTGATGGCAACCCGTTCGCGTTCACTCTCAGGTCGACTGAGCAGTTGGACGAGGCTGTTGCCTTCCAGATTTTGGGGCGGTGATTCGAGGCCACACAGTTCGATCAACGTGGGATAAAGATCCAACAGGCTGACAGGGGTATTGCATCTGGTGTTTGGGCTCGTGTGCTCAGGTGCAACGACAATCAATGGTACGTGTGTGGTGTTTTCCCAAAGGGCGAACTTCTCCCAGTGCTGTTTTTCTCCGAGATGGTATCCGTGGTCACCCCACAGAATCACTGTTGTGTCCTTTGCAAGCGGACCCTCATCCAAAGCGGTCAGCAGTTCTCCCACCATGTCATCAGCAAAGGACAGCGATGCCAGATAGCCTTGCACGGCTTTCTTCCACTGGTCGTTGGCAACGATCCACTCATGCCACTCGGTTTTAGTCATCTCCACGCCTGCTTGCGGAAGATCGGCAAGGTCTTGTTTGAGGTGCTTGGGTAATTGAATGGATTCCAGTGGAAAACGATCAAAGTATTTTTGTGGTGCATACCACGGGACATGCGGGCGGTAGATGCCGACCGACAGGAATAAAGGTTTTTCGTGCTGTTGACTCAGTTGCTGTTTGGCCCACGCGACGACTTTTGCGTCTGCCATCTCGGATGTTTCTATTTGCAACGGTGACCAATCAAAGTGTCCGCCATAGAAATCCTTGCTGCTATTGACGGGCCATTCTGCCGGGACTGCTTCGGCCGGCATTTGTTGTGTCAGGGATGGAAAGTAGTCGTCCCATGCCTTGGCGTCGCTGTAACCCGACAGGTGTTTTGGATCAAAGAATGTGTGAGCATGGAAAAGCTTGCCGGCGCCCAATGTTTTATAGCCATGGTTTTTAAAGTGCTGCGGCAAATGAACAGCGGAGTCGACCAAAGGGGTTTTTCGCCAGTCATGTGCATTCTGGTAAATGCCAGTGGTCGATGGTCGAAGACCCATCAACAGGCTGGTGCGAGACGCATTGCAACCCGGCGCAGTGCAGTAGGCATTGGTGAACAGCAATCCCCGTGCGGCTAGTCGGTCGATGTTTGGCGTGACCGCTTGTGGGTGGCCACCGAGTACGCCTACCCAGTCATTCAGATCATCAACTGCGATGAACAGAATGTTTTGGGGCGACTTGGGTTCCGCTGCCAGAGTTCGGGACATCGACTCTGTTGATAGTATCGACCCCGGCAACAGGCAGACGAGAAAGGCAAGGAACGGCAGTTTTGGGACCAGAGGGGTTTGTTGCGGTAATTTCATGTTGGATGGGGACGCTTTTGCTTGGTTTGTCAGCGTGAATGGGCGATGCGTTTGGTTTGCGACCCGGATTTGTAGCGATAGGTGAGCGGTCGATACAGAGAGGTTAGCAGTGCTCGTAGCATCATTCCACTTTTGGATGGCATTGGGTGTTGTTGTCCATGATGCTCACTGTTGTCCATGATGTTCACTTCTCGCGACCTCTTTGTACGAGGTCGTCGGTTCGATGTTGTCGGTTCGATGTTGTCGAATCAGACGGTATCGCCGCGTGCTTTGATGTGCTTTGCGTAGGCGTTGGCTAAGGGATTTGCTGTGATTCCATGCAGAATAACGCTCAGCAGGACAGTCCATGTGACGGCTTGAACAAGCGTTTTTGCGCCGGGCAGAGCCGCTTCGTTGACCATCACAATGAACACAATGCTGGCGAGTCCGCGGGGCCCGAACCAACCGATGAATAGTTTGCTGTCTGTCTGTAATCCCATTCCTGTGACCGCGAGAAACACCGGAATTATCCGCACTACACTGAGGCTCAGCAACGCATAAACGATTGCCCGCCATTCCGGGTGGTGAAGGCAATCACCGATGAACAGAGCTCCGAATATGAACCACGTGATCATCGAAAGCACATCACCGGTTCCGTCAGCAGCTTTGAGCAGGGGTTGTTTCTGCTCTCGAATGATCCCCCCGAATATCAGGCCGCCCACGAAACAGGCTATGAACCCACTGCCGCCAAGCCACTGCGAAATGGCAAAGCAGACGAGTGCCAGTGCGATGACTGGGATCTGCGTCCACGCCCCGTTGATCCAGTTTCGTTTGACTGAGGCATTGATTGAACTGCAACCGATCAAGGCCGAGGCAACGCCGACCGCTGCACCAATTCCGATTGCTTTGAGTGGCAGTTCCAACATTTGGGTCAGCACGGCTCCCTGATCGAGAGAGTCCGAAGATATTGCAAGGAAAAGTAGCAGGACAGGCACGCAGATTCCATCATTCAGCCCGCTTTCGACGTTCAGGCCTTCACGTAACGAACTGGGGACTGCTTCATTGTTGATGACTGCTTGTCCAAGGGCTGCGTCCGTTGGGGCCAGCATGGTAGCCAGCAATGCCAGTTCGATCCAACTGAGGTTGGAATAGATCAAGGCGCCACTGAATAAACCGAGAGCGATGGTCAAAGGCAGACCGATCAACAACAGGCGGGCTGGCAAACGTCTGATCCTGCGCAGTACCGGCAGGTTCGCGCCGGCTGAGTCGGTGAATAGCACGACAGCAAGCGTGATTTCTGCAAGCGTCTTGAGCGTTTCGCCGTCGAGATTCATATCGACCATTTTCAGGCCGAAAGGACCGAGAACCAATCCGCAGGCCACATAGACAAGTGGGCCATTGAATTGCGTCCGTTCCAGTCGGCCGGCTACCAGGCAGTATGCAAAGACGAACGCAGCGATTACCGCAAGAATCTGGTATTCCGACATTTGTTCTAGTCCTGACCGCTGTTGTGCTTTCAGAGAATACCACAACCCAATGAAATTTGTCTTGTGTTGGCATGGTCTGAAAATGTCGTCAATTTGAATCTATCTTCTGAAATGGACGGTGGCCCTTTCAGTGGGGACTCGGGCGAGCGGGTTTCAATGATTTTGACTATGCTAAGGGGGTGTTTTGAGACATCCAGCCTCGCCCCATAATGAACTTGTTGATGCGAATTTTCTTATTAGGTATTACCGTCCTTGCTCTGCTGACTCCAGCCATACAGGCAGAGCGTCCCAATATCGTTTTTATCTTTGCTGATGACTGGGGTTGGGGGGATCTTGGGTGTCATGGTCATCCCTATGTGAAAACGCCCAATATTGATCGCCTGGCTCGTGAAGGGACTGACTTTCACCGGTTCACGGTCGCCAGTGGCGTCTGTTCACCTAGTCGTACTGCTGTGATGACAGGGCATTTTCCCGCTCGCTATAACATTGATGGGCATTTCGCATGGGTACCTAGCAACGCGAAACGGAACATGCCGGATTGGCTCAGTCTGGAGGCTCCGACGTTGCCACGGTTCTTGCAGCAGGCGGGCTACGCAACGGCCCACTTCGGGAAGTGGCATCTGGCCAACAACATGATTCCCGATTCGCCACTGCCTGGCGAATACGGGTATGACGAGTATGGCGCCTTCAACTGTGCTGGCGAACAGATGCCGGTTCACGAAGATGCTCGCAACGCCGTCGAATTCATTGAAAAGAGTCATCGTTCCGATAAACCTTTTTTCGTCAATCTGTGGCTGCACGAACCCCACACGCCATTCCATACAGTTCCCAAGTATCGGTGGCGGTTTCGCCACCTCGAAAAAGAGGAAGACAACATTTATGCCTCTGTGCTTTCGCACGCCGATGACAGGATTGGTGAGGTGCTTGCAACACTGGACCGCCTGGGATTGGCTGAAAATACATTGGTCGTCTTCAGTTCGGATAATGGTCCGGCACGAGCAGCCAGACCTACTGAACTCGCGCTGATGCATGATACTGCCACCGGCGCTGGCTACGGAATCGCTGCGGCCAAAGGGGTCACCGGGGGACGCAATGGCTACAAAAGCGCCTTGTTTGAGGGTGGAATCGGGGTGCCTTTCATTGCACGCTGGCCCGGGAAAATCGCTGCCGGTGTAATCGACGATCAATCCTTGATCTCGGCGGTTGACCTGTTGCCGACATTTTGTGAACTGGGGAAAGTCAAATTGCCTCAAGGCTATCGCCCCGATGGAGTCAGTCAGGTATCCACGCTGTTGGGGAAATCAGCGGCGTTGCGTGATAAACCGCTGTTCTGGAAGATGCAGTCGGCGTGGCCTGCCCGCCAGTGGCAGCCGTTCCATTGGGTTTCATTCGCGGTCGTGCAGGGACATTGGAAACTCGTTTGCAATAAGGATGGAAGTCATTGCGAACTATTCGATTTGCAAACGGATCCTTTCGAGCAGCAAGACGTGAGCTCAAGTGAAACGGAGGTTGTTCAACGTATGCAGGTCCTGCTTGCAGACTGGAAAGCAACGTTGCCCGCCAAGCCGACGGGCAACGTATTTTCCGCTGAACGCAAGCAATGAACGCGAACAATGAATCAATTGGGTTATCGACCGACTCTCGGCAATGCACAGGTCGGCAATGCACAGGTCGGCAATGCACAGGTCGGCGAGTCGACGTCGTTCGAGGGGTGGTTGGCGGGACTACACACTCGCACTCGGTATCATCATAGGGTCTCTGCACGAGCGTGGGTCTCTGCGCGAGCGTGGGTCTCTGCGCGAGCGTGGGTCTCTGCACGAGCGTAAGCAGGAATGCCAGAGTGAGTCCCTGCTAACGACGAAACCGATTGCTTCAAGTGCTGATTGCGTGCCTGCTTGTCGTGACTGGCTTGCCAGCGGTCTGGTCAGAGAACCTGACCCCGTATTCGGCCTCAGGAAGTCGACGATTTCGACCATGACAGGGTTAAACGTTCGTATGCGGCTGGGATCAGTTATTTGATTTCAAGTCAACGACAGGATGGCGGTTGGGGCGGCCCGCAATGGACGAGCCCACGCATGCGACACACTCGACTCGATCAAGACCGAGCTCGACGGCAATGATCTGCTGCTGGTCGATTATCCCGAAGTCTGTTTTCCGATCCAAGCTCTCGACGGAATTGCCAACCGGGCCAACGGCCAGCTTTTTCAGGAAAGACGCACGCAGATCGGTTGGACAGCAAAACAGATCGTGCTGCCAACGATTGACGGCAGTATCGCCAGCGGCGCGATCATCAAGGTCGTGGGTCTGACCGGACGAATCCGCGGCATGAAATTCAAACGGCCGGAAAAAAAATCGATCCGACCGTCGCTCGTAGTTCTCGATGATCCGCAATCCGATGAATCGGCGTGGTCACTTTCCCAATGCGCAAACGGCGAAGCCATCCTCGCTGTCGCGGTACTCGGACTGGCCGGTCCAAGCAAAAAGATTTCCAGAATGATGCCCTGTACGGTCATCCGACCGGGCGGTATGGCTGACAGCATTCTCGACCGTGACAAACATCCCGAATGGAACGGCGAAACGAACGCGAATGGTCAATTCGTTTCCAACGAACGAGACCCTCTGGCACAGGTATGCCGAGATTCGTGCAGAGGGACTGCGAAGCGGTGACGGAGGCAAGGCGGGCACAGAGTTCTATCGCGACAACCGAACCGCCATGAACGAAGGCGCCGACGTTGCCTGGGCCGAGCGTTTCAACCACGATGAACTTTCGGCGATTCAACACGCAATGAACCTCAAGCTTCAAGACGAAGTCGCCTTCTTCGCCAAATACCAGAACGAACCGCTACCAGAAGAACGCGTTGACACCGATCAACTGACCGCCGAGCAGGTCGTTGCAAAATCCAACGGCATGGTTCGATGTTCTATCTCGCTCGCAGCCAATCACCTCATCGCGTTCATCGATGTCCAGCAAAAAACCTGTTCTGCGTTGTCGCCGCCTGGGAGGACTGCTTCACTGATTACGTTGTCGATTACGGAACGTTCCCAGATCAAAAACGCCTCTACTTCACGCACCGCGACGCGCGACACACGCTCGCCACTGATGGCACCGGTCTGGAAGGTTCCATCCATGCCGGCCTGGAATCAATCACCGCCGAGTACTACATCAATACCGAAGACCGAGGCCGAACCGTCGACGAATGGAAAGTCCGCCCCGAACAGCCCGACAAGCATTGACTCGATTGCTTAGTGGGTTCTGCTGTCGCCGCGTCGATTCAGGAGGCAGTATTGTTCGGCACGGATGCGGGATGCGGGATGCGGGACGCAGAGACGCGAGCGAGTCAGTTTCAAGGAGCTACAGAGTAAACAAAGGTCATGAATAGACTTGTTCTTTTGCAATTCGGCACGGGGAAATCTGAGCTCTCCTCAAGTGGTTTGAGTGTGTTTTCCCTGAGTTTTCTGGAATTGGACCCTCGTTCATCGTTCCGCACAAGGTCTTAGGTCAGT
>JAPKCI010000371.1 GCA_028823035.1 Rubripirellula sp.
CGTTGAACCCAAAGATCACGTTGAACCCAAGACTCGCAATGAACCCGACGATCGCATTGAACCCAAGACTCGCAATGAACCCGAAGTTTTGGAACCATCTCTCAATAACGCAATGCGACTTGATCGCCATCGATTACCTCGCTTGCAGAAACGTCTTTCCGTGCAGGAATACCAAACGCGGCTGAAAAAATCGGTCGACCTGCATTCATCGCGTTTGGCCGCCCAACCACGAATTGAGTACCCCCAGGACCTGCCTATCAGCCAACACCGGGATGAAATCATTGATTTAATTCGGGACCGTCAGGTGATCGTGGTTTGTGGTGAAACGGGAAGTGGAAAAAGCACGCAGTTGCCTAAAATCCTGTTGGAATCTGGCTTGGGTCGTCAGGCCATGATCGGCCACACCCAACCACGTCGATTAGCTGCTCGCAGTATCGCCACACGTCTCGCCGAAGAACTTCAAACTCCGTTGGGTGAGCTCGTCGGGTATCAGGTCCGCTTTGGCGATCAAACCAGCGAGCATTCCCTGGTCAAGTCCATGACTGACGGAATCCTGCTGGCAGAAACCCAGTCGGATCGTTTTCTTGATGCTTACGATGCGATCATTATTGACGAAGCACACGAGCGATCATTGAACATTGATTTTCTGTTGGGATTCCTCAGACGCCTGCAGGAAAAACGGACTGACCTGAAAATTGTGATTACCTCTGCAACCATTGATGCAGAACGTTTTGCCAATCACTTTGCTGACGAGATGGGTCCCGCGCCGATCGTGAATGTTGAGGGCCGTGCATACCCCGTAGAAATGCTTTACCTGCCATGGGACGAAGTGGTCGATGATGAAACGCGCACCTATGACCTTGCTCGGCACGTGATCGCCGGAATCGATCAGGCGGCTCGCAGTGGCTCAGGCGATATGCTGGTGTTCCTGCCCACCGAACGCGATATCCGTGAAGTTTCCCACCAAGTGGGTGCTCATTACCATCGTCTGGGAATGGAAAAACGAATCGAACTGCTGCCTTTGTATGCACGGCTTCCACAATCGGAACAGCAAAAGATATTTCATCCCAAAGGTGGCAAACTTCGAATCATCTTTGCGACCAACGTCGCTGAAAGCTCATTGACTGTCCCTGGAATCAAATACGTCATTGATTCGGGAACAGCAAGAATCAGCCGATATAGCGTCCGCAGCAAGATGCAGCGACTGCCCATCGAGTCCGTCAGTCGGGCCAGTGCTGATCAGCGGGCAGGGCGTTGCGGTCGAATCGGACCCGGAATCTGTGTCAGGCTCTATTCCAAGGATCACTACGAGTCGAGAGACGAATTCACGACTCCTGAAATCCGACGGACCAATCTTGCGTCAGTCGTGCTGCAAACCAAAACGCTGAAGCTTGGAAAACTTGAAGAGTTTCCACTTCTCGACCCGCCTCGACCAGAAGCCATTCGCGAAGGGATCCGAACGCTGTTCGAACTCGGCGCCTTGGACGACCGGCAGGAACTGACCGAGATCGGACAACAGTTGGGGCGTTTTCCGGTCGACCCACGCGTTGGCCGAATGATTCTGGCCGCAGATGAAAATGGCGTCCTGCCGGAAGTTCTACCCATCGCTGCGGCACTTGAAGTACAGGATCCACGTGACCGACCACCCGATAAAAAACAGGCTGCTGATGAGGCACATGCCGCGTTCATCGACGACCGGAGCGATTTTCTCTCGTACCTGAGGATGTGGCGTTATTACGAACAAGCCCGCAGCGAGCACAGTCGCAACAAACTGCAGCGTGTCTTACGAACACAATTTCTGTCGCCCAGTCGAATGCGGGAATGGACAGACGTGTATCGACAACTGCGAGAAATGGTTGCTACCGCCACAGACAATCACAGAAAAACCCGCAAACGCTCGATCCCGGCGATTCACTACAGTGATGACGACAAGCAGATTGTTGATGATGATCGGTATGCCGCCATTCACCAATCATTGATGGCAGGTTTGCTGTCAAGTGTGGCGGTGGTGGGCGAGAAAAACGAGTACACCGGTGCGGGTGGGTTGAAGCTGTTTTTGTGGCCCGGCAGTGGCGTCTTCAATAGCAAACCAAAGTGGGTCATCGCCGGCGAACTGGTCGAGACATCCAGACAGTTCGCCCGCACGGTCGCCCGAATTGATCCAGCCTGGATAGAAAAAATCGGGTTACACCTATTGAAGAGGTCTCATCAGGATCCCCATTGGAGCGGAAAATCGGGAGGAGCATTTTGCTACGAAAACATGTTCCTGTTCGGCTTGCCTGTCGTCACTCGACGCCGCGTGCCTTTACCGCCGCTGGATCCCGTTACCGCACGCAACCTGTTGATCGATCATGGACTGGTTGAAGGACACTTACAAACCAACGCGAAATTCATACGGCACAACCGAGCTGTGTTGGACGCAATCGAAAAAATGGCTGCTAAAACACGACGACGTGACCTCGTCATCGATACCTACCAGATTGCCAGGTTCTATCAGTCCCGATTACCCGAAAACGTATGTGATCGGGGTCGACTGGAAAAGCTGGATCGTGAAACCACCCCTCCCCCTTGGGCAAAGGAGACAATCGACACCAACTGCATCGCCCAGTGGCTGGAAAATCCAGAGCCGTTAGCAGACTCTGCTGGTATTTACATGCGGCCTGCTGACTTACTTGACATTCAATTTTCCACACTTGCCCCGGACGATTTCCCTGACGTTCTTGCGTTGGGGAATTCAATACTTCCCCTTGATTACCGCTTTGATCCGGGATCCGAACGGGACGGGATCTGTCTGAAAGTCCATCAATCCGCGTTGTCGCAAATCAGCGATGACCGATTGGGATGGCTTGTGCCGGGACTGCTTGAACCAAAATTGGTCAGCATGATTAAGTCACTGCCCAAACGGATTCGTCGCAACCTCGTACCCGCTGCTGACGTCTCAGCAAAAATTGCCCGCGAGTTGATACCAGAGCACGGAAAAATTCCTTTCATGGAGGCCGTCTGTGCAGCCATGTCCCGGCACGCTGAGTTGCCAATTCGTGCCGAAGACTTTCAGCTCGAAAAAATGGGGCACCATTTTGACATGCTTGTCCAAGTAGTGGACGACGATGGAATCACCGTCGCCGAAAGCCGTGAGCTGGCAACGCTACAGCAGGAATTTGACAATAGCGACTCCCCCTCGGTCGCGGCACCGGATGATCCCGCCGATGAAACGTGGTCGCGAACCTCGTTGAAGGAATTTGACATTGAATCGCTGCCAATCGAGGTCATCAGGGTTCGCGGTGGTCTACAAATCGCCCAATACCCGGGATTGTCTGTCCGAGAAGATACTGTCGCTACTGAACTGTATCCCGATCAATCGTCTGCCCAAGCCGCAATCCACAACGGTGTGACGAGATTGTACGCCATTTCAGAACGCAAAGAATTACGAAACCAAGTGCGTTGGCTACCCGATCTTGAAGCTGTCAAGATAAAACTTTCCGGACTGATCACCGCTGTCGACCTCGAAGATTCATTGATCGATTTACTGGCCAGAATCGCTTTCGTCGAAAAACGCCCTGTCATACGAACCCGCCATGAATTCAATGCTCGCCGCGAAGATCGGGGTCAGCGCATTGCTATTGCCACTCAAGAAGTCGCAGCATGGTTGAACGGTTTTGCTGAACATACTTTCATGGTGCGGCGTGAATTGGAAAACATTCAGGGAACTGGCCGACTGGCAAGCGTCTACACGGATGTACAAAACCAAATCGCCTGGTTGCTACACCCACGATTTCTCTCCTGCACGCCATGGGAGTGGTTGAAGCATTACCCCAGGTACATGCAGGGCATTGCCTACCGGTTAGACAAAGTCCGAAGTGGAGCAGGATCACGGGACGAAGCCGCACTGAGCACCCTCAGTGGATTGATTCAGCGATGGCTTCAACAGATACCCGAGAAAGAACAAACCCCTGCTCATCAGGTAACTTCAGAATTGCGCTGGATGATCGAGGAATTAAGAATTAGCATGTTTGCACAACCGCTCGGCACTGCCATCAAGGTTTCACCCCAACGCTGCGAAAAACTGTTAAATTAAGCCGGGTTGAAGCAGTCCTTCATTCTTAAAGCAATGACTGGTCATGACATGGTCCTCGAAGACCTTGAAGACGACTATCAACCACCGAGAGCATCTTTTTTCTCACTGATCCTTTCACTGGTTTTGCACGCAGTTCTTGCGTTTATTTTGTGGACGCTGGTATACGGAATAAGCGTGCCAACATCCATCAGGTTAACCGCATCGCTCAGCACCCCAAGTAACTCGGTGACAGTCAAGGTCAGCGAGACGATTCAGCCCGTTGATAAGATCATTGTCGAAGGTGAAGAGCCTGCCAAATCAACAAATTCCACCATCGATGATTTGCTGTTGGAAGCACTGACCGAAAGGGACGTCGACAATACGATCCAGTCGGAAGACATCGTGGATGCACCCGATCCAAGTCCCGTCGCCGAATTTTTCGGAGCCACGGCAATCGGGACACAGTTTGTTTTTGTCGTCGACATTTCCTACAGCATGAAAGCTCGGAACGGCCAAAGATTTGGACGAGCAATGGAAGAATTGGTTCAGGCTATCTCAAACCTGACTCCAGATCAGAGTTATTACGTCTATTTGTTCTCCTGGCGGACGAAAATGATGTATTACGACCAAAGTCCCAAGTTCATCAGGGCCGAGCTTGGTCATGAAAAAAAGCTGCAACGATGGATCAAGGACATCCGTCTGAATTCCGGAACCGATCCAAGACGCGCGCTGTCACTGGCAAACAACATGCACCCCGACGCGATTTTTCTTTTGTCTGATGGCCAATTCAATCACCCCGCTACGCTGTCTTCCGAAACAGGCTGGTTCCTGCCCGATGGTACACGCACCCAGTTAAATGTTGAGGATGGGATCGCCAAGCTAATAGCATCG
>JAPKCI010000096.1 GCA_028823035.1 Rubripirellula sp.
GGATTCGAGCCAAAAGGATTCGAGCCAAAAGGATTCGAGCCAAAAGGATTCGAGCCAAAAGGATTCGAGCGAATAGGATTCGGTGCCGCTGCAGTCGACTTCGAGTGCGTTCTGCTGTTGCAACCCCGAATGGTTCAGCGGCAATCATCCTTGCAGTTGCGGTTCATGTTCAAGATGGGCCCGTGGTCACCTTTTTGAACCTGTTTGAATTGTAATGCCGTCGAAGCAGGAAAGAATGAAACCGAATTGACGAGCCACAAAATGACGAGTGCCGGCGTTTGCTTTCCTCGCTCATTTCAGAACTTTGAGCCGGATGTCCTTGAATTCGACAACCATGTCGGGATCGTGTAGCTGCAGTTGCAGCAGGCCTCGCTTTAGTCGTTTTTCATTGGGTAAATGCTCGGTGAACTCGGATGCCAGTTTGTCGTTGATGTAGAGCTGGAAGTGATTGTCGCGGGCGATGATATGGACATCGTTCCATGCTCTCGGACGAATGTCAGAGTCCTGCAGGCCATTTTTAATCGAGGTGATTTGTGGTTGGTCGTTCACATCAATCACTAGTCGATCACCTCGAAAACAACGGTGCTCTTTTCTGCCGGGGGTATGAAAGTCCCAGGCACCGAGAACCTGTTTGCCAATTCCCAATTGGCCGAGATCGGCATGATAGCTCTGGAAATCGCGTTTTTTGGTCGGGTCAGGAATGGCACGAATACTGACACCACTGTTTCCCTTGCCCGGAAACCGATAACTGAATTTCATTTCCAGATCGGCGATGTTTTTGTTGCCGGCATAATTCAGGTAGCCACGAGCTTTCCTGCCGGTCCCCACGATGGTGCCGTCAATGACTTGCCAGGCGTCATCTGTGCCAACGGGAGTGGCTTCCCAGCCCTGCAAGGTTTTTCCATCAAAGATGGATTCAAACCCTGCTTGACTGTCGATCCCGTGCTCATCTTTACTCTGGATCCCGTGCTCATCTTTACTCTGGATCCCATGCTCATCGGCGGCGGACCCGGGGCGGCAGGTCAGCGATGTTGCTGTCAGTACGAAAGCGATCAAAGTTGCACGATGAAGTAAGAATCTTGCTGAACGGTTCATTTGATTTTCCCCAGTTCGGATAGGTACTGGATCAAGTCCAGTAGTTGTGGTTCTGAGAGGACTGACGTCAGGCCCATCGGCATGGGACTGCCCGCTTGTTGTTGCACTTCGATGTCCTGTTTCTTCAACGTGATCATGCGATTGGTGGCAAGTTCCTGAAGGATGACGCTGCCATTTTTTTGGCTTTCGCGAGTGCGACGTTCATAGCCTTGGTGAATCTTGCCATCCGAGGTCAGGACCTGCAGCGTGGTATACCCTTCTTTGATCTGCCGATTGGGCCATAGTAGTTCTTCAGTGATCCGTTCTGGTGACAGCGTGGTGCCAATTGCTGTCAGGTCGGGGCCAACTTGACCGCCACTGCCACTGATCCTGTGACAGGATTTACAGGAAAGGCGTTGGTAAAGAACGGATCCGCGACTTGCGACCCCCGTGTTTTGGGCGCCGTTTGCCAACGCAGCCAACTTTTCAGAACTGAACTCCAGTTCGAGTTGTTCAACGCCGATTGCATGATTGAGAGCCACCAGCAACACGTTGTCAGATCGCCCGGTTGAAAATAAGGCATGCATGATGGCCCTGCCGGTATCTTGTTTCAGTGAGGCATTCTGAATTGCACTTGCCAATGCAGATGGACCACCTTGCCGGTTGAGGAAAGCTGTCAGAATCGATGTGATGTCTGCTGAAGGAATGCCTGGATCGGCGAATGATTTGACTGCCAGTTGGGCTGACACGGTGAGATCAACATCGGTCAAGGCTTGAATCGCCGCTGCGCGAATGGCAATGCTATTGGATTCTGGGTTGTCCACATAGCTGACTAGCAGGTCTTGCACAGCATCCACTTGCATCCGGGCAAGTGCCCTGAAAGCAGCTGCCCGGACTTGATTGGACTTTGTTCTGTTTTCGGCAATTCGTTGGATCTGTTTTGACAATGGAAGGCAGTTCCATAAACCTGCCAGCATGATTGCACGGGTGACCAGTTCCTCATTCCTTGATCCCAGCATTTCTTGTAGAGCATTCGTAGGGTTCTCGCTCGGTGTGGCTTGCTGGAATTCAACGGCATGGATTATTTTTTCCAGCACCACAGCGTGCAGATCGGCCCTGTGGCGTGCTTGGCGTGTGAAGCGTTTGATGTTCAATCCATATTCGCTCAGATCCTCTGGGTGTCCGAGCGACACAAGGGTCCCAATTAATCCTGAGGTGATTGAAATGTTCGTGTCCTCCGCGTTGACAAGTTTTCGAAGATCGTCAATCAGACTCTCGCTATCAGCCCGCTTCAGAATCTCAGCCAGATGATGAGGGCTGGTGAATTCGAGGCGGCCTTGCCGTAGTGCTGGTTCCCAATGAGGTTTCAAGTGATGAATTGCTTGCGACACGACATAGTTCAGCGATCCGTCGATGGGATGATCGACAGCTTCGGCGACGGCAGTGATTGATTCTGGCTGGGGGATCGAGGCAAGTGCGGCAATCGCTTCCATGCGAACCTGTGCGTTGTCGTCATCCACACGTCGTGACAGCAGCGGGATTGCATTATCCAATCGGTCATGCCAGCGACCGGCAATGCGGGCCGCAAAGGCCCGTGCACGGGGGTCTCTTGCTTCCAGTAAACGGCCCAGGAGTGCTGTATTGATAACTTCGATGGTTGCGTAGGCTCCCAAGGCTTCGTAGAGATGGTGTTCGTAATCGCTGCTTTGGGTTGGCAGGCTGTTGATCCATTGGTCGAGGGCGCTGGCGATATCACCTCTGTCGCGACCGCTCATCTCGCGTTTGGCTTGATAGCGGGTCCAGCGTTCTGTCGCGGCAAGGGCTGCTACGACAGCATGGTCATCAGCTTGGCGCAGATTCGGTGGTCGGATTGCCGGTCGGGACGAAGAAATTCGCCAGATCCGACCGTGGGCTTTATCACGTCTTGGATCGCGGTACATGTCATCTTGGTGGCATGTGACCGGGTTGTACCAGTCCACGATATACAGAGCACCATCGGGACCCATCCGAACATCGACCGGTCGGAAATTGCGGTGGCTGGATTGCAATATGGGTGGTTGCCATTGCAATTTGAATCCCGCACCCTCAGCCATCACCGAAAAACACTTCACTTGATTTGACTTGTAGTCACCAATAGCGAACTGTCCGTGCAGCGATGACGGCAAATGCTGTCCATCCAGATGCGAAATGCCACAGTACCCACCCGGTTCGCCGATCCGGCCCAAACGGAGTCGACGGTGGGCAGGGATCTGTCCCAATGACAAGTGCGTGACTCCACCGGCGCCATCGATGGAAAAAATCTGACCCCAGTCATCAAATTCGACGCCCCATGGATTGCCGGGCCCCATGAAATCGTCGAGCAACGGATGCATCTGCAAGCGACTTGGTCGAAGTCGATAGAATCCTGCCTGGAACAGATCGGATGAACCCCAGGGGGTTTCGACGCGTGATTCAATTCCATCGCCCTGTCCCATGAATAATTCTCCGCCAGGGCTCCAGACAAACGAGTTGATGGTTTGATGGGAGTCTCCATTTCCAAAACCGCTTAAAAGGACGCGACGATGGTCGGCCTTGCCATCACCGTTGGTGTCTTTCAGAAACAATAATTCTGTGTTTTGTCCTACGTACACACCACCATCCCCGAGTTCGATTCCGGTTGGGATGTTCAGGCCTTCAGCGAAGACGGTTGACTTGTCCGCGATTCCGTCCTGATTGGTATCTTCCAGCACAATGATCTTGTCGTTGGGCACGTCACCGGGAAACACATGCGGGTAGGTTGTCGTGACCGTCACGTACATTCGCCCGGCAGCGTCCCAACGGATTGCGAGAGGCGATGTCAGTCCCTCAGCGTCTGAGGCGAACAAGTTGACACTTAATCCTTCGGGTAACGTGAATGCCGACAATTCCTGTTGGATATCAGCCGTCTGATCACCATGAAGTTGTTCAGGTTCGGGCCGGTTGTTGCCCGGATCGATGCCACCTGATGCGATTGTCCAGACGCGTTGTTCTGCCTCTTGGATCATGGGCAGCAATCGCTTCCATTCTTCACGAAATGGTACTTGTCCCTGGCTGGCCTTGGTGAATTGTCGCCGCGAATCGTCCCCGTAAAGCAGTTTCCAGTTTGCAGGCCGCCAGTAGTCGTACCACAGACGATGTTTTTCACGAATTGCCGTCAGTAGTGGTTCCAGCTTTTCCACAGGCCTGAATGAAATGCCCATCTGCTCTGCGATCCGTCCAGCGACATCGGCCTGCGCCGCCGGGGTCAGGTGCATTCCATTGCGGGTCAGTCGAGTCTGTGTGTTCTTCTGCTGTTCGTGATGATACAGATCGACAAACGTAGCTTCGCGTTCTATTGCGATCTGCTTGATAGCAGCAACGTACAAGGCAAGCACGCGATTGTGATGCGAAATATCGGGGACCAGGGTGCTGTCTGGCGCCTCGAATCGGGTTGGTGAGATCAGGACAACACGCAGTTGGGCTATCTGGTAATCGTCGATCAACTTGTGGTAGGCGTTGGTGAACGACGCAAGGCCTTCCATACCCGCCATTGATTCCAACATTCCGAACTGGGCGAGAACGGTAGTGGCTCCCAATCCCTCGAGTTGTTCGATCCGATCGCCAAACCCATCTTTCCGCCAGCGTTCGACGACGGAACCCTGTTTGAATACAGTGTCGGCTTCCCAACTGAGATCGTAAAACTTTGGCTTCCCCTCTGCCAATGCGTCAGTTAAAAACGCTTCCAGATGCCCAGACTGCTGCAATCGCACCATGTTTGTGCCGCCCTGGAATACCAACACCTCTCCGCCGCTTATCTGAAACGGTTGCTGGCAGACACCTGCCCTTGCCAGCAGCAAACCTGTGACCGCAATGACAATCCCAACTCTTGAATTCGGAAACGCTTTCATTTCTTGATTGGTGTGGCTGCCAAGTGAGTTACTAAAGGGAATCTCAAGGTGATCACTTCACCGTTAACCTGTTCATCCAGTGCGAACCCCATGCTGGTCTCTGCTAGGTGCCAACTTGAATCGTTCTAACACACCCGTTGGTTTTGGATCATGGTTTTGGATCATGGTTTTGGATCATGGTTTTGGATCATGGTTGCTGCTTCTCAAAACACATTCTGTTTGGCCATCGGTGAATGGTTTCAGTTCGCATCTTATCAGGTTGTCCATGCCAACGTGCGCATCCTGCCGCTTATTTGTAATGGCAATTCATGCGTAGTAGACTACTCTGAAATGAGCTCTCGTTTGTGCATCTTCCGGGTGAATCCGTCCCTCTGGAAGAGTCAGGTGAAATGAAGTCGTTGTAAGATGCCTTGTTTAAGCAACGGTATGGTCATGAATGATCTTTTGATCGGCGTCAGCGACGCAAAACTTAACCGACAGAGCGTTGTAAGTCCGAGGTTGATTGCTGACGACTTTAGCTCAAATCCAGATTTTCGATATCGTTTGATTCAAAATGAAAAAGGTTCGAAACCTGTGCTGTCTTCTCGTCGGAATCGCTATCGCGGTATTCACTGTGGTTATCAACCGATTTAACTTTTCAGCTGGCGGTGGCGGTTTCCCGATTTCTGTTTTGTCCGTAATTCAAGATTGGACGTGGCAGCATCCAATCGCAAACAAAAAGAATGGTTCCCCGATCATTGTTGGTCACCGAGGTGTGGGAATCGAGTTGAAAGGCGGCAAGGGGATCGCAGGAAATACCATGCGATCCATCAGAAAGGCGGTCGCCAGCAAAGCGGATTGGATTGAAATCGATGTACGGAAATCCGCTGACGGCACGCTGTACCTGTTTCATGACGTGGGTGTCCTGCGCGTCACCAACGCGGCCCAGGTCTTTCCTGGCCGTGATGACTGGAGTTTCGGCTCATTCAGTGACCAGGAAATAAAGAGAATGCGGATTGACTATCCAGGTAATGGATCTTGGATACCTACGCTTGCTCAGGTGCTCGGAAAATTCTCACCCAATGAAGGAGTCAAATTCATTCTTGACCTCAAAGAGGAAGTCACTGCTGATGAGTTAAATGGTGCCATCGGTGATTTGGACCCCTCACGGGTTATTCTTTTCGGTAAACAATCCTGCTTGGATCCGTTCAAGGATGATGTTTCGGATCCCGGTCGGGTCAAGTACCAACTTGGTTACACGGCACTATGGAGCGAATTGGGTAACAAGTTTCAATTTCTCGTTGATTACAAGTACAGGTTTCTGAGGGCTCGATGCAAAGACTTGAATTGCCAATACCTTGTGGTGCCATCGATGTTTCTGAATCAGAGTTTGATCGAAAATGTTCGCAATGACAAAGACTTGCCTGGAATTAAAATCCTCGTGTACGGCATCGATGAGGACCAACCCTACAAAGTGACAGACATGGGGGTTGATGGTGTGATTGTGGACGACCCGAAGAATGCACGACGCAAGTACTACGGCAAGTAACGTCGTGGCGTTCTGGCCGATGATGCACAGCCGACCTCTAGGTTGCGTGTCCCCAACTGAGACCCAACTAAGAATCTCAAAAGGTCATTGTTTTGGGCTGCGAAAAACGCATCAGAGCAGAGAATGAGTATGGCTGGTTGCCTGCCGTTGCGGGATTGCTCAGGATCCGGGCTTTCCTGGGCAATGTTTTGTTGTCGCTTGCATCACTAGGATTCTGGTTCTGAGTTCTGTCTTGAATCGTCGGATCGGGTAAACTGCGTCTGGATGTTCGACGCCTCCGGAATATCAAGGATCTGAAATGCGTATTTATCTGTTCGCCATTTGTTCATTGGCCCTGTGCCCCGTCAGCGTTTGTCAGGCACAAGGCAGACAGCCTGCTGTGAGCGATGTGTACAAGGAGTATGACTCAAATCAGGACGGTGTTCTGGATGCGAAAGAGGTGGCGGGTAGTCGGTATGCTCGACAATTTCCTCGTTGGGACGTGAATCGGGATAACAAAGTGTCGTCGGACGAAGTGATTGCATTTCGTCGTAAATTTGGCATCGCTGCTGATGGGACTCTTTTGAAGTCCCCACAGCGTGCTTTCGTTGTCCCAGAGATTGATGATTTGAAGCGAGTGACCAAAGGGGTAAGTTTACCGAGAGAGGATGCCCGTAATTCTGCGTTTCTGTTGGCGACTGAGGAACATCCTGTCGATGACAGTGGTTACGTGATCCTGACCGATCATGTTTCACCGGAATTCATTGAGCCATTACAGAAATTGGCGGTGCATCATGATGGTCAGTTGGTTGTCGTTCCGGATCTCGCTCTGTTGCATCAACAGGCTGACAAATTTGCTGAGATCCAGGACCATTTACGCAAAGCGAAGGTTCGATATGTTGGCATCGCGCCGAGACTTGAATCGTTTCGCGAGAATATGGTGCTGGGTATCTGGGAGTTGTTGACTACGTTGGATAGCGATCCACAGGTTGACGCATTCCCCGGGTTTCTGGTGGCCTCTGATGCGAAAGCCTTTTCGCGACTCATCGATCAATCTCTAGCTCATGATCCAATCTCGGCTACGGAATTGAAACCGATTGCTGTCAGTCAGGTACTGAGCGATGCCGAGACCCGCTCGCTGCAAAAAGCGGCGATGTTGCGAAAGTATTTTCGCGGCAACGGAGTGGAGACACCGGTGGTGGCCGTTTATGGGAAAAATGCGAAAAATGCACCACGTCTTGATGGCAAGCAGGTTTGGAATCTTGCAGCACCGGGAGGTGGAAAGTTCATTGAATCTTTTTCCCCGACACTGGCCAACGCCTTTGCAGAATCCAACTTGATCATCATGCATGGACACGGTGTGCCGGGCATGTCGTGCAGCGTAGATGTTCAGGGGATTCCTGATGACTTGCGTGGAAAGGTATTGATGACCGGCTCTTGCTTTTCGGCGTCACCAGTCAAGTCGGACCTGCCTGAGATGCGTGAAGCACCTGGTGGTTACAGCGTCCAAAAGCGTGATGCGTTCATTTTGCGTGCGATTGATCAGGGCGCCGTGGTCGCATTTGGGCATCAACGTCTTAGTTCCGGTTTTCCGCATCTTTATCCCGTTCTTGATTCCTGGTTGCAGGGGCAAACGGTGGGGGAAGGTTACCAGCAGTTATTGAATGGTTTGATCATGCTGAGTGGTGCCAAATCGGGTGATTTTGTGATTCGTGAGCCGGACAAAAGACCATCGCAAAATCTGTACCTGTATGTCGTTATTGGTGATCCTGCTTTGCAGCCATTCAGCAAGCGAACCGATCCGAATGCGACTCGCTGAACCCAACGGGGATCAGCTTGTGGGGTTCAATGAGTGTTATGGAACTTGAATCACAGCTACTGACGCGCGCGAATTGCGGCGAAGTTACATGACTCAGGCAAAAACGTTTTTGGCGGATTTGATCGTTTCAGCTGCCGACCCTCGGCGATGCATGAAGTGGGCTGCGCTGACGTTTTCGAGCTTCATCGGGTTGTTGATTCTGGCGCCCTTCCCGCACTACTTTTCTGCGGATCTCGATTACGGTTTTCTACGCAGTAAGGGCGATTATTTTTTTTCCAGCGGCTACTACATCGGGTTTTACGCTCACATTGTCGGTGCGCCGCTCGCGTTTTTCGCAGGAAGCCTGCAGGTTAGTCGCACTCTACGTTTCAAATGGCCGCGTTTCCATCGGATGTTGGGCCGTGTCTATTGCTGGTCTGTTCTGTTGCTGGCATTTCCAGGTGGTCTGGTGATGGCCCTCAAAGCTTATGGTGGATGGTCATCGACTCTCTGTTTTGCACTGCTGTCAATTCTGATGGGTGCAGCCACGGTCGCGGGGTGGCGAGCAGCACGATTGGGTAATTACCGACAACATTCGACGTGGATGCTGCGCAGCTATGTGCTGATTGCTTCCGCGATTTTCCTGCGAATACTTCATCCAATGATCACAATATTTGGTTTGGATCACGAGTTCACTTACCAGATTTCTGTCTGGGTCAGTTGGTTATTTCCGTTGTGCGTTTTCGAGATGTTCAGGCTCTACAGCAACCATGCCCCTTCAAAGCAACAGCGAACGGCGTCAGGTTAACGGTGGTTCGTGATTCGGGGTGTCTGTACCGTTGCTGTAGCCAATGTACCGTTGCTGTAGCCAATGTACCGTTGCTGTAGCCAAACAGTTAACTGGTTCGCACTTGGGGTATTAGCGAGTTGGTATCGTGTTGCAGTTGGGCCCGAATCGAGTCCACGGAAGTCGAGTGCTTTAATATATTATCGAAGTGTGCAACCGCGTATGGCTTTGGTAACCGCATGTGTTCTGCGTCCAGATCAAAGTCACCACATTCCATCAATGTTTTGGCGTTGACGGGTTGTCCTGCCAGGTGCCGCATGAGGCACTTGTGAATGATCGAGCGATCAAGACTTGCCACGAATCCTGAAAGTGGAGATTGGTGGCGATGAGGGGCTGCGTTTTTTGAGATGCCCGGTCCTGCCGGTTTCGGCACTTTTCGGTTGTCTACGGGTGAAACGACCGCAAAGGCGGTGGCCCCCGTGATTAGTACGCAGCCCAATAGCGGTGCATTATGCATTTTCTGCCCCTTTAAAAGTATCTGGTCTCTGCCTCGAAACCGCTATCAAGCACAGGTCATGTATTTCTGGCTGGCCAGATTGTTCGTCGATGTTTTCCCTGAAGTGCGTAAGGTTTTCCCTGAAGTGCGTAAGGTTTTCCCTGAAGTGCGTAAGTCCGTGTTCATAGGGTGGTGTTTGCAATGTCGCTCGGCTCGCAGGTTTTAACGTTGCAATGTTTGGGGTTGGGGGTTATTTCCAACCTTCGTGGGGATTCGTTATCATCTTTGCACGCCAATGCATGGTTTTTCCGATTCGGGGTTAGGCTCACTGCGGGGCTGACGTTTCAGCGTACCGCCCTTGAACAGGTTTGTTGCGTCGCAACAGATGCGATCGGCCGTCTGGCCTCTGGAAGCCCCGACTGGATGATATGTTTCGTTGTTTGTTGGAAGCCACCCTGGTTGGGGATTCTGTCTTCCAACGGGGGACTCTGTTGCTGAACCGCTCTGTTGCTGAGCATTGCTCTTCAAGTGCCTACTCATCGGATCATGATACAGAACCCCATTCTGCCAGGATTCAATCCCGATCCATCGATTTGTCGTGTGGCTGATGACTACTGCATCGCCACGTCGACTTTTGAGTGGTTTCCCGGCGTTCAGATTCATCATTCGCGTGACTTGCAGCATTGCAGTGTTTTGACACATGCCTTGCATGATCAGATTGATTTGCGTGGAGTTCCCAGTTCAGGTGGAATCTGGGCTCCGGCACTGAGTCATCACGAAGGTGTTTTTTATCATTGTTACACCGTGGTGCATCAGCATCAGGCTGCCACTAACGACACGCTCAATTTTCTAACCACGGTAACGTCGATCGAGGGCCCATGGACGCAGCCCGTTTTTGTGAACTCTTCCGGTTTTGATCCCTCTCTGTTCCATCAAGAAAAAGATGATGAAGAAGAACATGATGATGGCCAAAAGTATTGGCTGAACATGGTTTGGGATCATCGTCCGGGGCATCACCCTTTCGATGGAATAGCTCTTCAGCAGTACGATGCCAGTGAACAGCGGCTGGCAGGTCATTCGAAAACGATTTTCAAGGGCAGTTCCATAGGACTGACAGAAGGGCCACCTCTTTATCAACCCAATGGGTGGTATGACCTGCTTACTGCAGAAGGTGGCACGGATTATGAACACGCTGTCAGCTTGGCGAGGTCAGGTGATCTTGACGGACCCTATGAAGTCCATCTGCAGAATCCCATCCTGACGTCTTCCGGTCGTCCAGACTTGCCTTTGCAAAAGGTTGGGCATGCGAGTCTTGCCGAGACACAGGCGGGCGAATGGTACATGCCTCATCTCTGTGGACGCCCTTTGTTAGCAACTTTGAGGTGCAATCTGGGACGCGAGACCGCGATTCAGAAGGCTGAGTGGCGCGACGATGACTGGTTTTATCTGGTGGGCGTGGGCAATCACCCGAAAGTTCAAGTTGAGTCACCGCAACTGCCAAGTCAGCCATGGGGCGAGGTTCCAGCACGAATACCTTTTGATTCAGTTCATTACGCCACGCGACGGTTGCCGTTGAACAGGACGGACCGTCAGCCTGACAAATTTGTTTTGCGAGGTGATGAGTCGTTAGAGTCCTGTTTTAGACAGGCGATGCTGGCCAGACGGTTAGGATTCGAACCGGCAACGGTGACCACTCGGATTCGGTTTCAACCCGATTCGTTTCAGCAGCTGGCTGGTTTGGTTGCCCATTACAATACATACCTGTTCCATTATTTGTACATTTCCCACGATGAACAGGATGGGCGGTGTTTGCAAATTCACAGCTGTGATGATGGAGTATCTTCGTTCCCTCTTGGCTCGGATGTGATTCCGGTACCAGCGAGAGACCTGAATCTGCGGCTGGTATTTGATGATTGTCGCCTGCGTTTTTCATGGTCGGCAGATAACAGTAGGTATCATGGCGTTGGTTCTGACCTTGATGCTTCGATTCTGTCAGATGACCACGGTGAGCATTGGCGTTTCACCGGAACTTTTGTCGGGTTGGCCTGGCCAGACCTTACTGGTCAGCAGTTGCCGGCTGAATTCGATTACCTCGAAGTGCGCTGAAAGCACGAAAAGAAACTCTTGCCATGAAGTTTAAACCGTTTTTTCTTGCCTTCATTGCTTCTCTAGGCGGTTTTCTGTTTGGATTCGACGCCGGCATCATTTTCGGCGTGATGGAGTATGCAGGTCCTCAATTGAATTTGAACGACGTTCAGTTGGGGTGGGTCGTAAGCTGTCCTACTTTTGCTGCCATGTTTGCCATGCTCGCCGCAGGTTCAGTAAGCAACCTTTATGGTCGAAAAAGGCTGTTGCTAGTGGTTGCTTTTCTGTATGTCGCATCGGCTGTTTTGTCGGCTTTTTCGAACGGCTACGAGATGCTTTATCTGGCTCGAATGTTGGGCGGTGTCGCGTTTGGAGCTGCTTTGATCATCGCACCGACCTACATTGCCGAAATTTCGATGGCGGCGAATCGTGGCAAGCTAGTTTCCATCCAGCAATTGAATATTGTGTTCGGATTCTTTACTGCGTTCTTGTGTAGCTGGTTCTTCAATGAAAGTTTCAAAGGTGGGGCTGGGTTTCTCACGGAAGATAATGTTTGGCGATGGATGTTGGGGGTCGGGGCCTTTCCAGCCGTGTTTTATTTCTTCTTGCTGCTTCTTGTTCCCTGCAGCCCCCGTTGGCTCTTTACACGCGGCAGAACTGCGGAGGGTCACGCTGTCTTGCAACAGTTGCATGGGGGAGATGCAGGAGACGCGGAAGCGAAGGCGATCAGGCAGAACATTGAGGCGGAAGCAGGTGTCATCAAAGATGGTTATGCGGAATTGTTTAACCCCAAGCTGGGTTTTGTGTTGTTCGTGGGACTGTCGATCGGCATCTTGCAGCAAAGTACGGGTATCAACGCCATCTTTTTTTATGCCACCGGCATCTTCAAGCAAACCGGCAATGGTACGGACGTGGCCTTCACATCCAGTGTATGGCTCAGCGTGACCTACCTTGTCTTTACTCTTGTCGCGATATTATTGATTGACCGATTGGGTCGGCGGCCACTCTTGCTGGTGGGAATCGCGGGGATTGCTGTGAGCCTGTTGCTTTGCGCTTTCGCATTCAATCAGGCGTCCTACCAACTGACTGCTGAAGATATGGAGACGCTGCAGAAGAATGAAACTCTGGGGTCGGAAGATCTGAAGGTGTTGTCTGTCCTGACGAACGAAGTTTTTGATAATGACGTTGCGTTTAAACGCAAAATGCGAGAAATACTTGGAAATCAAGTTTACGCAAAAGCAGAGGGAAGCATCCTTGAAGAAGCAACCATGGACCTGAATGGCAAACTGGTGCTGGTCGGAATTCTCGGCTTCATCGCTTGTTTTGCGTTCTCTTTGGGGCCAGTGATGTGGGTGATGTTGTCCGAGTTGTACCCTAACCGTATACGCGGCCTCGCGATTGGTGTCATCGGATTTGTTAACTCGTTTATCAGTTGGGTTGTGTCACAGATATTTCCATGGGAGGTCTCGAACCTCGGTAGTGCAGGCGCATTCCTGATTTTCGGGGTCATCGCAGCGGTTGGTTTTTTCCTGCTGTTCTTTATCTTGCCTGAAACCAAGGGACGCTCGCTCGAGGAACTCGAAGCTGAACTCGTGCACCGAGAGCCATTACTGTGATGGATAGGTAAGTGAAATCATGAAAATGGTTGACCAACTCAAAATCAGGGACAACACGCTGGTGGTTGTTGCGACTGAACAGGGCAGCGGATTTCCTTTCGGTAAATGGACCTGCTGTGAAATCGGTGCCACCAGTGGGCTGGTTGTCTGCTGGCCCAGGGGGGTGAAGCCAGGGGGGTGAAGCCAGGGGGGTGAAGCCAGGGGGGTGAAGCCAGGGGATAAACAGACGCCATCGTCGAGAATACCGATGTCGTACCAACCTTTCTCGAAGCTGCCGGGGCGGAAGTTTCGGATTCCTTGAACGGAAGATCGTTTCTCGGACTGTTGCAGGGGAAAACAAACGTTCATAGCGAGTACGTATTCACTCTGCAGACGACGCGTGGCGTGAATGGATAGGCAAGATCCCTTCGGTATACGCACGGTGGTTGGGAAACGCTATCGATACATCCGGAATTTGTTTCCCGAGAACGAATTCAGTATCCCGGTCTCGAGGACGGTTTTTGAAAAGTCGCGTGATTTGGTTCCACTGACACGTGAACGTGCAGAGCGTTATATGAAACGACCAGCCGAGGAATATTATGATGTTCTGGCTGATTCGTACTGCCAACACAATCTTGTTGAGCAACCGGAACTCGGCGAACAAAAATAGGCACTGTCCCCGGCACTTGATCGTTGGATCCGAAGTCAGGGTGATACTGGCAGACAGGTTCAGCTTGGTGCCCATGGACGACAGGCTGATGGGTAGAAACTCCAGCGTCCCACAATAGCCTGAAGGTGGTCTATCGCTGGTTTTCTGTCACCTGTCTCTGTTTGTTCGCCGGCAGCTTGCATTGTGAACATCTGCCTGTTGATGATAGGATTAGTCGCAAGGAGATCAATATGAACGACCGATTTGTGTTCACCATCGTCTGTGGTCTGTTGACCTGCTCCGGTTGCCAGCCTGTAACGGAACCCGTTGTTTCCACCCGGACGGAAATTGCCCCTGTCTCTGATGGGATTACCATCGGCGTGGTCGAAGCAGCTTGCGGTCAGTGTCAGTTCGGGATGCCGGGAACCGGATGTGATCTGGCCGTGCGGATCGAAGGGCACGACCACTTCGTTGATGGAACTTCGATTGATGGCCATGGTGACGCACATGCCGAGAAAGGATTGTGCAACTTCATTCGTACAGCTCGGGTAAGTGGTGAGCTTGTCGACGGGCGTTTCATCGTCAGTTCATTTGAATTGCTTGCCGAATCGACTGAGCCATTGCGGCCAGACAAGGATTAGTATCCGCTTTGGCGTTTGCTTCGGGCCTCGTCTATACCCACCACGACTGGCAGTTCTCTTTCTGCCGAGGTTGCGATGCTGGGAATTGTGAGAATTTCGATCGATGGAAGGAAGGCGTTTCAATTCCAGAAGTATTGCAATCGCCGAGCAAGATGCTGGTTTGCGCAGTCACTTGTTTGCGAATTCTGAATGACAAAACCTTCACCTTGTAAAACGCCCGTTGAACAGCCAGAGAGCCAGAAGTTGAAGGCAGCGACAGGGCCGATGACTGGTCAAGAACGCGTGTGGCTGGGCTTTCAGTTTGCTCCGCCACTGTTCCCGCTAATTCCATCTTTGGCAATCTTCTGTGGCCGTCCCTGTGTCATTGTCCTGTGTCATTGTCCTATGTCATTGATGCAGAATGCAACTTTACTCCGACCATGATCATTGTCCTGCCGACCCTGTTGATGACGGCTGGCCTTGCAGTGTCCTGCCTTTTAATGCTGGTGTTCGGACTGCCATTTGTGTTTTGCTGAAACACAAGAAACAGGGTGGATTTGTTCTCGCGTATTTTGGCCACATGTTTTCCGCGTGCTGTATTCGCGGTTTTTACAGTGTTCTTCTTCAGGCTCGTTGCTCCAGAGGAGATCGCAGAATCGACGGTTTTCGATTGGGTGTTGGCACTCTTTGAAGTTGGGTGATGTTTGCGCTACCAATCATGATGTAGCAACGGTGTTCTAGTTGGTTGCGTGCAATCCGGGCCGACGGAGGAAGGTTGTAAGTCCTGCTGGCTGATGATGAGACGAGTGATTCGACGCAGCCTTCTCGACGGTTGCAATCGCCATTTTTTCAGTGCAGTTTGGATTCTCTCAATGGTATGCGCAAGTCATCCTGCCAGGTTAGCAGTGTTGGATGCGGCCTGAGCAAACGTTGCTTGTCAGTTGCACCTGAGGACCAAAGTCACTCATGCATGGCATGAGTGAGCGGGACGACAGACAATTGTGCTGGGACACCCTGCATCCAGTTAGTTCTCGGTTGGTGGAACTGTGACTTTGAAATCAGATGATGACTTCGAAGCTGACGGATGCGAGCACTTCGTCGAAAACATTGGGAAGATCGTAAAGCGTGTCGATTCCTGCTCCACCATGAAAGAACGGATTAAGGGCAGATGAGTTTATTATTGCGAAGACGTCGTCGCCAGTTCCCATCTTTACTTTTAGGGCATCGATTGTATGAATGTGGCTCATCTTGACGGCGTCGGTTCCATCAGCAGCGTTGAAATACAGATCGTGTGCTTTGACCTTGGAGATAGCGGAAAGGTCATCTCCACTTCCAAGATCCACGTAAACATAGTTGATGGCTCTTGTTTTCAACATTGTGAGCTGGTCATCACCTTGTCCGGTGTAGACATTCACATTGTGGTTTGCTTTCGTGTTTTTCATGAACACCGTGTCGCTACCATCACCAGTGTCGACGTAGACATCATTGCCGGATTTCACCGCCTTCGTGAACAACCGGTCATCCCCATCTTCTGAATAAAAGTTCAGATCATTTTCGGGGCGAATGTTTCTGAGAAATGCAGTGTCATTTTCGCTGCCTGTGTTGATTGAGATATCGTTGATAGCTTTGGCGTGCGATACTCGCAAGTTGTCCTCGCCCTGCCGCAAGTCAAGTTCTATGTCATGGGCTTTGACCCACGACAATGACACGTTGTCGTGACCCCAGTCACCATTAACCCGAAAAAGTCCGTTTGTACTGAGACTCTGGCCAATAACTCGGTCATCATGATCGCCTGAGTTAACCTGAAAGGTCTGTGTCGTTGTGATGTTGTGGAGGCGTATTTGATCATTTCCATTGGAAGTGAACACGCCGAGGTTTCCGTTTGGCGTATCGGTCAGAGTGAGGTCATGAATGTACACAGTGTCATGGCCAGTTGAAGTGCGGATGACGATATTTTCAATTAGATTGCTCGCAAATAATTGGCTGGGCATTCCGTTAATGGTCGTGCCAGTCAGCCCCGTGACGAGTACCTGATTGGATGCCACTTCAGTGACTTCGAGTTGATTGTCAACAGCGTCGCCGCTTAACGAAAGGGTTGTCCCCGTAAACATTCCGATGATGTTACCGGCGAGAAGATGACGGGACTCGAGTTTCTGTACAGAGAGACGACGTTTAGCTGACTTGCGCATATGACCTGCCTGGAAGAGAGTTTCGATGCATCGGAAGAACTGGCCTGATGCAGATGGATGTATCAATAGGCACACGGCATGCCAATTTGATCCAGAAGGTACCCAGGGGAGGAGATTTGTTGTCTGACAACACAAATAGAGTGTTTTCGGGCTTCGAACCGAGCTTGGCGAGCTGTCTGTCTGCTCACTTCTCAGCACTGCATATTCTCAAAATGAGTTGATTTTCTTGATCTAACAATGGCACGGAATGTGCGTGATTGGGGATTTGCCTGCCGGTGAGTGCGCCGCAGTGAGTGCGTCTGACGGCAAGACCCCGTGAATTTGGCAAAGAGAAAAAGTAGTCAAGCCGGTCCCAAGTAACCTCTGCAGTCTCCAGCCATACTAGAGACGGTAGCTGTAGAGAGATCCGTTCCATTTGTCATGACGGCAGGTGTCGTGAGATGAAGGACTGTGGCTCAGCATGTCGCGAGCAACATTGTCTTTCGCTTTTTTTCTCGATCCCGTCAATTCGAAGACGTGTTAATCATGCTTTCCGGAAACTCCGCACGCTTGGTTCCATCGGCGTTACGAAGATTTGATCCATGATTGCGTTTGAAGCCGAGCGGAATAGCAAGCCCGTTGGTTTCCTTGAGCTGTTGGTACAAGTCCTGCCTCATTTGAGAAATTTTCTTGGCGTGTTCTTGGACGTGGATCAAGTTGTGCGCCTCGGCAGGGTCCTTTTCTATATTGTAGAGCTCGTCTGTGTCCCACAGTCCATGATATTGGATCAGTTTGTATTGGTGATCGCGAAGTGCGAATGTTGTCGGTGTCTGCGGAAAACTGGGTTCCCAGTAGTATTCATAAACGAACGCTTGACGCCACGATTGGTCTGGTTTGGGATCGTCCAGTAACGCTGAAAAACTCTTGCCATCAAACTTGACTCGAGATTCAACACCCGCCAATTCCAACAGGGTCGGTGCAACGTCAATGTTGGCAACCAAAGCGTCACACAGAGTGCCCGCTTTGATTCGTGAGGGCCAGTAAGCCAAAAGCGGGATTCGGATCGATTCTTCGTAGGCGCACCGTTTGTCGATCAATCCATGTTCGCCCCAAAGATGCCCCCCGTCACTGGTGAATAGGATCAAGGTTTCGCGTTCGATTCCCTTGGCACGCAACGTTTGAATCACGCGTCCAACACTTTCGTCGATAGACAGAATCATTTCGCAATAATGATTGTACATTTCTGGAACCGATTGCTTTGACCGTCCGTGGTAGGGAAATTCGATTCCATGCCAGCTGTTCCTTTGGTCCTGAACCCACATCGGTTTTGCTGCAACGTTTTCGGCAGTGTTGATCATCGTCGCAGGCGATCGAAATTGCATTTCACGATATCTGTCCCTGTGGCGAGTAGCGGGATCGTACAAGCCGTGGACTCCCTTGTGAGACAGGTAAAGCATGAAGGGCTGGTCACGGTTTTGTTCCGTCAGCCATTGGGTCGCGTAATCGGTCAGTTCATCGGTCATGTACTTTTTTCGAGGCACCTTGGTACCGTTGACGTTCAATGTCTGTCGGTCGGGTGCATAAGTACCCTGGCCGCGAAAACTGACCCAATGATCGAAGCCGGGACGGGCGGCATCGCTTGAGCCACCCATGTGCCACTTGCCAATGAAAGCCGTGCGGTAATCTGCCCGCTGAAGCATTTGTGGAAATGTCTGCGTTTCCGTGTCCATCAAGGATGTGTTGTCCACCACTTTGTGGTTGTGCATGTATTTGCCGGTCAGAAAAGAAGCACGCGAGGGTGAGCAGAGCGAGGTGGTGACAAAGGCGTTCGTGAAACGCATGCCCCCACTGGCTAACTGATCAATGCTTGGTGTTTCGATGAACGGATGGTCCATGTGACCGAATGTGTCATAGCGAAGGTCATCAATCAGGATGAACACGATATTCGGAACAGGTCGAAGCGGTGCCGCCGTGCCCGTCATGGGTGGGCAAACGAACCACGAACACAATGCGACGATGATCAGTTGTCTCACGTTGAATCGTTCCTGCGTAGAGGTGAAAACTGGAACTGCCGGGATCAAGTGTCCGGTGCCTGCGGGTTGTCAATGACCATGGTATCTGCATCGGTTTCCAGTATGTAGGCTATGCGAGCAGCGGATTGCATATTGAACGCTGGGAGCCGAGGGAAAGCGAAGTGTGAAGGCAGTTGGATGGATTGAACTGCGGAGAGCCACCCGGAAAATGTGTTGAATGGGGCTGTGTATTAGTTCTGTGACCCAAACCGAACAGAAACCTGGAGCCGTTCCATGAGTCCGCCGAATCTTGAGATTCTTGCCTATGAAGACACCCCGCTGGGGCCGTTGTGCTTGCGTCGACGTGAGCTGCTGTCTGAACCTGGGACCGTGGTTACGGAGGTCACTCTGAACCATGAATTCCTGATGAGCAGTTACAACACTGATTCAGAAAGGGCAATTTCGAATCGCTCAGCGGACATCCATGGCGGTTGTAACTTGAAGGCATTGGTAGGCGGATTTGGGCTTGGTTACACTGCCAGGGAATTATTGAAAGACGAAAGAATTGCTTCCGTGGAGGTAGTTGAGTATCTGCCGCAGGTTCTTGACTGGCTTCGTGATGGGTTGATTCCCTTGTCAGCCGAATTGAACGCTGTGGAACACCTGCAGTTGACTTCAGGTGACGTTTATCAACGGTTGTTGGGTGAATCTCAGGAAAAATTTGACTTGATTGTGATCGACGTCGATCATTCGCCCGCCGATCAGTTAGGTGCCCAAGAGCATGAGTTTTATACGGCCAGCGGTTTGGCCGCTGCTAAAACACATCTCGCTGACGGTGGAGTTCTGGCTGTGTGGTCCTACGCAGAAAGCAGTAGTTTTTCTGAAGCCTTGCTGAATACGTTTTCTACCACCCACGTCGAGCCGGTTCGGACATTCAATCCGATGGTCGATCACGAACAAACCGATTGGCTGTTTTTTGGCGTGAAGTGAGCGAATGATTCACCGATCAGATTGCCATACGCGACCCCAGTCGTGTTGACTGGCCAATGGGTCAAGAGCAGGTTGGTTGAATCTGGCTGCCCGCGTTTCTTTTTGCTGCTGCGTTCCCGCTGGCTGTGATTCAAATGCCGAGTTCTTTTTTGGCCTCGGTAAACTTCTCGATCGCGAAGTCAATGTCCTCGCTGGAATGAGCTGCCGAGATCTGGGTGCGAATGCGTGCTTTGCCTTTGGGCACAACTGGAAACGAGAATCCAATCACGTACACGCCTTTTTGCAGCATCAGGTCAGCCATGCGCGTTGCCAGCACGGCGTCGCCCAGCATGATGGGAACAATCGGATGTTCTCCCGGAACCAGATTGAATCCAGCAGATTCCATGCCGGCACGGAAACGCTTGGTATTGGCTTCAAGGCGGTCGCGTAACTCGGTTGATTCACTTAGTAATTCGATGGCGCGTATCGAAGCTGAAACGATGGGCGGCGCAACTGAGTTTGAAAACAGATATGGACGCGACTTTTGCCGCAGCAGATCCACGATCGGTTTCCGTCCGCTGGTGTATCCACCGCTCGCTCCACCCAGAGCTTTGCCGAGCGTACCAGTGATGATGTCAACGCGATCCATGCAATGATGATGCTCATGGGTCCCACGACCAGTCTTGCCCATGAAGCCGACGGAATGGGAATCATCCACCATGACCACCGCATCGTACTGGTCAGCAAGGTCGCAGATTCCGGGCAAGTTCGCGATGTGCCCATCCATCGAGAACACGCCATCTGTCGCTATCAGTCGAAAGCGGGATGACTGTGCTTGCTTGAGTTGTAACTCGAGATCGGAGAGATCATTGTTCCGATAACGGTAACGTTGTGCCTTGCAAAGCCGGATTCCGTCAATGATCGACGCATGGTTCAGTTCATCCGAGATGACTGCGTCTTCGGGTGAAAGCAGCGTTTCAAATAAGCCTCCGTTGGCATCAAAGCAGGATGTGTACAGGATGGTATCTTCTGTCCCAAGAAATTCACTGAGTTGGCGTTCCAGTTGTTGGTGAATTGACTGAGTACCACAGATGAAACGGACGGATGACAGGCCATAGCCCCAGGTATCAAGACCTTCATGGGCAGCTTTGGCCACTTCAGGATGCTTCGACAGTCCCAGGTAATTGTTCGCGCACATGTTGAGTACGGTCTCACCGTGGTTGACTCGAATATGGACATCCTGGGGCGCGGTGATGGTCCGTTCTGCTTTGAACAGCCCTTGTTCGCGGATTTCGTTCAACTGGTTTTCGATGTTGCTCAGAAAAACTTCGGGCATGGAATTTCGATTTCTTGGTTGGATAGCTTGGGATGGATAAAGGCTAATGTCATTCCCAGTTCAGGATCACTTTTCCGGATTTTCCTGACATCATGACTTCGAATCCTTTTTCGAACTCGGAGTAATGAAATCGGTGAGTGATTGCAGGTGACAAATCAAGTCCTCCCTGAATCAGTACGGTCATTTTGTACCATGTCTCGTACATCTCCCGTCCGTAGATTCCTTTGATCGTCAGCATATTGAAAACAACTTCGTTCCAATCGATTGCCATTTCCTCAGACGGAATCCCCAGCATGGCAATTTTTCCACCATGGCACATTTCGTGGACCATCTGGCGAAAGGCATCGGGACTGCCTGACATTTCCAGGCCCACGTCAAATCCTTCGACCATGCCCAGAGATTTCTGTACTTCGCTGATGCTCTCAGACCGAACGTCGACGACCCGTGTTGCGCCCATCTTTTTTGCCAGGTCCAGCCGCCATGGATTCACATCTGTTACCACGACATAGCGTGCGCCGGCATGTTTGACCACAGCTGCTGCCATGCAACCAATCGGCCC
>JAPKCI010000097.1 GCA_028823035.1 Rubripirellula sp.
CGACCAAGGATCACGCCGACCAAGGATCACGCCGACCAAGGATCACGCCGACCAAGGATCACGCCGACCAATTCCTCCCAACTTACCATCCTCAGCTTAGCTCCACCCCGGCATGCTCGAATTTACCCATCCCTTCCAGCGAGTGGATCGGCCAGCCCAGCGGATTGGCCAGCCCAGCGGATTGGCCAGCCCAGCGGATTGGCCAGCCCAGCGGATTGGCTTTGTAAGATTCGCAAACCTGAACGATTTGCAAATACGTTAGTTGCGATCCAAATATCGATTGACGACATTCAACAACAATTCCTGGCGCCCGCTCTGATTGGCCGCAGCCTCGCCTTTCTGAAGCATGATCGCTTCCAGTTCCGCCAGAGATGATTCACCTGCTTCGATCTTCATGCCGAGTTCGCCATCCCAACTCGAATAGCGGTCAGCGAGCGGACCACTCAACGCGTTATCAGCGCGGATTGCAGCTGCCACACGGAGCCCTCGAGCAAAAGCATCCATGCTGCCAACGTGCGCGTAGAACAAATCAATCGGCTCGAAACTTTCGCGACGCACTTTGGCGTCGAAGTTGACACCTCCGGGTGCCAGCCCATACTTCAACAGAACCAGCATGATCTGGGTCGTCAGATAATAATCGGTTGCGAATTGATCCGTATCCCAACCGAGCAGTAGATCGCCTGTGTTGGCATCAATGCTACCCAATGCTCCCTGCATGCCGGAGTATTCCAATTCGTGCATCATCTCGTGCCCGGCAAGAGTGGCATGATTTGTTTCGATATTCAGTTTGAAGTGATCGGTCAAATCATAGGCCCGCAGGAAATTCAGGCAGGCAGCGGCATCCGAATCATACTGGTGCTTGGTAGGTTCTTTGGGCTTTGGCTCGATCAGGAACTGGCCGGTGAAACCAATTTCTTTTGCGTAGTCGACCGCCATGTGAAAGAACTGACCGAGGTGGTCGAGTTCACGTTTCATGTCGGTGTTGTACAGGCATTGATAACCTTCGCGACCACCCCAGAACACATAGTTCTGACCTCCCAATTCATTGGTCACCTCCAACGCTTTTTTGACCTGTGCGGCGGCATAGGCATACACCTCTACGTTACAGGTCGTTGCCGCACCGTGCATGAAGCGGGGATTGCTGAACATATTGGCAGTTCCCCACAAAAGTTTGACCCCTGTGCGTTTCTGCTCTTCCTTCAAAACGCTGGCAACTGCATCCAAGTTGGCATTACTCTCTGCCAGTGACGCCCCCTCGGGTGCCACATCACGGTCATGAAAGGCGTAGAACGGCGCGTCCAGTTTTTCAAAAAATTCGAAGGCCGCGCGGGCACGGTTGCAGGCGTTTTCAACCGATTCGCTACCATCGTCCCAGGGTCGCACCATCGTCGGACTGCCGAACGGATCGGAACCCGTCGCCCGGAAGGTGTGCCAGTAGACCACGGTAAACCGCAAGTGCTCCTTCATCGTCTTGCCTGCGACAACCTCATCGGGGTTGTACCAGCGGAAAGCGAGTGGATTGTCGCTTCCGGGGCCTTCGTAACAGATCTTCGAGATTTCGGGGAACGCAGTCATAACTTTCGCCTGCCACCATGAAGGAGTAAAACATCGGAGAATTTGCGCACAGCTGGGACTCACGACCACAACTGTGTAAAATAACAAAGAAGCAGCATTCTTGCCGATTACCAGCTAAAATCCATGAGAGAATGCGCAATCTATCGTAGGAATTTAACACACCAGGGAACCGATGCCCCGCCGATCCGTCGCCCTGCTGATCGAAACGTCCAACGGTTACTGCCGCGGTCTGCTCGACGGAGTGATCGCGTACGTCAAGGAATCGGCTGATTGGTCGGTGTTTCTAACCGAGCAGGAACGAGGCGCCACGCCGCCGAATTGGCTGAGGGACTGGCAGGGTGACGGGATCATCGCGAGAATCGAAACCGACGACATCGCACGCCAACTCCGCCATCTTGCCGTTCCCATTGTTGACCTCAGTGCCACGCGACATGTCAAAGGCATTCCGTGGACCAGTACGGATGACATGGCCATCGCTGCTCTGGGGGTCCAGCATTTCATGGAACGCGGATTCCACAATCTGGCCTACTGCGGCGACCCCGGGTTCGCCTGGTCGAACGCCCGCCGCGACCGATATCGCGAACTGACTCTCTCTGCAGAACGCAATTTTTTTGAATACCAGTCGAACCACCGATACGATCCCACATTTGACTGGGAGCAAGAAAAGGAACGACTGGGGCGTTGGTTGGCAACGCTGCCCCGTCCGGTAGCGATCATGGCCTGCTATGACTTTCAAGCGCAACAGGTACTCGATGCCTGCCGACAATCCGGCGTTGCCGTTCCTGAAGCAGTCGCTGTGCTGGGAGTCGACAATGATCGCTTGATCTGTGAATTGTCAGAACCCTCGCTCAGCAGCATTGTTCAAAACACCCACGGCACGGGCTATGAAGCCGCCCGATTACTGGACGAAATGATGGATGCTCGGACAGGCACTCCGACGAAACGGCGTTCGCTGAAAGTCAATCCCGAAGGCAGAATCAGACATCCCACCGAACCTCCGTTGCTCACCAAACCCCGCGGCATCGTGATCCGCGAATCCACCGATACACTGGCGATCGACGATGATGAAATCTCACAGGCGTTACAATACATTCGCCGCCACGCAAACTCGAACATCCGCGTCAGTGACATTCTCAAAACACTCTCGCTGTCACGGCGTTCTCTGGAACATCGTTTCAAAAAATTGATTGGTCGAACCCCTCACGAAGAGATTCAGCGAGTACGACTGAACAGTGTCAAACGACTGCTATCCGAAACTGAACTCTCAATCTCAGCCATCGCGGAACGCTCGGGATACGAACATGGCGAATACATGACAGCTGTCTTCCGCCGCGTCATGGGACAGACTCCCACTGAATATCGCCGCGAACAGCAGGAGGTTGATGACGTCTGAACTGCTGCGGGACCTGCCCCGGGACGACAACGCAACCTCAGCGTCAGACTACTCCAATGGGCGCGCAACATCCTGGACGCCAAACTAAACCTTATGGCAAAACGAAAACCTGAAATTCGCGTGCGCACGCACGGCATTTACACCAAGTGGGAATCGGCCTCACGGACGTTACCAAAGATCTCTGAGGTGACCACAAAAATCAAAGCCGTCGTTGATGTGGAATTTGGCTTGATCGTCAACGTCAAAGGTGGCAAGAACCTGGAACTGTTCTACTGCATTGATCACCCTGGCATCCTTGACGATCAGGGAGCACGCCGCCCTCCCTTTGATGGCTCGGTTTACGTCAAGACGAATGACTGGGACTTTTATCTGGGTGACACGATCTGGGAACCAGTCCACGACAAACTGGGTAACTGGCGTATGACTCTGGAAATCGATGGAAACATCGTCGCCGACAAGACGTTTAAACTTATCGAGCCTGCGGATCCGCGTTCCGCCGGGTGACTTTTCTGCGCGTCGGCGAAGCGGATAAATGATTTTCTTCACTCCCTGCATGTAACTGACTCATTGCTCTACTGGACTCACCGCAACTTCCAGCGTGTTAACACACGTTCAATCGTGTCGCGACGCAAAACACTTTCATCACTGATCCGTTCAAACTGCTGCCAGTATTGTTGTTCTTCCTGGATCTGTGCGACGAACCGTTCTTCGCGTCGCTTCAACAACCAAGGGCCGAGCAACAGATCGGCTTCGTGGTCAACCTTGGTGTAAGCGGGATCTGAAACCGCATCTGCTTTTCGGTAAGTCAAAATGACGTACGGCCAATGACCGTGGGCAATCTGCTCATCGAGCAGATGAAAACCGCTGTCGAGTCCCCATTGGCGAATCAATTCCGCACGCCGATTCGGCTGCAAGATGACCAATGGAGGAATGCAGTCAGGATTTGCTGCCAGAATCGAAACGATGTTCTCAGCCCCCATCCCACAGATACTCAGGCTGTCGGCTTCACCCGGCACTAATCCTTCAAGCCCCTCAGCAAAACGGGCCTCAGCATCAAGACCCTGCAAGGCTCGCCGTGAATGCAGGAATGGCTGTTGTTTATTCTCAATCGCAATCCCCCGCTCTATTCGGCCACTCTTGAGCAGGGCTACAAGCAAGTTCGCATGATCCGAACCAAGATCGACATGAACCGTGGTACGGATCTGTTGAGCAACTTTTTTAAGACGAGCATCGAGATACGGCAACGGACAACACTTGTTGGACAGCGAGGTGTTCAAACACGCGGCAAGGAACTCTCGATTGTAAGCATTTGAGATTCACTCGCCATGCCGACTGCTCGCGGTGACAGCGAACATTACAGTGGGGGCAGAACGGCGAGAGCGAAAAACCCAACCCACGAACAGTTTCTCACACTGTCATCCCGGGATCCATGTCTTGCCCTCTTAACTGCAACCACAAGCTTCCGGTTGCAAGATTTTTCAATTTTGCTCGTTGAAAATCACGTTGAATTCGATAAAGATCTATGAATTGCAGTTCCATCATGAATACCAAAAGTAAGACACCAACACTTTTCCAATCGGTTGCTCATGAATCGACACGAAGCACAAGCTTGCCTGCCGAAACAACAGGTCACCAGGTTTCTGTCGCTGGCAATCACCTTGGCGTTTGGCTCCACAGCGATTGCCCAAGGATTCAGTTTTGAACGCCCCCCCATTGATTACCACAACGCAGAGGTCGTTGACCCGGTATCAACACTCGCAGCAAAGATCAGATCAGGAGAGGCAAAGCTCGATTACGACAAAGATTTCGGTTACCTGAAATCAGTGCTCAAAGCCCTTGATGTCCCCGTGAGTTCGCAAACTCTGGTGTTTTCAAAAACCAGCCTGCAACTGCACTGCATCTCAGCGCAAAACCCGCGTTCGCTGTATTTCAATGACGATGTCTATGTTGGATTCTGCCAACAAGGCGATGTGCTGGAACTTGCAGCAACCGGTCCCAAACAGGGTGCCACGTTTTACACCTTGTCGCAATCCGAACTGGGAAAACCCACTTTCATTCGCGATAGAGGAAACTGTCTGGCGTGCCACGCGACAGGACGCACCCAGAATGTTCCGGGTTACCTGGTCCGGAGTGTCTTTCCCGACCGTAATGGTCGCCCAAGGTACGGACGCGGTACTTTCCTGACAGATTCATCCAGTGCATTCAAAGATCGCTGGGGTGGTTGGTATGTGACAGGGCAACATGGTGAGATGCGACACATGGGGAACACCACTTGTGACGATGACGTGACACCCTTGGATCGGGAATCAGGCGCCAACTGCACCGACTTGAATTCGTTGATTCGAACCAAAAATTTCCTGAGTCCCCACAGTGACATCGTTGCCTTGCTTGTTCTGCAACACCAAAGCCAAATGCACAACGCAATCGCGGTCGCCAATTACGAGACGCGACAAGCTGTATTCAATTCCAATCAGATGAATGAGTTACTGGAACGTCCTCCCGAGCACCTAAGCGAGAGCAGCAAACGACGGATTGATTTGGCAGCGACACGCGTGGTCAAACATTTGCTGATGTGTGACGAATTTCCCTTGACGGACCAGATCGTCGGTTCATCCGGATACACGAAGGACTTCCGCAGTCGTGGCAAACGTGATTCTCAAGGTCGATCATTGCGCGACTTTGATTTACGAACCCGTGTGTTTTGTTATCCATGCAGCTATCTGATTCATTCCGAGGCATTCGATGGCCTGCCAAAACTGGTACGCGATCGAATTCTGAAGCAACTCGCAACCGTCTTGACCAACGAGGACAACAGCACGGACTACCAACACATTTCACCTGTATTGCAGCGTCAGATTCTTGAAATTTTGCGTGACACCAAACCGGAATTCAAACGGATTGAACGCGAACTGAAAAACGGATGAGACTGAATCATCTGCCGTTCGAATATGCAAACCTGCCCCAATCAGGGTCTGTCGGCATCCGACAATGTTCAAACACCGAAGTTACAACGGGCGTGCGATCAAGCCCATGGCTAGCATTGGGTGCATGATTCAACCAAGACAGCAACGGCACACCTTTCAGCCCGAACGGTTAAACTGACTCTGGACTGCTCGTCGAGCGATCATTTCCAACCTGTTTCCCCACCACCTGTAGTTTCATGCCCCGATTGACTTCATTCGTTCGATTACTGGTACTCGTGTACCTCGTTGTCTCTTGCGTCAGAACCGACGCTAAGACAGGCACCCCCGCCCGGCCAAATATTCTTTTGATCATGGCTGATGACCTCGGATTTTCAGATCTCGGCTGCTACGGAAGTGAAATTGCAACGCCCAACCTCGATGCGTTGGCAGAAAGTGGGCTGCAATTCACACAGTTCTACAACACCGCCCGATGCTGGCCGACACGTGGATCGTTACTGACGGGCTATTACGCCCAACAGATTCGCCGCGACACATTACCGGGGATTCCTTCAGGTGGAGGCAATCGCGGCAAGCGACAGGATTGGGCCGTACTGCTGCCGCGAATGCTTGAGTCCCAAGGCTACCGTTCTTACCACACAGGAAAATGGCACATCGATGGCATGCCCATTGCCAACGGTTTTGATCACTCTTACCTGCTCAAGGATCAGGGCAGGTTTTTCAATCCGACCCGCCATTGGAAGGACGATGTGCAATTGCCTTCGGTCAAGAAGGGGACCGATTTTTATGCAACCACCGCGTTGGCCGATCATGTGATCGAAGTATTGCAGGACCATGCCACCGAGCATGGCGACAAACCCTTCTTTCATTATCTCGCCTTCGCGGCCCCTCACTTTCCCCTGCATGCGTTACCACAGGACATAGCCATTTATGAGGACACGTATCACGAGGGCTGGGATGCCATCCGGAGGAAACGCTGGAAGCGTCTGCAACAACAGGGATTGTTGAACGACAAAGCGGTGACTGAATTGTCACGTGTCGAACGCAATCTGGGGCCTCCTTATCACTTTCCTGAAGCCTTGAAAATCCTGGGTGAAGGCGAGGTAAATCGCCCGATGCCCTGGAAACTTTTATCCAAAGAGCAGCAGCAATTCCAAGCAACAAAAATGTCAATCCACGCCGCCATGATCCATCGGATGGACATTGAGATCGGCCGGGTTTTCGAACAGTTGAAAAAGATGGACCAGTGGGAAAACACGCTGGTCATCTTCCTGTCAGACAATGGCGCAAGTGCGGAAATCATGGTCAGGGACGACGGTCACGATTCAAACCTGTCAGCGGGCTCTGCTGGTACTTACCTGTGTCTGGGGCCAGGCTGGTCAACGACCTGCAACACACCCTTCCGCCGGCACAAGACATGGACCCACGAAGGCGGAATCTCGACCCCCCTAGTGGTTTCATGGCCCAACGGGATCGCAGCACGCGGAGAAGTCCGACGTGACGTCGGCCACGTGGTCGACATTGTCCCAACTGTACTGGAACTCAGCGGGGCTTCACGGCGCCCCGATGCTCCCCCGTCGCCGGGGAAAAGCATGGTTGCGAGCTTCGACAAAGCGGGTGATCTGCAACACGATTCACTGTGGTGGTTTCACGATGGTCACAAAGCAATCCGCGTTGGTGACTGGAAGGCTGTCGCCCCAATCGGAGAACCGTGGGAACTTTACAACCTGGCAATCGACCGTAATGAGTCGACCGATCTTGCCGTTCCCGAAGCAGACAGACTGGGATCACTGGTCAATGAGTGGCAACGCCAACGCGACTCCTTTATTAAACTTGCTTCGCATGATCTTCCGCAAAACAAATCGGGCAAGCAGACCACCAAAAATACCAAACCCACGATCAAACCGACTCAACGCGACGCGATGCCCAAACGCAAACAGGTACTGCTCGGTGGCGAATCATTCCTGCTCAAAGACAGGCATGCCTTTTTGATGAAACCCGATAAGCATGCAACCAGTGATACTGGCAAGCCCTGGATTTTCTATGGCCCCACGCTGTCAGCCTATCCAGACCAGGCCGAAAGTTGGATGCATCAACAGTTTCTTGACGCGGGCATTGCTGTCGCCGGGATCGATGTTGGCGAAGCCTATGGCAGTCCCAAAGCCTTTCCTTTCTTCGCAGCATTGCATGACGAAATGTTGCGACGTGGCTACTCAAAAACACCTGCCCTGTTGGGACGCAGTCGAGGTGGTTTGTGGGTCAGCAGTTGGGCCATCGAACATCCCGATCGCGTTGCGGCGATCGGTGGCATCTATCCGGTCTATGACTACACGACCTATCCGGGCGTCAAACGGGCAGCGACTGCGTATGGCGTTTCAGCCGAACAGCTACAAACTGAACAGGATGTACTGAATCCGATCAAGCGGGCCGACAGCCTGGCGAAAGCCAGAATCCCCGTGCTGATCATTCACGGCAAAGATGACAAAGTTGTGCCTCTGGCGGAAAACTCGGGGGCATTGGAAAACATCTACCAAGCCAATGGCGCGGGCGACTTGATTGAAGTGATCAAAATTGACGGTCAGGGTCACAACTTCTGGCCTGGTTTCTTTCACTGCCAGAAACTAGTGGACTTCCTGATCGAACAGGCAAAGTAAGGCACCTTAGAGGGACGGATACACATGAGTTTCACATGGATCGAAAAGAGCAGGCTTGCAGCGCCCCTGCGTGGGACATTCATTAGTCTCGGTTCTGCTTTACTGACTCGCATGGCAGCACAACTCGGCTTTGACTGGGTGCTGATCGATTTGGAACATGGTGCCTCAAGCGAGAGCGACTTGCCCGCCATGCTGCTGGCGGTCGAAGGCACCCAATGTGCTCCCATCGTGCGTGTTGTGTCCAACGATCAAGACTGCATCAAACGAGCGTTGGATCTGGGGGCTGTCGGTATCATGGTTCCCTACGTCAGCACGGCACAGGAAGCAAAAAACGCGGTGTCGTACACACGTTATCCTCCCCATGGTTGCCGGGGCGTTGCAAGTTCGACAATCGCCACCAACTTTGGCCTGACGATGGATGAATATCACGCTAAGGCGTTGGAACGGACGCTTGTCATCGTTCAAATTGAAACAGCCGAAGGAGTCGAGAACATTGACCAGATTGCAGCGGTCGAAGGGGTCGATGTCGTCTTCGTGGGTCCTTTGGACTTGAGCTACAACCTCGGATGCCCAAAGCAGTTTGAACATCCCGATTTATTAGCAGCACTCGACCGGGTCCTCAAATCCTGTCGCCAGCACAAGACGACTGTCGGAATTCTCAGCAGTGAAGCCAAGGCTCAACAACATCTGGATCAAGGGTTTACTTTCCTTGCTGTCGGCTCCGACGCTGGTGCTGCCAAAGCAGGGCTATGCCGGTTACGAGACGCCTGAGCAGGGTTTCGCCGACATGAGAAACTCACGCAAGTTCAGTCGGCGACGACCTCTAAATCAGCCATATAAATCGCCGTGATTGGTTTTCCGTCGCCATCTTTTTCGTGAGATGAATACCACGACATGACAGCGCGAGTGGGACTCAGTTCCAACAGTGCAGGATACGAGTTATCACCCCCGCTGGGCAACTCAGCGAACTCATGCAAGTCATCTCCCAGCAACCAGCACATGGACGTCTTCGGCCCTCGATCAGTGTTTCTTCTGCCTCCAACCACCCAACGATCGCCCCATCGCATCAACAGCGGGCCACCAATGTAACGATCCAGTTCGCTGCGTTCCCAATCTGCATAAGGCGGTTTTGATCTCAGAATCTGTGCCTTGTCGCTGCCTCGCCTTCCAATGGCTAGCACACTGCCACCAGGTTCAAATTGAAATACCGTTTCATCGCCACGCTGTTCTTGAAACAGGGCTGCTGTTTTCCAAACCAGGCCATCATCACTGATCAACATGGCCGACTCAACTTCAGGCCCTTCGCCGCGGGGTCGCACATCGAACTCATGTTTACGGCGACCACACAGGTATGCTTTTCCGTCGTGTGTGGCCGCTTTCCATATGTAGTGCCCAAAAGTGCCCTCCATCATCACTGGACTGTGCCACTGCGTGCCATCATCCGACCACGCCGCATAGCCCAGATGCTTGTTCAGGTCGTACTCACTGCGGGGCAGCGTCGTCTTACCGCTGTACCAAGTGCCTGTGTAAACAAACAATCGCCCCTTGAACTCCAGAAAGTGCGGGTCACGCGTATCCCGTTCGGGAACAGAAAATTGGTGCACCTGTTTCCATGACTTCAAATCTGAACTTGCCAGGATGATGATCGAAGCGGTCGGGTGCACCATGTGCCCATCAGGACAACTGCGAAACGTCAGGTAGTACGTTCCACCAAATCGAATCAAGTCGGTGAAGGCGTTGTGTTCGCCATTGTGGAACACTTGACGCACGTTGGTCACGCGAACACCAGGCATTTTTTTTTCAGCGGGATCAGCGGCCCGAGCGTTCACATTCCATGTCGCCATCAACACGGTTGTGGTGGCGAGTATCAGAGTCGTCAAACGCAGAGTGGTCAAAATGAGTCGTTGGGCGTTTCGCATCGGTTCAATTTCTGGCCTGTAGGAGATGACTTGCAGTGCAGCAGGATAACGCATTCCACGCACCGTTTGGGTTGCAAATTCCAACCTCACCACCCGTTTGCCGCCAGTGGATCACGCGTCAGACTTCCTGCGTTACAATGCCGCCACCGATCGCGAGTTTGCGATCAGACAGCACCAACAACGATGAACGGTATGATAATCCAGGAACGATCTTTTGCAGCGACGGTGATTTGCATCGTTTCGCTCTCCATTGGGGTGGCACAAACTTCAGCTCAACGGACAACCTCGCCAACCAGCGTTGCGGATCCGCAACCAAAGCTGCATGAGTTGAGTGCCCGAGCCAGCGTGATCGATCCACGGGTGAAATCACATCCCGAGATCAATTTCCTTATCGAAACCGCAAGTGGAAAACCGGCTGATATCCAAAAAGCTGCCGTTGATACCCGTGTGGCTCCACAAGGAAAACTGGTGATCTGGCTAATGAGTCACAATCAGGCATTGTTTGATCGCGTCACCAGTTATGGCTTGCATGCGATTCAAGTTCAGTACGCCCGATCGTGGTTTTCGATCTGTTGCCAGGAAAAACCGGTGGGTCCGCATTGTCGCGGTAACATTCGGTTGGAAGCAGCCACCGGTGAGGACTTCAGTGACGAAGTCCAGATCCCCAAACCGGACGGCATGATGGAACGCGCCTACCAATTCGTTAAGTGGCTGAATCAGGAGAATCCGCAGGGGAACTGGGGGCAGTTTCTGACTGCTGATGGAACCGGTCTCGACTGGGAAAAAGTCATCGTGTCTGGCAGTTCGCACGGATCAACCACCGCAGCAAGATTTGCCAAGTACGTCAAAGTCAGTCGAGTCGTTGCCCTGTGCGGACCCCGCGATCAGTACCAGTCATGGCAGGCACTGCCATCCGCAACTCCCCCGAATCGTTACTTTGGATTCTCACATGTTCTGGATGGTGGTTGGAAAGCTGACCACTATTGTCGCAGTTGGGAATTGCTCGGTCTGAACCAGTTTGGCCCCATCGTGAATGTAGACAAAGTCAAACCTCCCTATAAAAACACGCGGCGTTTGATCACCGACTTTGATGTCGGCGGCAATGAAAAAACAGCACACAGCAGCGTGCAACCTGGCAGCCGAGCGTTCAAAGACAAACGCACTGGCCAATACATGCATGAAGCCGTTTGGCGTTATCTTTACACACACCCAGTCGACGTCGTTGGGCGACCGGTTCCGGCTGACAAAGACTGCCAGAAAAACCAGAGACAATAGGGCTTCGCGATGGTTATCTACGGAACGGCCCTCTTGGCATTTTGCATGTTGGTCGGCTTGATTGTCGGACAACTTCTCGGTGACTTGCTGGGCATTGGCAAGAATGTTGGTGGTGTGGGGATTGCCATGCTGCTGCTGATTGTGATGTCCGACTGGCTGCGACGTCGTGATCGATTGCCGGTCCCGACACAGCAAGGCGTGCTGTTCTGGAGTTCGATCTACATCCCGATCGTTGTCGCCATGGCCGCCAGCCAGAATGTCGTCAAAGCTGCGACCGGCGGCTGGCTGGCATTGTTGGCAGGCGTCGCATCGGTGGTTGCCTGCCTGGCATTGGTACCCTTGCTAAGCCGTATCGGTTCCGGGCAAACAACGGACCCTGATACACAGACAGGAGACGGCAAATGAGCTGGCCACCTGACTGGTTGATCACGCTGCTGGAAAAGAACTCTCTGATCACTGCGTTCTTTGTAGTCGGCAGCATCCTTTGGTTTTCCAGTTTCTTATCGACGACCCTGACGCGTGGCAGAATCCACGGTTCAGCCATCGCGATTTTCATGGGTTTGGCACTCGCCTACATGGGTGGGATTGTCATGGAGGGTGAAAAAGGATTTGCGGATGTACCGCTGATGGCGGGCATCGGGCTACTGGGCGGCAGTATGTTTCGCGATCTGGCGATCGTGGCAACCGCGTTCGGTGTCCGCCTGCAGGAATTCTTGGCAACCGGCCTCAGCGGAGTCATCTCACTGATCCTTGGGATCTTTATTTCCTTCCTCGTGGGTGGGCTGGTTGCCTATGGGTTTGGCTATCGGGACGCCGTCAGCATCACCACGATTGGTGCAGGGGCAGCAACCTACATCGTCGGGCCAGTGACAGGCGGAGCCTTGGAAGCCAGCAGCGAAGTCATCGCGCTGAGTGTTGCCGCAGGCCTCGTTAAATCAATTCTGGTGATGACTCTTACCCCGTTTGTTGCCAAATCGATCGGCTTAGACAATCCACGTTCCGCATTAATTTTTGGGGGATTAATGGGGACGACCAGTGGCGTTGCTGCTGGCTTGGCGGCTACCGATGCGAAACTCGTTCCGTACGGTGCAATGACAGCGACTTTCTATACCGGATTGGGATGTTTGCTTGGCCCATCCTTGATCTTCATGCTGATCAAAGCGATCGTCTGAGACCCCGCCGCGTCCGGATTTCCCGACAAACCAGCAGGAATACGATACTCAATGGAAATGATTGCACTGATTGGCCAAGCTGCCTCTCACGGTGACGCCGTCGCGATACGGCAGGGGCAAACCGAGTTCACTTATCGCCAACTGCTGAAGCGGTCTGCGTTGGTTGCATCGGCCATTCTTGGTGAACGCAAAGATCTGCAAGAATCTCGTGTTGCCTATCTTGTGCCGGGTGGATTTGATTACGTGACCGCGCAATGGGGAATTTGGCGTTCGGGTGGCGTGGCTGTACCACTCAGCCTGTCGGCAACTGAACCGGAACTCGAATATGCCATTACCGACTCTGATTCCCAGATTGTGCTCACGACCAGGACTCTCCGCGACAAAATCGCACCCCTACGTGAGCGTCTAGGATTCAAACTGCACTTCGTCGAAGATATCGCCGAAAGTGACCCTAACCCATTGCCAGTGATTGGCCCCGATCGCCGGGCCATGATTCTTTACACCAGCGGAACAACCAACAAGCCCAAGGGAGTCGTATCGACTCACGCGACGCTGCAGGCCCAAATTGAGGCGTTGATCCAAGCATGGCACTGGCAGCAGGATGATTCTATCCCGCTGTTTCTGCCGCTACATCACATTCACGGCATCGTCAATGTGTTGTCCTGCGCACTTTGGTCTGGCGCAACGGTCGATTCGTTTTCCCATTTTGAAGCCGACGTCATCCTTGAGCGTGTGACAGATCAACGATATTCCGTTTTCATGGCTGTGCCCACCATTTATGTCAAGTTAATTCAAACGTTGCATGCGATGTCTGAAAAAAATCGCAAGCGTGCCGTGCAGGGGTTTGCGCAAATGCGACTGATGGTATCCGGTTCGGCCGCTTTGCCTGCAAGCGTGCATCAGCAGTGGACTGCGTTGACTGGCCAAGCGCTGCTGGAACGTTACGGGATGACCGAAATCGGGATGGCACTTTCAAATCCCTACGAAGGTGAACGCAGACCGGGCGCCGTAGGGCAACCGTTGCCCAATGTTGAACTGCAACTGAAAGGCGATGCTGGCGAAATCATCGTAAAAGAAGGGACTGCCGGCGAAATTCAAGTTCGAGGGCCAAGTGTTTTTCTTGAGTACTGGCAGAACCCGAAAGCAACCTCAGAATCATTTGACGATGGCTGGTTTCGTACCGGCGACATCGCCGTGTTGGAATCGGGATACTACCGAATCATGGGAAGGCAATCCGTCGACATCATCAAGAGCGGTGGCTACAAACTCTCTGCTCTGGAAATCGAATCGGTTCTGCTCGATCACGAATTGATCGAGCAGTGCGCCGTCGTTGGAATGGCAGATGATACCTGGGGCGAATCGGTCGCCGTCGCCTGCGTGCTAACGCAGCAAGCAGAACTGAATTTACAACAATTGAAAGACTGGTGCCGCGACTGCATGTCACCGTACAAGATTCCGAAGCGGTTGCTTATCGTGGACGGTCTGCCAAGAAACGCCATGGGGAAGATCCAGAAACCGGCAGTCAGCAAATTGTTCGACCAGACAAACGATCACTGACACGATAGCAGCATCAATCGTCAACAGAGACGTTGTCGATTCGGATGTCGGGGAATTGCTGAATCACAAATCCGTCACTGGCGAATCAATGCGTACCGATCTTAAGAACGTACTTGCCGAATTGGGGCGATGAACGCATCTGATCGAGTGCTTGATTGGTGTCCTCGAGTGAAAAGACAGCATCGATTACCGGTTGAACCTCGTGCTCTTGGACGAGATCCAACATCGCTGTGAAATCGGTAGCCGATCCCATTGTCGATCCCTGCAACCGCAATTGTTTCCAGAACAGCTTGAACATGTCAATGGATTCCGGTGCGCCGGCCGTTGCCCCATAATTGACAATGCATCCGCCCGGTGCTGCCAGACTCATCAGTGTCGCATACCCCGCACCACCAGCACTGTCGATGATCAAATTGGGCGGTCCCACATGTGCGGCGAACTGCTCGGCCCAGCCCCCCTGGCGATAATCAAATCCCCCCTTGGCTCCGAGGCTGATCGCTTGTTGGATTTTGGATTCCGAAGATGACGTTACCCATACCTCTGCTCCAATGGCGACAGCAAACTGCAACGCAAAAGTTGCTACGCCGCCGCCGATGCCAGTGACCAGAACCTTGTCGTCGGGCTTTGCGTTCCCTTGTGAAAACAGTGCCCGATAAGCCGTTGTCCCCGCCAACGGAATGGCAGCCGCCTGTTCCCATGTCAAGCAAGTCGGCTTTCGGTGCAATTGTTCAACTGGCACAGCTACTTCAGTGGCAAATGTTCCATCCCTGGGTAATCCGAGAATCTGAAAGTCGTTGCTTTGCACCGCCTGATCGTCTCCCCAGCCAATCCCCGGATTCACGATCACTTCCTGGCCACTCCAGTCAGGATCCACCCCGCTGCCACAGGCAGTGACCACTCCTGCACCATCCGAACCCAGTACCACCGGTGGTTTGATACCGGGATAGAGCCCGACCGTGATCCAGTAGTCACGGCGGTTAAGTGCTGCCGCCTTGAGCTTCACAATGACCTCACCAGCGTTTGGTTTCAGGTCATCTCTCTGCTGCAGTTCAAGCGGGGTTTTCGTACCAACAAGCGTCATCGCTTTCATCTGGATTCTCGATCCTGTAAGCATGTAAAACTGTCGATCGTGCTGGTGGATCGACACTCGATTTCAAACGATTTCAATCAGGTGATGAGACAGTTGCAGGAACGGTGTAAACTGCGGGGATCTCGCCCCGCAGCATCCTGCCGCCTTCGCCGGTCAACCGCAAGTAGTGATCGGCGGGCAATCCCTCGTAGGTCAGAAAGGAGACATTGTTGCCGACCGGCGGGTCATTGCTGCACTTGAAAATGGCTGTTCCTTCATCGACTTCGTCAAACATCGCAACATAAATCATTTTCGCCCCGATCCGCTTGGCGGCGGTCATTTGCGTCCAAAGGAACTCGCCCTTTAAACGGGGAATCGAATTAAGTTTTCCTCCGTGCAGATTCTTCCAACTGAAACCTGGATACACCACCGGCAGAAACTCCATCCGCCGCTGACGACACCATTCCAAATCAGGTTTCCAAACGTTGGTCGCGTGATCCCTCGCCTCCCGCGGTGACCGGTAACGACCGATCGTCCAGGGACTCAAAATGTCCGCACGCTGCAGAAGTTTGTGTAGTGATGTATCACTGACAGCATCCCGTTTCTGTTCTCTCCACCAGGATGGCACGCCCAGCATCACGGCACATCCATTCGCTTTCAAAGCATCAATCAAGTCGTCACATTCTGCCACCGTGTACTGCCGGTCGTCACTAAAACCGATTCCCCAAACAGCAACCAAAGGCTTTCCGTTGTGATGCAAGTACCGTCCCCCCTCGGTGATCCCATCACGCCTCAGTTGCAACCAGTCGTCATGGACGCGAGAGACCTGGCCGGCCCGCAATCCTGACAGGTCATACATCACAGCAAACACGCGTCCCGTTTTCGACGCAGCCGACTTGGCATTGGAAAGCACTTGATCTTTTTGAATTTTTTCCTGCGGCAACTTCAGACCATTGGCAAATCGCTGCACGAAGACTCCATCGATACCGTACTCGCGCATCCATCGAAAGTGGCGATGAATCGTCTTGGGATGGGCACTGCTGTAAACCTCGGCTGGACGACCGTCAGCGTGGACGAAACCAGTCTGAAAGCGTTCATCCGCACTCAGTTCACCTACATCAGGCCATAGATCCACGGTCACGTTCCCGGGCCCGAACGGTCGACGTGAAGAACGAGCCCAATGCGTCCAGCCAAGATTGCCCCCATCGTCTGGGCAACTGAACCATCCCTGGTAACCGCACAGGACTTTCCCCTCAAGATCATTCGCGTCGACGATTTCACCAACCGTCTGTTCGCGGAACTCTGGTCTCAAATCCTGGCAACTGCCAACCTCGCACAGGCCCACAGCAATGCAGACGCCCCATGCTGCAACAAATATTTTCAGACATACCAACGTCCCATCCGGCCAGATCCCCTGCCGCAAAGTGGTTTTCTCGTCAGCCATCTCGTTCCTTTCAGTATCCTCGCGCAGCCTCGAAATCACTGCCGCCGTCACCTGTTCGCTCATTTTCGATTAGATTGTTTGCTTGATTCAGTCTAACAGCAACCTGCCTCACGTTAAAAAGAAAAGCACTTTGATCGCGCGCAACAACCAGTCTCGAGTGAAACAAACAGCCAATCATCATTTGCTTCTCGTTGTCGGACTGTGTGTGTCATTTCTGGTGCTGTCTGTTGGCTCCAATGCCAATGCAGCAGACCCACGCCCAAACGTCGTGATTCTGTTCACCGATGATCAGGGAACACTCGATGCCAACTGCTTTGGATCACCTGACCTGCATACCCCCAACATTGACTTTCTGGCATCTCGCGGCGTTCGCTTTACACAAGCATACGCACATACCGTCTGCTGCCCGTCACGCGCGGCTCTGCTGACAGGGCGCCATCCACAGCGGGGTGGCGTGTATCACTGGACTCAGGGCGACATGAACAGCCCCAAGGGCATCAACCTGTTTCTTGAAGAAGTCACCCTGGCCGAGACCTTGAAAGCAGCCGGCTACCGGACCGCACTTTTCGGAAAATGGCACCTCGGGGCCCACCGGGACTTTGGACCCAAAAAACAGGGGTTCGATGAGTTCTTTGGAATCCGGGATGGATTCATCGACAACTACAACCACTACTTTCTGCATCGCAACGGATTTCATGACCTTTACGAGGGAACGCAAAGCGTCGACGCAGACGGCAAGTACTTTCCCGAAATGATGACCGAGCGAGCCGTCGAGTTCATTGACCGGAATCGAGATCAACCATTTTTCCTGTATGTACCGTACAACATTCCCCACTACCCAGAACAGTCGCTGGCAGTGCACCAAAAACGTTATCGTCAGTTGGAAGATCCCGCTCGACGAGCCTACGCAGCGATGGTGACAACAACGGATCACTACATCGGCCGAGTGATCAAAGCTCTGCAATCCGCTGACATCATGGACAACACCGTCATCATCTACATGAGTGACAATGGTCATTCCAACGAGACCACCTATCGCATTCGTGGAAAAGAGCACCCATCGGGATTTCCCGAAGGCCACTTTTATGGTGCCAGTGGTGGCGGGAACACCGGTCGCTGGATCGGACACAAGAGTCAGTTTCTGGAGGGCGGCATCCGCGTCCCTGCAATCCTGAGTTACCCAGCCAAGGTTCCAGTGGGAGAATCCCGTGATCAGATCATCACGGCGATGGACTGGTATCCGACAGTGCTGGAACTTTGCGGGATAAAAACGAACCCAGAGGCACCTCCGGTTGATGGTTTCAGCCTGATGCCGATCTGCAAGTCAGCCGACGCTCCCTCGCCTTACGGTGGCGTGCTGCATTTCCATTGGGGATCAAAGTGGGCGGTTCGTCAGGGTGACTGGAAACTCATCGGCGTCGATGGCAAGCAGAACTTTCAACTTGTCAGTCTTGCAGACAAAAATCCGGAAACCATCAACCATGCCAAACAACGGCCCGAGTTGGTCAATCGGCTGTTAGTATTGCACCAAGCTTGGGCTGCCGATGTCAAACCGTGAATCGGCCCATCTGGCGGTCACGTAAAATTGCCTGAGTGAACGTCTGCACAAATCAACGACACGACCTCGCAAAAAAACCACACGTCTGCAAAAAAACAGAGCCGCGCTGGAAACGTTGTCCCGGCAACCATTCCATCCCCTCCTCACTCCTCCCCCTCGAACCTCGGTATCCAGAAACATGTTGAAATCATTTGTGTTCTCAACCTGCACGTTGATCCTGTTTTGCAGTACTGCGTTGGCACAGCTTGAATTGCCAACTGTCTTCAGCGATCACATGGTATTGCAACGTGACCAGATCATCAGCATCTGGGGATGGGCGAAACCTGGCGATGAAATCACCTGTTCATTCGCTGGCAGGAACGCACGGGGCACTGCCGCCGCCGATGGAAAATGGTCGGTGGAATTCGAGGAATTTTCCGCTGGCGGTCCGCATCAGTTGATCGCCAAGGCCAATGAGGATTCGCTGACGATCAACGATATCTACGTCGGTGAAGTTTGGCTTTGCTCCGGTCAATCCAACATGGCAATGAAGGTCAGAAGCGGCAACAATTCCGAAGCTGAATTATCAGCGGCCAACCACCCGATGATTCGGATGTTCAATGAGGCATCTGCTCACGCAACTGAACCCCAGGACCGCTGCCGCGGCGACTGGCAGGTTTGCAGTCCCGAGACCGTCGGCGACTTCTCAGCAACCGCCTATTTCTTCGGCCGTAGACTGCAACAGGAACTCAATGTTCCCATTGGCTTGATCAACTCGTCGGTGGGAGGCACGGCAGTGGAGGCCTGGACCAGCATGCCGGCCCAGAAAGCAAACGATGAACTGAAGCCGATGCTACTGGATTTCCAGACAAAAGAAGAAGCCTATGACCCTGAAGCAGCAAAAGCCCGCTACGAAAAGGCCTTGGCGAACTGGGAGAAACAGCAAACCGCAAACAAACTGCAACAAAAAAAGGGACAGAAAAAACGAGCACCGCGACGCCCATCGTTGCCCAGTAATCCTTCCGCGGATCGCAACTTCCCCAGCAATCTGTTCAATGGCAAAATCCATCCGCTGATCGGGTACGGCATCCGTGGCGCAATCTGGTACCAAGGTGAACGCAATTCCAATGGCCAATTTTCCAACCTCTATGATGAGCAACTGGGAACATTGATTGCGGACTGGCGAGAACGTTGGGGAATCGGAAACTTCCCCTTTGCCTGGGTCCAACTGCCAAATTTCCGCACACTGCAAACTGAACCCTCCGAGCCCAGTGGTTGGGTCAATGTCCGCGACGGCATGCTGCGAGCATTGAAGATCCCGCATACCGGAATGGCAATCACGGTGGACGTCGGTGATGCCCAAAACATTCACCCCAAGAACAAGCAAGCTGTTGGCGCCCGATTGGCTCGATGGGCTCTGGCCGATGTCTATGACATGGGCGAACAGTTGCCCGGCGGCGACACTGCGATGGGCCCGCTGTTCCAATCAGCCCAACCAGAAGGCAATCGAATCAACCTGAAATTCACACAATCGGGGATGGGTCTGAAATCGACCGACGGTGCGGTGCAGGGCTTTGCCGTCGCCGGCAAGGATCGTATTTTTCATTGGGCCAATGCTGAAGCCGATGGAAACAAAGTTTCGGCATGGTCAGACCAGGTGCCAAACCCGGTCGCTGTCCGATACTCGTGGGCCAGCAATCCCATCGGTAATCTCGTCAACAGCGTGGGCATTCCCGCCTCGCCGTTTCGGACCGATGACTGGTCGGCGACGAATGAAAATTAACAAAACCACAAGGGACAATCCTCTTTTCACGCTGTTTCGGACAAAAACAGCACAGTGCGAAAATTGAATCGGACGAGAGACTCCTGTGACCGCACCAATTTGCGTCCCGGTTACGTTGGGGTTTGTACCAATTTCGATTACACTGGGGGTTCCCGCCAGAGCCCTTTCCCCACCAATCGCCGCGATTTCGTTCGTGCAGCATTAAGTCGAGACCGAAGCGTTGTCCTACCACCTGCCGCAACTGTTCGTCACTTCTTGCCTAGCGATCACACCACTGCTTGCGCGCGGCGACGATGGACAGTCTGAATCCCGCCGACCGACTGCTGCTACGCAGGCGACAACGACACAACTGCATCAAAGTTACACCACAGACATTCAACCCCTGCTTCAAAAACATTGCTACCAGTGCCATGGGGACGGCACCGAAATTCATGGCGAAGTTGATTTTCGAAAAATCAGGACACCAGCCGACATCAATGCTCATTTTGAACTTTGGGGCAAAGCCGTGGAACTGGTTCGCACGGGCACAATGCCGCCCGCAGATCAGCCGAGGTTGGATCCCAAAGAAAGCAAGCTGTTGGAGGATTGGTATCAAAATCGCTTGGTTGCGACAATCAAAGCAAGGCCGGGCGTGCTCCGCCCCCGCCGCTTGTCTGCCCATGAATACCGGCAGACTCTCAAGTCACTGTTTGGATTCGATCTGGAAGTCGCTATCGTGGAAGCCGAACAGACGATCGTGGAAAAATCCTTGGTAATGAAACTGCTGCCCCTGGATCCTCCCGGCCCAAGCGGATTCAAAAATGACACCTCAGCAAATCCCTTGACGACCAATGTCTGGGACCAGTATTCCTTTCTGATCGACGATGCATTGGAACATTGGTTCGACGCAAACGACAGGCAGCACATCGAGTCAGTCGCCGGATCCATCGAGGGCAAGCACCTGACACCGCAGCAAGCGGAAACGGTACTGCGCACGATGGTTCGGCGTGCCTATCGGCGTGCCCCGGATACCCAGACACTGGCCACTTCGATTGCAGCCATCGAAGGAAAACAGGGCAAGGAACTCGACACTGCACTTCGCATGGAATTGAAATCAGTGCTGATGTCACCACCATTCATCTATCGCAGCTTGCTCGCAAGCGTGAACGTGTTGCCCATTGTTGACCCGACTGTTGACCCGACTGTTGACCCCATTGTTGACCCGACTGTTGACCCGACTGCGACAACGGAAACGGCA
>JAPKCI010000098.1 GCA_028823035.1 Rubripirellula sp.
ACCCCAGCATCCACCCCAGCATCCACCCCAGCATCGGGCAGGAATCGAACTGAAAACAGCCAGCGGCGGCAAAAGAATTCATGACTGCCTGCGTGGATTCATTGACAAAACGGACAGTCGCAAACGCCAAAACGGGTACAGATTGCCACCAGCCGGCTAAAAAGCCGGGTAGCAGGATCACTGCCTGCCCAAAAAAGGGATGGCCCCCTGATATTCCCAACCTTTCGGATTGTGGGGCCGGTATCGGTTGGATAGCAGCGGAATCAGGTTCTGACGGCGGTACCAACGAAAACCGGACGCCATCCGACAACCACCGCTGTATGCTGGAACAGCCCGACCAGGCAACCAGCCACCGGGCCAATCAATCAACAAACTGCTTTCGACACCCGGCAACAGCCTGTTCAATTTCGCAGATCAGCGAATAATCTCCGCCATCCAGCATCCCGATCCAAGAATCAAATCCCGATCACCGATGACTCCACCGGTCGCAGCCGATCAACCGCCGTCATTACGATGTCAATCTGCTGACTCGGCCCTGAGCCAACAAACTGCTTTGCAGGTCTCAAACACTCGCGGCAACATCCCATGGACGGGGACTCAGGCACCCCCAAGCATCCAATCCACCCAAGACGCCGATGAGCGAACTGAAACACGAACTGCACCCTAAACCGGACGCTACCGAGACGGACACTTCCGAAGAGAGTCTGGCCGGGCGTGAAGCATTGCAGGCCGATGAGGCATTGCAGGGCGATGCGGCATCCTTCGGGATTTTACCTGGTCGCAAGCGTCGACGACGCAAACGCTTCAAACGACGGTTGACTTTAGCTGTGCTGCCAACGCTTTTGACACTTGGAAATGGTGTCTGTGGTTTGGCTGCGATAGCAATCGCGATGAGCGTCGACCTGGGATGGGAACCAGAAAACCAACTACTTGTGGCTGGCATTCTAATTTTTGGTGGCATGCTGTTTGACGCGCTCGATGGATCAGCTGCCAGAATGACTGGCCAAGAAAGTCAGTTCGGAGCGGAATTGGATAGCCTCTGCGATGCCATCACCTTCGGCACAGCGCCCGCTGTGATCGTTTGGCAATGGCAATATAGCGCAGGCATTGAGCTTCCCCAGAAAGTGACATGGGGCATCGGAGTCTTGTTTGCTTTGTGTGTCTTGATTCGACTGGCTCGTTTCAATGTCGAGACAACCGAGGACGATCCGCATGACGGGTTTGATGGTTTACCCAGCCCTGCCGCAGCAGGCACCATTGCTGCATTCGTGATTGCGATGCCGGAACTGACTGCCTACACCACGGAAACGACTCACGAAACTGTCCGCCAGATAGCCGAGCAATTGCGGGATGGATCACAAATCTTCATGGCCGTGCTGACCCTGACGCTGGCTTATTTGATGGTATCGCGTTTTCAGTACCCGCATGTTTTCCAGCAACTACTCAGAGGCCGTCGTGCGCCACACCAAATTGGACAAGCACTGTTTGTGCTCATTGGTGCGTTACTGCTGCACTGGCTGGCCTTACCAATTGCGTTTTGCTATTACGCCTTTGCCTCACCGGTAAAAACGCTGTTGCAACGGTGGAAGCAAAGGGGCAGCACTGAGGCAACGACAACCCCGGACTAGAACGAGACAGCGTTGGTCAAATCGTCGAACGCATCTTTTCCAGCGCTGCTTCGATTCTGGAAGCATCTTGAGGCAGCACGTCACTCAACAGGGGCGTGATGGGTCCTGTTCTGGCGATGCCGGAAATCTCGACTGCCCGATGCAAAACCTTGATGGGATGGATTTCGTTCCGTAGATCTTCGAGGGGACAGAACCATTGGCGAAGTGACTCGGCCAACTCGAAATTTCCCGCGTGGATGGCGTGCATCATTTGCATCGATTGTTCCGGGGCGACGCAAACACAACCGCTGGTGAATCCGCAGACTCCAAAATCACGCAGATGTACGATGGCCGGCTGCTCTCCAATGCCGCTGACAATACGCTCGGCCGGAAAGACATCGAGCACTTGCCGCAGATAGTCATCCTGCGCGGGGTCATCGCGAACGACCGCATATTTGAGCCAGGAAATTACCCCATCAGCTTCCAGTGACTTGATCAAATCCGGATTCAACCAGCGATCGAACTTGAGGTATAGCACCAGAGGTTTCCCCAGTGCCTCAGCCAGTTGCCGCACCCCGATCGCAATGCCGGTCTGATCCACGACGTCCCGCGCAGGCAAAAACATGGCGGTTGGGAAATCGTGATCACGAAGAATATTTACCTGATCCATCGCCAAGCCGAACGCGGGACCAATCGATGGCACGACGACCGTCTCTTTCGAAGCCGCCTCAGCCAAAGTCTGCAACAGCGAAGCATACTCCGACAGTCTGGAGTGGTACAGAACTGCATTTCCACCATACAACAACGAACGAATCCCTCCCGCTTCAAGAAAGCGGATGATCTTACTGTTTTCCTGCTCGCAAATCGCAAGCGAAGCATTCCGTGCGAGCGGCGGAACGGCCACAACCGATTCACGCAATTGGTCGGCAGAGAAAGGCGCTGTGTTCATGAATTACCAGATTGGAGATTCGGGGCAGTTGATCTGTGGTGACAGGATTGAAATTGGTGACGTTGCTATAAAAGCAGGATTGACTGTTCAATGGATGTGGATATTGACGGGTCAATGAATACTGGGTTCCGCGTTCGGCGTGCGACCAGTCAGAAAATCAAAGTCACAACCAAGGTCCGCCTGTGTGACATGCTTGGCATACAACTGCTCGTAACCTCGCGTGGGGATTTGCTTCAGTGGTGGCATCGCCTCGCGTCGCCTCGCGATTTCGTCATCGCTTACATGCCAATGAATCGTTCGCTCGGCAACATTGATTTCGATTTCATCACCGTTTTGAACCAAGGCCAGAGGACCTCCCGCTGCACTCTCAGGTGCGATGTGCAGGACACAAGTGCCATAACTCGTTCCACTCATGCGAGCATCGCTGAGGCGAACCATGTCACGAACGCCTGCCTCCAGCAGTTTCTTGGGGATCGGCAGCATGCCCCATTCTGGAAAACCTGGGGCCCCCAACGGACCGGCACTGCGAAGAATCAGCACGCTATTCTCACTGACATCCAACTCCGGGTCATTGATTTTTTCCTTCATGTCCGGATAGTTATCGAATACGACCGCAGGTCCACGATGCTGCAACAAATTGGGATCAGCTGCTAGCGACTTGATCACACATCCATTGGGAGCCAGATTTCCGCGTAACAGGCATGTTCCACCAGCTTCTGAGACAGGATTTTCGCGAGTCCGAATGACCTCATCATCAATCACCTCGGCACCTTTGATCTGCTCTGCCAATGTTGTTCCACTGACAGTCAAACAATCGACATTCAACAAGTCAGTCATCCGTGCCAGCATGGAACTGAGACTACCAGCATTAAAAAAGTCTTCCATTAAGAATCTGCCGCTGGGGCGGATGTCAGCCAGCACTGGCGTTGTTCGGGACAACTCATCAAAGCGATCGAGCGACAGGTCGATGCCGAGTCGTCCTGCAATGGCAATCAGATGCACAATCGCGTTGGTGCTGCCCCCGATCGCCAGCGAAGTCATCAAGCCATTGTCGATTGATTTTGCGGTCATGAAGTCCGACGGCTTCAGATCTTCCCATGCCATGTCGACGGCCCGGCGTCCGGTCTGAACAGCAAGTCTGGAATGTTCCGCAACGACGGCGGGAATATTTGCGGCTCCCGGCAGACTGAACCCCATCGCCTCGGTGACACACGCCATCGTACTGGCTGTTCCCATGGTCATGCAGGTTCCTGCTGAGCGACCAATGCAGTTTTCAATTCCCTGCCAGTCCTTGTCGCAAAGATTTCCAGCCAATCGTTCATCCCAGTATTTCCAGACATCACTCCCGCTGCCAAGTGTGACATTGTTCCATCTGGCAGTCAGCATCGGACCAGCCGGCATGAAAATCGAGGGAACATTAGCGCTGATGGCGCCCATCAACATTGCTGGAACAGTCTTGTCACATCCACCCATCAGCACAGCGGCATCAATGGGGTGACATCGCAAGACTTCTTCGACTTCCATAGCCAACAAATTGCGATAGAGCATGGTGGTCGGCTTCATCAGCATCTCACCCAGAGACATCACAGGAACTTCCACCGGGAATCCACCCGACTGCAAAATCCCGCGTTTGACTTCATCCGCCCGATTTCGCAAATGCGAGTGACAGGTATTGAGCTCGCTCCAGGTATTCAGAATGGCAACAACGGGACGGTCCTTATAATCGATATCATCAAATCCCATTGCTTTGAGCCGCGAACGATGTCCAAATGACCGCATATCATCGGGGCCAAACCAACGATACGAACGAAGCGTCAACGGGTCTCGCGATTGAGTCATGGAGAAATAGTCATCTGAGTGTGGTGCATTGAAAGCCGAGCGACAGACACAACGTCCGAGGCTGACGGTCGAGCGGCAGTTTAGCAGGAAATCAGACGGCTCACGAAGCGGGTCCGTTTTCGAGCATTCACGACATCCATCTGAATCGGATCCCAGTCATCGGTCGTTGTTTTGCGGCGTCCGTCCTGCTCAAAAGCGGGGCAAACTTACCAGCCACGCCCTTTCGTCCACGCCCCACCCGACACGTGACTGTCTGCATGTCTGTATGCAAGCGTGTACAATTCGGGCTTGAAGACAAACCCTGTGTTTCGCCCACCTCCACACCAGTCTGCCGATATGAACACGGCACAATCGATTCCTAAAAGCACAGGGGTGATCGCTCCAGACTTTGGGATGACACGACGCTCGATGCTAAAGAACGCAGGTGGCGGCATCGGCTTGATGGCGTTGCAATCACTGTTGATGGCAGACGAACATTCACCACCACGCACCGCACTTCCGCCGCACTTTGCTCCACAAGCCAAACGGATGATCTGGCTGTTCATGCACGGTGGCCCCAGCCACGTTGATCTGTTCGATCCAAAGCCTGACCTTACCCGTTACGCCGGACAGCTGCTGCCGGAGAGTTTTGGCGAGGTCATGACACGACGAAAGGTGGCGACGAACCCACTGCTGGGCCCCGTCAGACCGTTTCGGCCACGTGGCCAGTCGGGTTTACCGATTTCAGACTTCATGCCGCATCTGGCCGAACACGCTGATGACTTGTGCGTGATTCGTTCGCTGCATGGAGACAGTGTGAACCACCCTCAATCGGTGTATCAGATGAACACCGGCAGCATCCTGATGGGACACCCCAGTTTTGGAAGCTGGTTGGCCTACGGCCTGGGCAGTGAAAATGCGGACATGCCAGCCTTTGTCGTTCTCCCCGATCCGGGCGGTGGACTTAAAGGCGGGCCATCTGCCTGGGGCAGCGGTTTCTTGCCGCCCACCTTTCAGGGCACCACGATGCGTCCGGGCAAGACTCCCGTTCTGAATCTCAAGCCGCAACCGGGAATTTCAAATCCCCAGCAAAGGGCCACGCTGGACTTCCTCCGTAAGCTGAACGAACAGCACCTGCTAGCCCGAGATCGTGACGAAGAACTTTCTGCCAGAATCGAAGCCTACGAATTGGCATTTCGGATGCAGACCGCTGCACCCGAGGTGGCCGATTTTTCACAAGAAACCGCGAAAACATTATCGCTTTATGGCATGGACCAACCAGCAACCCGAGATTTTGGACAGCGCTGTCTGCTAGCCCGCAGGATGATCGAGCGTGGCGTCCGATTTGTTCAGGTGTACTCGGGCAATACCAACGGTTGGGATGCGCACAAAAACGTTGCCGATAATCACGGCGAATACTGTGGCAAAACCGATCAACCCATCGCCGCTCTACTTGCAGATCTGAAACGGAGCGGTTTACTTGAGGACACCCTCGTGGTGTGGTGTGGTGAATTTGGACGCATGCCCATGAGCGAACAGGGCAAGGGCCGAGATCACAATCCGTGGGGATACAGCGGCTGGATCGCAGGCGCATCTGTCCAAGGTGGCCGCGCTTACGGGGCGACTGACGCGATCGGATTACGGGCCGAAACTGATCGTGTTCACGTCAATGAATTCCACGCGACGCTCTTGCACCTCATGGGACTGGATCATCGCAAACTGGTTTATTCCCATAATGGCCTGGATGAACGCCTGACTGGCCCCTCTGAGATTGAGATCGTCAAGGAATTATTGACATGAGTCTCACCGCTTCCAACTGGACCGGTCGCGCTGCCCTGCGAGTGTCCGCCCTGCTGGTGTCCGCCCTGCTGGTGTCCGCCATCGCACTTGCCGGAAACTCCCACCTGCTGTCAGCAAGTGAAACAGGGGATTCGCCCGAGGCAAAACCTGCAGCGACTCAAACAGCAGGCGTGAATGATCCTCAGACTACCGAGCAGGTCAGTGATGAATTGCAAATCGATGACTTTGACCGTGACCACTGGGCCTATCAACCGAGAACCAATCCTCCCATCCCAGACGTGGACAACTCCGACTGGGCTCGCACAACGATCGACCAGTTCGTTCTGGCAAAGCTGCATTCCGAATCACTCTCACCCGTCGGCCCAGCAGATCGACCGACCCTGATACGACGATTGAGTTTTGACCTGATCGGGATGCCGCCGACACCAGCAGAATTATCTCAGTTTCTCGGCGATGATCGCCCTGGAAGTTACCGCCGACTCGTGGAACGGTTGCTTGCCTCGCCACAGTACGGCAGGCGTTGGGGACAGCACTGGCTGGACCTTGCTCGGTTTGCAGAAACGGATGGCTATGAACATGACAAAGTCCGTCCCAACGCTTGGCGTTACAGGGATTGGGTCATTGATGTCCTGAACCAGGACATGGGCTACGACCAATTCATCACTTCGCAGGTGGCAGGCGACATCCCCTCACCCAACGAGTCGCCACGTCAGTCACCCCAGATTGCCACCGCATTTGTTCTCTCTGGCCCTGACATGCCCGACATCAACTCACAGCAGGAACGCAAGCATGTATTGATGAACGAAATGACATCGACCATCGGGGCAACCTTACTGAGTTTGCAGATTGGGTGCTCACAATGCCACGACCATAAGTACGATGCCATCAGCCAGGGAGACTTCTATCGTCTGCGTGCTTTTTTTGATCGCGGGGTAAAGCTGAAAACCAACCAGTCGGTACATGTTTTGTCTGCGAATGCCGATCCTGATGCCATCAGCCAAATCCATCCACGTGGTGCCTGGCAACTGCCAGGCCCGCCGGTTGTTGCAGCGTTTCCCAGAATCGCGAATCCGCTTGAAACCGAAGTCACGACAGAGACGCACCCTCGCGTGCAACTTGCCAAGTGGTTGACCGACCCTTCACAACCGCTAACGGCGCGGTCCATCGTCAACCGAGTCTGGCAATACCACTTTGGAACAGGTCTCTCCAATACACCCAGCGACTTCGGCGTCATGGGTGAGGAACCGTCGCACCCCAAACTGCTGGATCACCTGGCGAGCCGCTTGATAAACCATCGCTGGAGCCTGAAAGATCTTCATCGTCAAATTGTTCTCTCCGCTACCTATCGGACGCAAAGTAAACCACCTGTCACAAGCGGAGGTAATGCCAAGCCTTTGCAGGTCTGGCAGGATGCCAAGCAAAGCGATCCCGCCAATCGCCTGCTGGCACGTTTTCCTCGTCGCCGACTCGATGCTGAATCGATTCGTGATGCAATCTTGGTGGCTTGTGGTGCACTGAACCACGAGCCTGGTGGTCCCGGGGTCAGCCCACCGCTACCCCAAGAGCTTGTCGCAACCTTGAAATCCGGTCAGTGGAAAACCAGCTCCCAAATATCCGATCACCATCGCCGCAGCATCTACATTTTTGCACGTCGAAATCTTCGCTATCCCCTGTTCGCAACGTTCGATCGCCCTGCAGCCAATTGCAGTTGTGCGATTCGCGTTCCCTCAACCACAGCGATTCAATCCCTGCTCTTGATGAATTCAAGCATCACCATGGATGCATCAGAACGGTTGGCATCCCTCTGCTTCAACAGGCATCCCGTCGATCAAAGCTCGCAAACCCAGGAACTCTATCAACGCATCCTGTCACGAAATCCTGATAAACAGGAACAAATCGATTGTTTACAGTTTCTTTCAAACCAGGCCAAACTGCTTGAACAAGAGGGGAAACCACAACCCGCATTGGCAGCTTTAACGGATCTGTGCCGAGCCATGTTCAACTGCAATGAGTTTTTGTACGTCGATTGAGGGATGGCCGATTGCCGTGATTCAGAGGGTCCTTGTATGCAATTTCGACGGATCGCATTGACAAGAATCGAGCCTTTCTGATACGGGGGGTATGCAAACCAGCTGAAGTGACTGCGACGGTGGCTTCTGGACACCATTCCTTAGCATCCCCTCAAACCCTCAATTGCGATATGCACGCGACAAGACCACTGCTCATTGCCATGACTGGTCTGCTTGTCTGTTGCCTTGGCCGTCCAGTCGTGGCCCAGCTAACCATCACGAACCCGGATGAAGACAAAGCCGCTACCAAAGTTCGTCAGGTTTCGCTTTCGACTTCTGCCCCGCCAATCATGTCAGCCGGAGGTCCTGCCGCGTACCGGGGAACAAACACCCGACAATTGAAAATCAGAATCCAGTTTCTGAGAGTTGATCAAGAAACACGCGAAGCGATTTATGCCGGAATCGGAGCCGATGCGATTCAGACTTCGACAAACATTACAAAACCGCAGACGCAAGAGTCTGCGTCGCTGGCAAGCATGCCAACCTACTCTGACAAAATCATCACGTCGGCAGCCAGGTTGACGCAGACGGTACTGAACTCGGCGGAAGTCGCCAGCATTTTAAAAATGACAGAAGCAGCCACTGACTCGGTGGTTGACCATGCTCCCAGCCTGATTCTACTGGAAGGCAAAAGGCTCGAGCTAACGGATCTGGTTGAACGACCGTTTATTGTGAATCACGAAAAGCAAGGCGAAGCAACCAAACCAATTCTGCAAATTGTCGAAGAGGGCACACGACTGGGCGTTCTTGCAAATCTGACAACACCTGCCGGAGAGCACCTGGAGACTATTGAACTCAGTTGCGAAATCATCTCACGCCGGGTCGTTGACATCAAAACAGACTATGTGTTTGGCGTACAGAGTGAACCTCTCGAAGTACAAGTGCCGCTGCATCAGACAGCAACCGTTCGAGCCTCAGCAATGCTGGTATCTGGCCAGACTTTGCTGATCGATCCACATATGTCATCGACCAAGAACATCCGAAACGAAACCAGCGTGCCATTGCTGGGTAAGATCCCGTACTTGGGCCGTTCGTTCAAGAATGTCGCGCTCTCAACCCTGGACCAACACATGATCGTGTTACTGCGTCCCGAGTTGACCAACGGGAAATAAAACCCACACGATTCTGAGCGTATCGATGCGACAACCACAGTGATGCGGTTGCCCGTCGAGTCTGGGGGTGCAGATCCATGACTCTTCGGAAACAGCACTAATCGGCGACCGCTACATCGGTATCATCCTCATCGGATCGGATCTGTGCACGAGGTTTTTGCCTGACGGTTCCGGGCACCAGCCATGGCCCGGTGCAATTTTCCCTGATCAACTGCATCAGTTCATCATTTTCGATCGACTCAATCTCAAGCAGTCGCTGGGTGACTGCTTCCAGCACTTCCCGTCGCTGTTCCAGGATCTCGCGAGTTTGGCTCAGTTCGTTTTCGATAATTCTGGCCACTTCCTTGTCAATTAGCTTGGCCATTTCTTCGCTGTGAGTCATTTGAAATCCGTCTCCACCGGCACCTGCCAGGAACGGCGATCGGGAACTACCACGGAAGTTGATGCGACCGAGACGACTCATGCCATAATCCATCACAATGCTCCGAGCCACTTCGGTGCAGCGTTCCAGATCGTTTTGGGCTCCGGTGCTGATATCCTGGAAAATCATTTCTTCGGTCAACGTTCCAGCCAGCAGCACTTTCATGTTGCTTTCAAGTTCCGACTTGGTCATCAGGTATCGTTCTGATTCCGGTCGCTGCATGGTGTAACCGAGAGCAGCAAGCCCTCGTGGAATGATGCTGACCTTGTGGACTGGATCGGAATTCGGCAACGCGGCGGCGACCACTGCATGCCCTGCTTCGTGGTACGCGACGCGGATTTTTTCTTCCTCGTTCATCACACGATTCTTCTTTTCAAGACCGGCGGTAACCCGTTCCACCGCCTCATTAAATTCATGAATCCCCACCGCGCGTTTTCCAGCTCTTGCTGCCAGCAGGGCTGCTTCGTTGACGAGATTGGCAAGATCAGCCCCAACGAAGCCGGGCGTGATTGAGGCGATGTCGTTCAGATTAACTTGTTCATCCAGCTTCACGTTCTTGACGTGGACTCGCAAAATGTCTTCCCTGCCTCTGATGTCAGGACGATCGACCAACACGTGTCGATCAAAACGCCCGGGGCGGAGCAAAGCGGGGTCCAGTATTTCGGGCCGGTTGGTCGCAGCAACAATGATGATACCCGAATTGGAATCAAAACCATCCATCTCTACCAACAACGCATTCAAGGTCTGCTCGCGTTCATCGTGCCCACCAACCGTCGATCCACTACGGCTCTTGCCCAAGGCATCGAGTTCGTCGATAAAAATGATACAGGGAGCGCGACTGGTGGCCTGTTGAAACATATCTCTGACTCGAGCAGCACCAACACCGACATACATCTCGACGAAGTCGCTACCTGAGAGGCTGAAGAAGGGGACACAAGCTTCGCCGGCAATCGCCTTGGCCAACAAGGTTTTTCCGGTACCTGGAGGGCCAACTAACAAAACCCCCTTGGGGATGCGGCCACCCAATGCTTGGTACTTTTCACTGTTCTTTAGAAAGTCGACTACCTCGCGGACTTCCTCGACTGCTTCGTTGATGCCCGCCGCTTCGTCAAAGGTGACAGCCAGATCTTCCTGACCATAGAGTTTTCCGCGACTGCGCGATAATGACATCGGCGATCCGACCCCGCCCATCCTCCGCAGCATGATGATCCCGAGGATCACCAAGACACCTATCATCAACAGTTCCGGCCAATGGTCCTGCAACAATCGGCTTGGCCGAGCATTGTCCCAAGTCACCCCGGATGCGTTCAGATAATCGACCAACCGCTTGTGCTCAGCTTCGTTATTGATGTCGCGGATGGTTGTGAAGTCGACCAACTTGTAGTTCTTGACAACGGGACCTTTGTTGTCAATTCCCTTGCTGCGGTAGGCGACCTTGCCGGTAATTTCTCCATCGGAGACTTTGATATCCTGTAAGCCACCGAACTCCACTTGCATTCTGGGTGTTTTGGTGGACGAAACAATGACAGTGACTTTTGGATCAACCTCTAAATTGCTTTCGTCCACGGCCTCAACCGACTTCGCCTTCGGCGTCTCTGGTTTGGCAGAAGCGGACTGCCCAGCATCGCCAGCAGTGTTCTCTGCAGTGACTTTGGCACTTGCACCGGGGATGGGAGCAACTGCGTCAGCCTGTTCGGCATCAGCCATGGCCGCCAACAACTTCATCAGATCGGGATATCGCAAGCGAAGATCGCTGCCGCCAAACAGGAATGCGCTCAGGAGTACGGCCGATACGATCGCGATCAGGACAAGCCAGACATTTCCGCCACTCCGTGGCTCTGATCCATTTGATTTTGGTTGTTTGTCGTCGCTCATCGGGAGAATTCTTGCGTGTTGCAGGTCATGCCAAGTTCTTCAAATCCTCAGCACAAGCAAAAAGTGGAACAGAAATTTGGTCGATTTCAATTTGGATTGCTCTGCTTTACATCGTTGCCTGCCAGACAGGCCAGCGACACAACTTTCCCTCTGAAATGACAGATTCGCTAGTTGAAAGACTGTGTAATGCAATCTTAGAGGGTCGACCAGTGAAACGAAAACCGGCCTGAATGCACGCCTGGCTTAAGTCTCGTTACGCATTCTTTGATCAATTGTCCTGATCGGCAAGCAGGGTAAAGAACAACCCAAGTTATGGTCGGGTCGTAACAAAGGTTCGAATCGCTCATGATATTGGTCCATGTAGTCGGGGAAAATTGCCGACATCCGCAATTGCCTTTCGAGGGGATAGTGGGAAGACTTGTGAAAAATCCTGCAAGTATGCCTTCCTGAGCCTGGATATCATCTGACGGCGAGAAGTTTCTGAAAATTCGAACACCCCCGATTTTTCCGGGCAAACAGGTGGTACCGAGAAACTGGAATGACTCAGTGAACAGGATTCGCGAATCAGCGAGATCCCCAGAGAAATTGTTGGACGCGAATTTGAATCAAACCGGACATCTGCCTGAAGACACGCGAAGCTGCAAGAACGTTGCAGTTCTGGGGGCGACTGGGAGCATTGGGACGGCAACCATCGATGTGGTGAACCAACTCAACCGAGTGGACCCGGAATTTCGCTGGCATGTCTGCGCTGCTTCGGGACACAAGAACATCAGTTTGTTGGCAGAACTGGCCAGCGGTCTTGATCTGCCGCCCGATCGGGTCGTGCTTTCAGACCGCAAGAGCGCCCATGCATTCGGCGAGGACGAAGCACGGATTCGCAGCCTTGGATCACGCGTCGATTTCGGCCCCGAAGCTTTAATCTCGGCCGCCAGTGATGCCTCGGTCGATATCGTGGTCGCTGCGATCGTGGGCCGGGCAGGACTGGAAAGCACAATGGCCGCGGTTGAGGCGGGGAAACGGGTCGCACTGGCAAACAAGGAAACCTTGGTCGTGGCTGGCCCAGTTGTCAGTCGAGCCTGCCAACAGAGCGGTGCCGAGCTACTGCCCATCGACAGCGAGCACTCAGCTATCTTTCAGTGCATCCAATCGTCTCCCTGCCCACCCAAGAAACTGATTCTGACGGCCAGTGGCGGCCCGTTTCGGAATTGGACTCAGGCCCAGATGGATGTTGCAACACCCAAATCGGCCTTGGCGCATCCAACTTGGAAGATGGGTCCGAAAATCACGATTGACTCGGCAACCATGATCAACAAGGCGTTGGAGGTGATCGAAGCCCGCTGGCTGTTTGGACTCCCGGCAGAGGCAATCGAAGTGGTGGTCCACCCTCAATCCATCATCCACTCGATGGTCGAATTCGAAGACAGTTCCGTGATCGCACAGCTGAGTCCACCCGATATGCGGCTGCCGATCCAGTACGCCCTGACCTATCCCAGACGCCTGCCCTGCCCGAGTCCTGACTTTGACCGAACCAAACCCTGGGACCTGACACTCGAGCCAGCTGATCCGGAACGCTTCCCCGGTCTCCAGCTTGGTTTTGAGGTGGCAGCCGCCGGTGGAACCGCTGGAGCCGTCCTGAATGCTGCCAACGAAGAAGCGGTCGGCCTGTTCCTCGCGGGAAAAATCAGGTTTACTGACATCGTAGTGGGCTGCCAGGACGTGCTAAGAAGTCACTCCCACGAGTCGGATCCTGCTCTCGATCGGTTACTGGAACTCGATCGCTGGGCCCGCAAGGAATTGAGGAACCGGTTCAAGCTGTAGCGAAAATGCCTGCCTGCGTACCGTACCGCATCACAACTGGGGGCCAGATTTGCTCTGGAGCGACGTTGCCGGCATGACCGCGATCCCGTGAAGCTAGTCGAAATGCAATAATCTGACGTAATCTCGCCATCCTGACATGTGCTTACGATCCAGCCAGCACAAAGAACTGACATCCGCCTGAACCTGAAAAAGGCATCCTGAATGTTGCTCGATTTTCTCTCGACAAGCCTTCTGTTGGCAGCCGACGATGACCCAAACTTTCTAGTTTCCCTGATCTCGTCCCTCTTTCTTTACGGACGTGTGGCTCTGGGAATTGGACTGGTCATTTTTGTCCACGAACTGGGCCACTTTGTTGCTGCCAAGACCTTTGGCGTGAAGTGCGAAAAGTTTTATGTCGGCTTCGATGTACCGATTCGCCTTGGCCCCATCAAATTACCCCGAACCCTGGGCAAATTTCGCTACGGAGAAACAGAATACGGAATTGGGATCATTCCTCTGGGCGGCTACGTCAAGATGCTGGGACAGGACGACGACCCTCGAAAACAAGAGGAAGAGGCGAAACGCATTCAGCTCGAAGATGATGGTGAGGAAACCGAAGACGTAGCACCCAAACTGGATTCACGGAGTTTCCCAGCGAAACCGGTTTGGCAACGGATGATCATCATCAGTGCAGGGGTGATCATGAATGTGATCACCGGTGTTCTGTTTGCTGCCATTGCTTACGGCTACGGTGTTTCCTACAGCCCGGCAATTGTCGGCAGCGTGGTTCCAGGTGGTCCCGCCTGGAAAGCAGGAATCGAACCCGGTGGAAAAGTGATCTCGGTCGGTACATGGAGCGACTCGGAGATGCACTTCCGCGAAATGAAAATGGAAATCCTGACCGATGGTCTGGAAAATCCCGACAAACCCATCGACGTGGAAATTCAGTACGACAGTGGTGTCCGCACATTCGAGTTGGTGACGCAGTCTCGCCCTGACCTAAAAGACGCGAGGATGATTGGGATCGCAATCCCGAACGCTCCGACCATTGGCACCAAGCTGTTCACATTTCCAAACTCTGTCGCTGCGAAATTTTTGACGAAACAGGATGCCGGAGCATCCATCATTGCCTTTGATGGAACCCCAATCAACGACAAGGCGATTGTTCCGGGAACCCCCTTCTTTGATTATCTGTATTCGAATCCCAACAAGACGATTGATCTGACACTGCGTCGGGTCGACGGAAGCGAACAGAAAGTCGCCCTGCCTCCACAACCCGCCAAATCACTCGGCATCAGGTTCGCTGTAGGCCCCATTGTCGGGCTGGTAGAAAATGGCCCGGCTGCCGAGGCGGGGATGAAAATCGGCGACATCATCCAAAGCTACGGCGACAACGCAGACGTGGATTCCTACGGCATGGCCTTGGATCTCGTCGGTGCCACGGAAACAGTGAAAGTTACCGTCAAACGAGGCACTGGTGATGACGCAGAAACCGTCGACTTGGCAATCACACCTTCCAAATCTCCGCAATCCATTCCACCCAACCAAAGCATCGCCGGAGAAATCGCCATCAATGCAGTGGGTTTCGCATACCAACCTCTGCCAGTCATTTCCAAACTGATCGGCACGAGCGGGGAAGCCGGTGCAGATGAAAATTCGCTTCAGGTGGGAGACGAACTGAAGGAAGTTCAACTCGTCGAGCAACTCACTAGCAGCGATGCTCTGAACGACGAGCTGTTCGAAGCCATTCTTAAGCAGTTGCGTGAGGGCTGGGAAATCAGCCCCATCACAACGCTCAACACACTGCGTGAAACCATCCAACTGTTACCCGAGGGCACGACGCTGAAGGTGATCATAAGTCGCCCACCCGAAAACAAGGTGATCACGTCAACCCTCGTCGTCCGGAAAGATGACCGGCATGTGTTTGAGCGTGGGCTCGCCCTAGCACCCAGTGAATCGATCCAACAGGCAGACTCGATCAGTTCCGCTTTGGCACTGGGTGTCAAAGAAGGTTACCGTCGCTTCACCGACGTGATCCGATTTCTACGAATGCTGCCTCGCGGAAAAATCAAATTGCGTCACGTAGGTGGTCCACTTGAGATCGTCAATATTGCCAAGAATGAAGCAGAAAAAGGGATCTCGCCACAACTGATGTTCCTGACGATGCTCAGCATGAACCTGGCAATCTTGAACTTTCTTCCCATTCCAGCACTGGACGGGGGGCACATGATGTTCCTGATCTATGAACTCGTGGCTGGAAAACGTGCCAATGAACAGCTCGAGTTCCGACTGACTCTGGCAGGTATCCTCGCGTTGCTACTGTTAATGGCGGTGGTATTCGCCAATGACATCATCCGCCACCTGTAAGGCGGCGGCACTGACAACCTCGATTGTGGCTAGCTGGCGGTGTCAAAAGATCAGGTGACTTCCGTGACGGGGCAACCAGCGAATCGAACCCGGCGTTTGCCGTTCATCTTGCAGCGTACGCCGCTCGGTGCTGGAACACGCAGGGGCGACGCACTGCAACATGGTTGCTCTGCAGATCGACCAGAACCTGTGATCTCAACCAGAACCTGTGATCTCGACCGCAATGGGAATCTGCTGCGTTCCTAATCAGTAACGAGCAACCTCAGAATCGATCTGCAGGCTCCAATCATCAATTCCACCAGCCATATTCTGGACACTGGTGAACCCTTGATCGCGAAGAGCCTGGGTGACCTGCATGCTGCGTCCGCCGTGGTGACAATGAACAATGATTCGCGACTGCTGATGGGGTTCCAATTCCGTCAAGCGAATCCTTAATTGGCTCATTGGAATCAGCAGGCTGCCTTCGATCCTGGCAATCTCGTACTCGTTCTCTTCGCGGACATCGAGCAACACAAACGACTCACCCTGCTGACGCATGGCGTTCACAGTGGTCACATCGACTTCGACAGGCAATTCAGGCTGGTCAGACATCAGACTCTCATCCGTGGAATTCTAGAGACGGCAATTGGAAATTGGAGTTTCAATGATCGCAGACGCACCCAGTGATTCAAGTCGCTCCATAGCATCGATCACGGCGCCACGTTTCACCATCACCCTGATACTGCACCACTCCTGATCTTCAAGAGTATTGACCGTTGGCGAATTAAAACCGGGAGTGACTTCCTCGGCTGCGGTCAATTTGCTTCTTGGCACGTTGTATTCCAGCAGCGAATAATCCCGGGCAATCACGACACCTTCGAGTCGGCGCACCACGCGGTCAGCTGTCTCTGTATCGCGACACTGACTGTTCTGGATCAGAACCGTTTCGTACGAATCGATCTCTTCCAAAATCCGCAATCGATTAGCGGCCAATGTGCTGCCGGTTTCGACCAGATCAACAATGGCATCAGCCACACCCAACTGAATCATGACTTCCACAGATCCAGAGAGTGAGACCAGATGTGCAGTTGCATCATGCTTTGCTAGGTACCGTTGGGTGATGGTTGGAAAACTGGTTGCGATGCGTTTACCGTCGAGATCGGCGACTGAAGTCAGTTCGGCATCGTCAGGCACGCAGATAGCCAAACGGCAACGTCCAACGCCCAACTTCATGCGGACTTTGGTAATGACACCGGACTCTTCAAGCAGATCGCTCCCGGTGATTCCCATGTCGATCGCTCCCTCGGCACAGAGGGTGGGAATGTCATCGGTGCGCAGAAAGATCAAATCGATGGGCAGGCCGCTGACGCGAGCAAAGAGCCCCCGACTTTGCCGTCGGAAACCTAATCCTGCCTGCGACAGGAGGTCACCGGCAAGTTCACTTAATCGCCCTTTGCTGGGCAACCCAATGCGTAATTTCTGTCCAGAGTCCAAGGTACTCACTCGCTCTCAGAGGAAGATGAAGGATCGCTGCTGCCGGTACGACTGGCTTTTTCAGCCAAACCCGAGGTATCCTCGCGACGAGCAAGTTCCTGGGCGACCTCCTGCAGATCGACGCCTCGCCACGCCAAAAGTACCAGAGTGTGGTAGATCAAATCACCCGCTTCGTAAATAAAATGATCACGTCCCTCATCGCCAGACTCCCCAGCAGCTTCAATCAATTCCTCGGCTTCTTCGCGAATCTTGCCGCCAATCTTCGCTGCACCACCCTCCATCAACCTGGTGGTGTAGGAGTCAGCGGGACGTTGTTCAGCCCGATCCTGCAACGTTTGCATCAAGCGGGTAAGGGAATCGAGCGAATGACTCATGATTCGAGAGAGTCCAAAAGGTAGTTGGGACGCTGTTTCGACCCGATGTTAGACGGAGAAGGGCAGATTGCCAACGTAGAGAGACCTGACGAACCCTCGGATCCGGGTTGTCGGGTTCTGTCTCTTCCGGTTTTCGGTACGCTAAGGATCACACTGACCTGCCGAGCATGACCGACTTTCGACGCCAAACCGCCAATATGATCACAATTGTCGACTACCAAATGGGCAACCTGCGGAGCGTTCAAAAAGGAATTGAACGAGTCGGGGGACAAGCGAAAATCAGTTCCGACCCGCAAGAAATCGCTTCCGCAGAAAAACTGATCCTGCCCGGAGTCGGTGCCTTCGGTGATGCCATGGCCGAAATCCGCCGGCGTGATCTGGCTGCGCCCATCATCGATTTCATCAATTCCGATAGACCTTTTCTGGGAATTTGCCTCGGCCTGCAACTCCTGTTCGATCGCGGCTACGAACATGGCGAGCATCAGGGACTGGGCGTTCTCGCAGGCGACGTGGTTCGCTTCGATCTGCCGTCAACCTACAAAGTGCCACACATGGGTTGGAATACAGTCACCAAACGAGCAGCCGCACCAATCCTTGCTGACACACCCGAGAACAGCCACTTTTACTTTGTGCACAGCTATTACGTGCGTCCCGCCGATCCAGCCATCATCGCGCTGGAATGCGACTATGGCGGGGAGTTCTGTGCCATGGTTCGAAAGAACAATCTGTTCGCTACGCAGTTCCACCCCGAAAAAAGCCAAACCAATGGACTGAATGTTCTCAAAGCCTTTCATCACATGAATGGCAACAGGGAAGACTCGCAGAGTAACGCAGAGCCAGCGAAAAAATGACGAACTCAACCCGATCAGTTCTGTCACTCACAACCAATGATGGTCTGCTGCGGCTCGACTTCCAATGGCAAGCCGACCGATTCGTACAACGCTTCTTCGTTGATGATGCAGAAGTCGGCAAAAGCATCGAAGGAGATACCGAAGAACCGTGGCCATGCTCCCCGCCGCTACAGCAGTTGTCACGCGAACACATCAATGAAGCAAACGTCATTCTTGGCGTTGGGGCCGCCGGCCGAGGCCATTGGAGCATCAGTGTCGAAATTGATCAGGAAGTGACTTCCGCCTTCAAATTCGATTTAGCCTGCCGCTGCCCGGAACCGCCAGATTTTCTTGGCAGCCAGTACCAACTTGCTGACAACCTGACATTGCAAGCATTGACCGGTGGAATCCAGGTCCAACGCGAAGCAGCATTGGTAACCGCTGCAGTGCCACTGAAATTGGCCGACACGTACCGGTGGTCGTACCGCATCAGCCAAGCCAACTGATGTCCCCACCCAGACAGGGCTTCACAAGACGCTGTCTGATCAACGGAGGAACCCTCAGTACGATGCGTCACGCCAGCCGGAATCTCACTTTCGGCATGGTGACCGCGGCGAATGTCGGATCACGTCACATGGGAATCAAGTTCATCGTGCGGGCTCACAGAGGTATCGACAGGAATCAGCCATCCTGCGATAGAATCATCTGGTCCAAAGCGGGCCAGACTCAACCACCCGCGTTGAAGAATCTCAGCAGCCAGCAGGTTTGCAACTTCCATCGCCATGTCAGGACTTCGTTCAAAGAACACCTCATGCAGATGAGCCTCCGTTTGACCCTGCGGGTTTGCCACCTCGTGCTGTTCACGCTGATCGGAACTGGTTCGGCGATGGCCCAAATCGAATCGCCTGCCGAGGGGGCGTCAGCGCAAGTGAAAACGGATCAACCACTGAACATCTCAAGTGAGCAGGCGAGAGAATCGATTCAGTGGCTGGCTTCAAAAGCATCAATGCATCTGCCAAAAACCATCAGCGGAGACAAGAACTGGGGCGATACAAAGCGTGTCTGGGCGGGCGTCAAGATACGGGTGGATGGATTCAAGTTGAAAACAAATCGACGGTTTCGGGAACTTGAGCAGGGACGCTGGATCAAATACGACGTTTCCATGCCAGACGTACCACCAACCATCAAAATTTCAAAAGTGGTACCCCTGATCGCTAAAGCAACGGGGCAACAAAGCTGGCTGATTGATTCCTCAATTGTGGCGCCGATGAAATTCACGGCCCGCATCCAAAGATGGAACCTCGGAGTCAAACTATTCAGTGTGACAGTCACTGGCGAAATCCGGGTTCGCCTCAACTCAACGATGTCTGTTGGATTCCATGCCAATTTTGGAGAGATTCCACCCGGCTTGGTGATCGATCCAAATGTCAAGACAGCGACACTGGTGATGGAACATTTTGAGGTAGACCGTGTCAGCAAGATCGGCGGCGATGTCGCCGAACAGTGGGGCGAAGTCATGGAAGAACTTCTCGTTGAGCGACTGATTCATCGCCAAAATAAAAAAATCGTTGCCCAACTGAACAAGTCGATTGATAAAGAGCGAGATGATCTTGAACTGTCGTTATCGGAATGGTTCGACCGTTTGAGCAAGCCTTCTGATTCAAGCGAGGCACCGCAACTTCAGGCACCGGCCAACTGAGCAAGTTTTTCAGCCGCTGCTCCCTGATCGATGGCTTCGGCAGCACGCTCAGCCCCCTGCCGTAATGACTCAGATTGCCCGGTCAGGAACAGAGCTGCCGCCGTGCCCGCCACGACGGTATCGCGACACGGTCCCGGCTCGCCTGCAAACAGCCTGCGAATGATATCAGCACTGGTGGCTGGATCCGGCGCTGCCAGAGCTTCGCGGCCGGCAAGCATCAGTCCGAAATCCCCCACAGTCCATTGATGTCTGATTTCCTCGCCGCCGACAATTTCGATCACTGATGTTTCACCATCCAGTGATACTTCATCCTGACCATCTGCAGCATGAACGATGAAGGATCGGGTTGTCCCCAGATGTCGTATCGCCGCTGCAACTTTGTTTTGGGCATCCTGGCTGGATGTCCCCAGCAGTTGATGAGTCGCCCCGGCAGGGTTGCACAGAGGACCTAACAAGTTGAAGAGCGTTTTGACGCCAAGTTTGCGTCGCACGCCGACAACGTGACGCATTGCGGGATGCAACTTGGCAGCGAAGCAAAAGCAGATTCCGATGTTGTCCAGACGCTTAGCCACCGCATCGGCTTCGGACTCAATCCGGACGCCAAGTTCTTCCAGCACGTCGGCGGAGCCGGTCAAGCTGGTTGCCTTTCGATTTCCATGTTTGGCGACAGGTATACCACAAGCGGCGGCCACGATCGCAACAGCGGTACTGATATTGAAAGTGCCGCTGCCGCTGCCACCCGTCCCGCAGGTATCAAGCAGCATGGCATGATGATGGGGGATTCGTGTCATATGACGACGCATCGCTTTCGCGGCTCCGACCAGTTCACTGACGGCCTCGCCCTTGGCACTCAGAGACAGCAACAATTCGGCAACTTGCTGCTCATCAGCGGCCCCCTGCAGCATGGCGTCGATCAAGTCGCTGGTCTGATCCTCGGTTAGATCCTGTCCCTGCCGAGACTGTGCAATCGCTTCCTGAAACGCCGAGGAACTTGGGGAAGTGGAATTCATGGCAAGTACGATTGTGGTTCGAGAAAGACGATGGGATCAGAGCGATCCGCAAAGATTTGTGATTCTGCGGTGAAGAAATGTTAGCGTCTGGTGATTCCGAGGTCGTCCTACCAACCCCAGAATTTGCAACTGGTCTCATGACTCGCAAGATTATCATCGATTGTGACACAGAAATCGACGATGCTGTGGCTATTTACATGTCCCCGTTGGATCCCCGACTGGAAATTCTGGCAATCACCGCCAATGCCGCCGCAGTTGAGGTAGCGCAGTTGAGGTAGCGCAGTTGAGGTAGCGCAGTTGAGGTAGCGCAGTTGAGGTA
>JAPKCI010000099.1 GCA_028823035.1 Rubripirellula sp.
CATCGGGACAATTGGAGCATCGGGACAATTGGAGCATCGGGACAATTGGAGCATCCCGTTTTCCGGTCGCGTGACTCAGCGCATTGGCGTTTCTGCAACATGGATGTTGACGTTGAACCCCTTGCTGGCGATTTAGGAGTTCGGGCCAACGCTGCCGTGGGTTTGGTATCGACGGCACCTGAAGAAAAGGCTGGACAGGCTGGACAGGCTACGATGGTTAACGCTCGCGAAACCATAGGTGCCGTCAGACTTGAAGGCGTCCTTTCGCAGTTGTGTCATCAATTGCGGAATTTGGCAGGCAGGACGAATTTCGTAAAGGGAACCGAACTCGCTTTTCCGTTCGGTGTCATCAATGCTTGAAACACACGGTAGTCGATGTTCTCGTCCACAAAGCGTGTCGCCCCATCTGCAAACGCAGTGTTGACTCCATTGGGATGAGCTGACGAAGGACGTGCGAGATGGACTGCGCTCTTCGCGTCACGAATTCGCAGATTAAAAAGTGAGTCTTTGTTCCCGTTCATGCATCCATTGATCCGGTGAACTGGGGCAACACCACTGGGACGTACCGGAGTCGCTGTGCCGAGCTTGTTCCATTGATTGGCCAGTTTTGCGTTGGCATGTTCCGCGTCTTCGTAATGCCAAACCATGCCGTGGATGTAGCGGGCTACGAGCGCTTTGGGCATCTTCGAATCGAATACGATGTCTTGCTGGTTTTGGTCTTTCATGATCAGATCGACACCGTGGATCAGACCGGCGCGATGCCATGGTAATGCCTGGATATTTTCTGAAAATAGAATGGTACAGCTTTGTCCGTCCTTGAAGTCACCGAGTGTGGTATTCGGGCCCTCCGCCGTGTGGGTTCCCTCGCCTGTTGTGCGATCGACCATCGTGACGTTGTACTTGCTGTTGCCCACGCCGTTGTTGACATTCTGGGCATTGGCAAAGGAAGTGTGGTTAGTTGGCCAAGCCATGCCGTTGTTATAGATCATGCTATTTGGGGCGTTCTGCGAATCATTTGCAGGATTGCTTGCGCACTGAAAAATGCCCAGATTGGGGCTGGCAAGCATGTGGAAGCCCTCACCAGCAGAACCCGTTGTTGACCCTAGGTGCGGCGGATTTTTCGGGTCAGCAACGATGATCGGATACCGGTCCTGAGTCCAGTGCTCATAGGTTGCTTGGCCTTCTAGCCAAGGTAAGATTGCAACGGCCCAAGTGCCCAGCTTTTTGTGGTGGGGGATACCTCGGTTGGTAGGGTCAGTCGGGTCCGATCCATTGCCCGCGTAGATACCGAAGTCTTGGATGTAGCCCGGAAGGTATGTTTTGGAGAAATCATGTTGAACACTCGCGAGAGCGAGGTTTTGCATGTTGGTTGCGCACTGTAAAGTCCGGGGTTGGATTCGTTTTCTAGGGATGGACATCGCTAGCAATGCCATCACTATCAGAACCACCGTCACAGCGGCAATGAGATCGCTCCCACGGATCTTCGCCATTCAAACTACCTCTGAAAACTACGTTCGTACCCTACAGAATTGATCTGCACCGTAAATCGTCGCTGTTCTCGGGGCATCGGTTTCCCGATGGATTGCACCACGCCAGTTGTACTAGCAGCGGTGAATTTCCATTATGGCCGCTTGCGAGTGGTTTCTAAACCGTCTCGCATTGCTTCGCAGTTGGGCCTGGATTTCCTTGCACAGGCCCCAGCCTACGCTGAGTCCCCGGTGACAGGGCCATCTCTCAGGTAGGCGGGATATTCTACAGATGAGTTATCAATCGCCGAGTTGGTCAGTCAGCACAAACTCAGGATAGGGGACCAAGCTCGCTTTTCCTCTTGGCGTCATGATCGCCTGCATTACGCGGTAGTCAATCGATTGCAAAACGAATCTTGTAGCTCCATCCCCGAATGCACAATTCACTCCATCAACATGTGCCGATGACGGTCGCGCCAGATCTTGACAATTGGCGGGAGACAAGTCGTAGTTGAAGATGTCTTCGGAAACCGTTGTGCCACGACCGTTGATTTTGTGGAACGGATTCACCGGGCCCGGAATGACCTTGCCAGTCGTTGAATCTTTGGCACCATTGACGAACTTGGATGATCCGTTCCAGTAGTTGGCTAGAGTGGTGTCAGCGAACATGGGATCTTCGTAATGCCAAACCATTCCGTTTGTGTAACGCGATCTGCTCGTGATTTGGTTAGTAACCCCTCCACTACCCGGATTCGTTAACGCTAACACTAAACGGCCCGCGTTAGCAAAGCCCGCTCGGTGCCATGGTAATGCTTGCACGTTTTCTGAAAAAAGTAACGTGAAGCCCTGCCCGTCTTTCATGTCGTCCAAACTGGCCGCATCTACGGTGGATGCGTACTGTTGAGTACCGACGCCGCTGTTCTTGTCCATCGAATTTACGAGACTCGTGCAAGCCTGCCCGGCTAGGGTGGGATGGTCAGAGCCCAGAATTCGGTGCATTCCGTTGTTGTAAACCATGCTGTTCTTACCAAAGTTTCCGCGGGCGATCGGATTACTTGGGCACTGAAAGATGGATAGATTCGGGGCGGCCAAAGGGTGCAATCCGCTGCCGGAAGCCCCATTGAGATTGCCCAACGCCGACGAACCGGTGATCACCGGGTACCGATCTTGCGTCCAGTGTTCATAAGTTGCCTGTCCCTCTAGCCATGGCAAAATGGCAACAGCCCATGTGCCAATTTTTTCATGAGCCGCCGGGCTTGTGTTTTGAGGGTCACTCGGGTCGCCACTGCCTGTGAAGGTTCCGAAAGACTGAATGTAACCGGGCAATGAGCGTTTGGCGACATCGTGCTGTACCCCCGCCAAAGCGAGGTTTTTCATGTTTGTTGCACATTGGTTCCTGCGGGCTGTTTCCCGCGCTGAGTTGACAGCGGGAATTAGGAGTCCCATCAGGATGCCGATGATGGTGATCACCACCAGCAGTTCGACCAGAGTAAAACCGGAAGGTTGACGTTTCATTTTAAAACTCCAGATCGAATGTTCGGTGATGAGAAATGCGCGTTAGGGCTGCTGTAAGGCAGGTGGCTCCCACAGTACCCAAGTTTAAGCAGGAGAGTGACGTGCAGTGCGGGTGCACATCGTAAAGCCAATTATCTCAAAAAGGGACGCTGATTGCAATCGTTCCCCTCTAGTGTAATGCGTCAGCACCAAATCAAACCGAACAAAAAACGGGTAATCCAAATCGTTTTCCCGGCCTGTCAGGTCGTAAAAGCTCGGATTAAGCTGGTATTCCCGCCTTCCCTACCGTGGCTTCCGAGCCAAGCCAGGCTGAACCCGAACTACCCTCAGATTTACCCGTTCGAAATTGGCCGCAGCGAATCTACCACGTGTCCACTATCTATCTCGACTTTAATCGCACCACCCCGACGGCTCCCTCTGTCCAGGAAGCCATGCATCCTTATTGGTCACAGCATTTCTTTTTGCCCAGCCAGCAGCACTCCCTCGCTCAGGCGGTGAACGAATCGCTTGAAAAGGCCAGGGAAAGCGTCTCTTTCCTTGTCGGTTGTGATGCTTTTGAGATTGTGTTTACCAGTAGTGGAACGGAAGCCAATAATCTGGCTATCCTCGGGGCAGCTCAAAACCAACCGGCAGGTCACCTATTGGTGGGGGCTATCGAGCACGATTCCGTCCTTGGTGCAGCCGAGTATCTGTCGCGACAGGGCTGGCAAGTGGACTCGGTGCCCTGCGACTCTTTCGGCAGAATTGACCCCAATTCGGTCACGGAAAGGCTCAGGGATGAGACCGCGATGGTCTGTATCCAGCTTGCGAACCCCATTTTGGGAACCATTCAGCCCATCCGGGAAATTGCAGATGCTTGCCGCAATCGGGGGGTGCGTCTTCATTGTGATGCAACACAGGCTTTTGGAAAGATCGCGGTAGACGCGGTTTCCCTTGGTGTCGACACGATGTCAATCAGTGGTCACAAGTTCTACGGACCCAAAGGAAGTGGTGCTCTGTATCTGCGTGGTGGTCTGAAGCTTTCTCCCATCTGCCACGGTGAGCCTCGTGAGATGGGGCTGCGTCCCGGCCCCGAAAATATCCCCGCATGTGTCGGAATGGGGGCTGCGGCCAGTTTGGCTAGTCGCTGCGTTGACGAGGTTGAAGCTACTTTTCAGGAACTGAACGAGCGCCTTTTTAATGGTTTGTATTCTCACCTTGGTGGTTCGGTGGGCTCGTCTCATGAGAGCGGGCTTAGGCTGCCTAATACCCTCTGCATTGAGCTTCCTGTCAATGCTCGAAAGGTGCAGCAGATCGCTCGGCGTCTCGTGGTCAGCACTGCCCAGGCCAATGCCCCACCGGATGAGATGACGAGGGTGTTGCAGGCAGTTGGTCGCACCGAACAGCAGGTCTCACGCAGTCTGCGAATTTCACTCGGTTGGACCACCAGTCGAGAGCAAATTGATCGTGCCGTGGAAATGCTGGTTGATGCCTGCGAATCTGCTGGTTCCTAGTATTGCGGGGGTTGACTTGTCGTCGCCATGATTCGGCTTTTCTCGGTCAGGATCTCCCTCCCTCTGGTGGTGGATCGTGTGGTTGGTCCGGCGGTTAGCAAGCGAGCAATCAGGTCGGATCGGGACTGGGTTCCCATTATTGGCCGCCAAATTTCTTTCAAAAAAAGACTTGGCATTCAGGATGGGTCTCAAATGCCGTGTTTATCGGCCATTTAGCTTCCAAACCAGCGATTTTCCCCATTCATCAATCCTGGTGGACACTTGGGCCTTGCACATTCCGATGTGCCTGAAAACCGTGCAGTCACGAGTGTCGGGTCCGTGAGCATGGCTGCCTGCTGTTTAAGCAATCGACGTAAGTTGTTTTGAAAGCATAGTTTGAGAATGAGCATTTGACGGGTTGTAAGGATTGGCAAAACAAAACCACCGATCGTTCCATTCACTCAGCAAGGACTGTCCAGCGATGGCTCATACAGAAACAACGGCTCTTCGCTATGCCAGCGACCCTGATCCCGAGCAAGCGGAGCAAGTCACATCGCGGCTCAAAATCTCACCCCCTGACTGCCAGTTACCACTTGAACAGCGTGGTCAGGAAGTTCTGCGATTGGCACAGGACGCTTTTGCGAAAACAGGGACTTGGGTGGTCTTTTACCGAGAGATGCTTGGTAGCGACGGCATCGTTCGCCAACTGTATCCGACCCCCGAAGAGATGCGGTTCTTTGAGGACAGCAGCGAGTTTGCAGAACTTCAGGAGATGGTTGCCGCAATGAGGAGCCAAGACGCCTCCAAGGGAGATGCGACCGAGCCGGAGAGAATGATCACGATCCGACTCCCCAAAAGCCTCCACGATTCGCTAAGAATCGAAGCAGAGGAAATGAATCTCAGCATCAATAAACTCTGCATTAGCAAGCTGCTGCAGAGAATCGAAAGTCGGTTCATCCCAATTCAGCAAGGGCGGAGACGTGGCCGTAGACCGGGACCCCAAGGGCCGCGGAAATTAACCGTCGCGACACTTGAAACGCATCCGCAGATCGGCCAGCAACCCCTTCAGTAAGAGCGTTCTGCTTGACGATCAAGACCGTTCGTCACTTTAAATGTCCTCGTCATTTCATGGGCAGGGAAAGTATTTCATGGACAGGGAAAGTCGCCTGTCGGCCAGTGGTTCCATCGGGTTGGAAGATCCTGTTGTCCAAGGCTAAATTCGCGACGTTGAACTTGCCCATCGATCAGGGAAGATGAGTGGCGATCAGGGAAGATGAGTGGGGAGATCTTCATGAGTGTTCGCCGTCAGCGGATGTCGCGATGGGATTCCAGCTAGGGTTCCTTTTCGTTGAACACCATGTGGGGGGCTTCGGTTCCCGCTGCCGGCAACTAGGGAGGCGTCTCCGCGTCTTGATCCTTTCCCCGGATTCGACGATTCGTCACAATGGTGTGCTCCCATCCCAACGCCTCTCTCGTGAATAGTCGAATGCTCATTGCCCCCACGTTCTCAACCTCTCGTAGTCAGATCGGGGGAATCGCTGTTACGGAACTTGCGGAAAAATTTGGGACCCCTCTCTATGTCTATGATCAGCAGATCATCGATCAGAGGATTGCCGATCTGAAAGATTTTGATGTGGTCCGCTACGCGCAGAAAGCCTGCGGAAACTTGGCAGTGCTTGATCGGATGCGGCGGCAGGGCGTTGTGGTGGATGCCGTGAGTGCAGGCGAGATCAGGCGGGCCATCGCCGCCGGCTACTCAACGGACCCCAGTAAGCACGAAATCGTGTACACCGCTGATATTTTTGATCGCGAAACACTTGAGTTAGTGGTCAAACATTCACTGCCCGTCAATTGTGGTTCCCCCGACATGATCAGCCAGTTGGGTGAGCGACGACCCGGTGCGGACGTCACTTTGAGAATCAATCCCGGTTTCGGTCACGGCCACAGCCAGAAAACCAACACTGGCGGTCAGCAGAGCAAGCACGGCATCTGGCATACCCAAATTGACGAGTGTCTGCGTCGCGCGGACCAGACGGGGGTTACGGTCACTGGGTTGCACATGCACATCGGTTCCGGGACCGACCTGGAGCATTTGAGCGAGGTGTGTGACGCGATGGAGCGGACAGCCAAGGAGGTCGGCCGCACCATCAAGACGATCAGCGCTGGCGGGGGGCTGCCAGTTCCTTACAAGGATGGCGAAACCTACGTGGACCTTGCCAAGTACTACGAGTTGTGGAATGCCACACGGAATCGACTGAGCGAGGACTTTGGCCACCATGTTGCGTTAGAAATCGAGCCGGGTCGATTTCTGTCAGCCGAGAGTGGGTTCCTGATCGCGGAGGTCCGCAGCGTTAAGCAGGTGGGGGAAAACCATTTTGTGCTTGTCGATGCAGGGTTCAATGATTTGGCACGGCCTGTGATGTACGGATCCTATCACCCAATTTCGGTCGCCGCGAAAACCGGCGACGCTGCCGACCGAGAGCAGGCGGACGTGATTGTTGGTGGTCCACTCTGTGAATCGGGTGACATCTTCACTCAACGCGAAGGCGGGTACGTCGATAGCCGTCGATTGCCGGCAGCCCGCGCAGGCGACTTCATTGTCATTGAGAACGCAGGTGCCTACGGGTTTGTGATGGCGAGCAACTACAACAGTAAGACGCGTGCAGCGGAAGTCCTGATCGAATCAGGGGAAGCTAAATTGATCCGGCAACGAGAGACTTTTGAGGACCTCGTTCGTGGTGAGGTCATTCCCGACTAGTTCAGCATGAATGTCCATGCTCGTTCACCAATCCGCACCCGGAAATTATTGGCCGAAGGTTTTTGTTGTTGCGGACGTCAGGTGCCGATTCCGATGAAATTGTTCTCTGCCTTAGGCGGCCTGCGTTGATCGAATGTCGGCGAGTGCGAGATGGGCAGCACGGCGGCCTTCGTCAATGAGTCGTTCAGGTTGAGTAAAATCAAACCATGGGCAATGTCCGACGTCAGGTTGGATCAGCACATCGGCGGCACTCAGCAGTTTTGGGCGGATCATGCGTTCGCAGATGTCGTCCATCCGCAGCATTGCTTCAATTGCGGTATCGCATTTCTTGATTCGATTGACTGTTTGCCCGACATCAACTGCGATTGTCAGGTCAGTTGCGTATGAGCGGGCAACCAAAGCGGGGACGGACTCAATCACACCAATGTCAGAGAGTAGCATGTCACCCCAAGGGACTGCAGGGAAAATACCGGGAATGGCGGTTGATGCTCGCACCGCTTTCCGAAGGGATCCCCTTTCAAGAACGACCCGTTGACCTGACAGTAAATCGACAGAGACGACGCTCATCGGGATCGGCAGTTCTTGAAGATCAATGTCTGGAAGCAGTTGGTCGATCGCTTGCTGGAGCGCCTCGTCTGACATCAATGCCGGGCTGGTCACAGCCTTGGTCAGCTTTCGATGAGCTTGCAAGTATCTCTTTGCCCTACCGTACCACGAGAAAATCCCGCCAGCCCATTGTTCGTCGGCGGAGTTGCTGCCGAATAGCATGCTTTGCTTCTGTTGAAAGATCGGCGAGCGCAGGAGTTGGATTGCTTTGGCTTGCGCGTGGGAGGCGTCTGGAGCGATGGCGCACAACGCGCCTGCCAGACTTCCCATGCTGACCCCAACAATCCGCTCGATTTGTACTCCTGACTCGCCGATCGCTTGAAGGACCCCAAGATGGGCTAGGCCTCTTGCCCCGCCACCTCCCAGTGCAATGACCGCTTTTCGATCCCTGCCTTGCTGTGAAGGTTTCTCAAGTTGTGTTGGAAGGAAGAAATTCATGAGTTTCATGTTTGATTCCATTGAACTGTTGGCAGCAGGAACGGTTTGTTCGCGGGTTGTGATGTGAAGTTGAGCTATCCAAGACAACCCTTGTTCCCACTTTCGTCGATAACAAAGACACCAAGATCACCTTCACGCATCCACGAGGCGGGGCAGCCGTTTCAAGAGATTTGAAGTCCGGATCATTCCTTCTGGTAAGGCATCAAAATGTCTCCAGAAACAACCTCTTTTAATTCAATCCAGCCTTGATCCGCAATTGCTCGGCCCAGTTCTGTCACGCGTCGATAATCTGCGTCGCTTTCCGCTGCTCCCGTGATTTTTCGGGTCAACTCGCTACACAAAACGTCGGCGGCTTGTTGCGTCAGTTGATCTTCCGAATCGGCCGCGTACAGAGCAGTCACGAGAATGCTAATTGCATTTTGCAAGTAGGTTGAGAGAGCGGACATGCGGCATTGTCGATCAGCCAGTTTCAATTGATGGTGTCGCATTGTCCCACTAATATCAAATGCTGATTTTGACAATATCCGCTGGGCAAATCTCGCGTGATTCCGAAGCCGTGAAGACATCTCCGGCAAGGCGGTCCATTGGCTTCCGACGACTCGACGATTCAGGTACCAGGAGCCGTATGCAGTCATCGGTCCTTTGAGAGCCCAAAGGTGCCGTGGGTCGAACGGGTTCGGTTGCCTTGCGCCGAGGTTGTGCAGCACGCGGCCGATCGGTTCGTAGAAGCGTTTGCCATGGTCTTTGACAAGGGATTTGAAGAATGCCATGCCCAGCATTTCTCCTTCACCTTCATAGATGCAGGGTGCCAGGAATTCGTGCACGTTGTCACCGAATAAATGCCCTTTCAGAAATGATCTTCCACCGTGGGTTTTCATGAAAAGTTCAATGGCGGCTTCCTTCTGAGCTTCACTGCCGAAAATCTTTGCGATGATACACTCCATTTCTCCTCGGTAACCCTGATCCAGCAAGCCGGCGCACCAGTCGGTCAGTGCATCACAGCCGACAATCAAGCCGGCCATGCGTCCAATTCGGCGTCGAATCAGTTCGCGGCGATCGATTGCCAGACCATAAGTCGAGCGATAGGCGGCCCACGGCAGCATTTCAGCGAGCATCCACCGCATGGTTCCCGAGGCGTTGGCGCAAAGTGCAACGCGTCCAAGATTCAGGCCGTGATAGGCGATGGTCAAACCATCGCCCTGCAGCGGACAAAGGAGATTCTCTTTTGGAACACGAAAGTTGCTGAATACCAAGCCGTTATTGTGGGCGCGGCGTAGTGCGTAAATTTCGTAACGGTTTAGCTGAAAAGATTCGTTCTCCTGTTCTGGTAGATCGACAATCAAAACGCTGGGGACATCTTCTATTTTGCAGACCAATCCAATGGTTCGTCCTGGCACGGCATTGGTGATGAACAGCTTTTCGCCGTTTACAACATATTCGTCTCCATCCAGCACTGCCGTGGTTTGCAGAGCTGTCAAGTCGCTGCCTGCGCCGGGTTCAGTCAACGCGAAGGCTGACAAGCGTGTTCCATCTGCAAGTTTGGGTAGGAATCGCCTTTGTTGGTCGACCGTGCCGAAGGACCGAACCGGATCGACAGCTCCAATGCACCCATGGACTGATGCGAGTCCGGCGACCGTGGGGTCAAGCGTCGCCATCCGCGTGATCATCCGTGAGAACTGCTTCATGGAAGCCCCTGTCCCCCCATGTTGTTGATCGACCAACAGTCCCCAATATCCTGCATTGCCAAGGTCTCTTAAAACGTTGTCGGTAATCTTGCCTGCACCATTGATCAGGGTTCCCTGGTCGCGGTGGTTACGTATCAGGTTCAGTGATCGCTGAACAACATGTTCCACATCTTCCGAGGGGATCTCGTCGATGCACTGAAAGAGTTCAGTGGGGACTTTGGAATCCCATACCGCGCGATGCGCGGGGCTTTGAGACGTTTGATACTGTGGTGCGAACAGCCCTTCTACTTGATCGTCGGCGGTGTCCAATGCTCCGGTGCGTCTCGCTTCCTCAGCTGACGCACCACCCAATCGCAGGGCGACTTCTGCAAAGGATTCACCGGATGTCTGTGGTGCATGCGGTTCCTGTGTTCGGATCGTTTGCTGTTCCTGATTGGACAGCGCCGAAGGAGATGTTTTATGATCGAGACTCATTGGTTTTACTCCTGTTGGTGGAAACTCATTTTGGTTGATCCAGATGACATGCTGGTAAACAACGTCAGTTGGAAGCAACCAGTTGGTGTTCTGGTGTGTCACCGGGACCAAAGAACTTGCCGCCGACTGCTGACATGCCCACCAATTTTTGGGGTGGTGAAAATCGTGATCCGAGCTGGTCACAAAGTTGTCGCATGTTGGTCAGGACTTTGAGCACACCAAGGGAATCGATCACGTGCAGCGGCCCGCCACGGTGCGGTGCAAAACCGGTACCCAAGACCATGCCCAGATCGATCGCCCATGCTCCATTAACTACACATTCAGAGTGACATCTGACTGCTTCTGCGAGCATGGGGTACACAAGGCGGCGCTGGATTGGGCTCAATCCATCGTCCAGCATGTTGTGCTTGTCCTTGGATCCATGCGAAGCATTCGAGTTTGGGAAGGTAGAGGGTTTTCCGCGTTTGCCCTTGTGGTAATGGTAGAACCCTGCGTTTGATTTTTTTCCCAATTGGCCCTGGTTAACCATAGGCCCTAGAAAGTCGAGAACCTGTTCCACTTCGGGCAGAATTTCCTGAAGTGAATTTGCAACGTGATGGGCTACATCCAGTCCCACCTGATCGAGTAGTTCCAAGGGACCCATTGGCATTCCGAAGTGACGGATTTCACGATCGATCTTTTGCGGATCAAATCCTTCATGAACCATTCGCACCGCTTCTCCTAAATAGGGGAACAGGACACGATTGACGAGAAATCCAGGTGTGTCTGACGTGACCAGCGGAGTCTTTCCGAGTGCTTTCACAAAGCCAACGAGACGTTGGATGGTGTTTTCGTCTGTATCCTCACCACGAACGACTTCGACAAGTTCCATGCGATGCACCGGGTTGAAGAAATGAAGACCGGCGACTCTTTTGCTGCGGCAGGTAGCCTTGCCCATTTTTGTGATCGAAAGAGAAGAAGTGTTGCTGACCAGCATGGCCGATGTTTTCACTCGCGCATCAAGATCTGCAAACACCTTGTTCTTGATGTCCTCGCTTTCTACGACGGCTTCGATTACCAGATCGCAGTCGTCCAGCAAGTGCTGATCACAACCAATCCTGATCTTTGAACGCAGTTTGTCTGTCCGGTCTTCGTTCCATTTCTTTCGATCCGCCAGGTTGTCAATCAACGTGTTGACGCGACTCTTGCCAGTGGTGACTGCCGCGGCATTAATCTCACGAATCGCGACTTCATATCCCCGCAGTGCAGCAAGTTGGCCGATTCCGGCCCCCATGGCACCTGCTCCCACCACACCGACCCGACGAATCGGTGTTGCCAATTCACGACGGCTATCAACGGTTGTCCATGTCTGGACATTTCGAGCACGCTCTCGGGCGAAGAATAGGTCAAGCAGACGGCGGCAGCTGGGTGTTGCCAGTAATTCAATGAATTCATTTCGTTCGGCCGCAAATCCCTCCGGCCCATTTTTATACGACCATCGAATTGCCCGCAGTGCGCTACCCAGTGCCGGGTAATTCTCCTGCTTTGACGCCACTTTTTTAGCAGCCATGTGAAAGATGCATCGACGTCCAATGCTTGAATCCTCAAGCATGCGTTTCCAACCGCGGTGCATGGAGGCTGATGTTCTATCGCGGTTCAGTACATCGTCGATGAAGTGAGCCAACTCGGATTCCCAATGTTCCGGCTCAATCGCAAGGTCGACCAGTTGCATTCGCTTTGCCTGCGATGCAGTGACGTGCTTGCCGGTCAGGATCATGGATAGGGCATGTCGTACGCCGACAAGTCGTGGCAGACGTTGGGTGCCCCCCCACCCTGGGATCAGTCCTAGTTTGATTTCCGGTAAACCGAGTTTGGTCGAACTGTTGTTTCTGGTCACGCGGTAATCACATGCCAACGCGAGTTCCAGACCTCCACCCAGGCACGGGCCATGAATCACGGCAAGGGTTGGCATGGCAAGCCACTCGATGCGTTGGAACAGGTTCTGCCCGGTCTCAATCACGCGTATTGCCTCAGTGGCTGATCCAATTTCGGCGATTGCATTCACATCAGCACCAGCGAGAAAACCGCTTTCTTTCCCACTTTGGAATACGGCCAGTCTTAGCGACGGAGTGTTCTCAAGTTCGCGAATGATGTCATCCAATTCGGCCATTGCAGACTTGTCGAGAATGTTCAGGGGACGATCTGGGACATCCAAAGTGATAGTTGCAACACCGCGGGTATCGACACACATGCAGAAGTTCTTGTAGGGTTTCATGTTCATTTCGATTTCTCCAAATCTGTTTCCACGATCATGGACAGCCCTTGTCCGCCACCAATGCAAAGCGTCGCCAGTCCGCGCCGCAGACCTGACGCTTTCAAACTCCGCAGTAACGTAAGAATCAGTCGTGTGCCAGTTGTGCCGACGGGATGCCCAAGGGCGATGGCGCCGCCGTGAATATTGGTGATCTCTGGACGCAGTTCACCGATTGCCGCTGTCATTCCAAATTCACGTTGTGCGAATGACTTTGAATCGAAAGCTCTTCGACAAGCGATGACTTGTGCGGCAAATGCTTCGTTGATTTCAACGAGGTCAAAATCTTGCAACGACAAGCCCGTTTTTCTCAAAAGCTTTGCCGTTGCATGGACTGGACCAAGTCCCATGTGGTCGGGAGGGCAGCCCGCGATGGCGTAGTCCGTGATGTAGCCAAGTGGCGGACAGTCGAATTGCTCAGCACGCTCTGGGGAAGTAACAACCATCGCTGCAGCACCATCGGTCAACGGGCAACTATTGCCGGCAGTGACTGAGCCATTTTGTTTGAAAATAGGACGAAGCTTTGCCAATTGCTCGACCGATTGTCCTTTGCGAATTCCATTGTCCATCCCGATTGTGCTTTCCGCCGAGACTGGAATCTCAATGCATTCACCGGAAAGAAAGCATTGATCCTGTGCTGCTTCGGCTTTCTGATGGCTTTGTAGAGCAAATTCATCCTGCTCGATCCGTGTGATGTTGAATTCAGTAGCCAACAGTTCCGCAGTTTGTCCCATGTTCAATCCGCAGGCAGGATCGGTGAGGCCAAGTTCCAGGGCAACGACCGGCTTGAAATGCCTGGGCCGAAAACAGGCCAGGACGCCAAGCTTTTGCCAAAGTGTTTTGGCTCTCGCCAGTCGCATCCACACCACTTGTGACTCAGGGCTGAACAGTAACGGAACCTGCGACATGGACTCTGTGCCACCTGCAATCACAAGTTTTGATCGGCCTTCGTTGATCGCCTGCCATGCCGCCACAATCGACTCCATCCCGGAACCGCAATTGCGATTCACCGTGTGGGCGATCCGGTCATTGGGGATTCCGGAAAGCAGGGAAATGACTCTTGCAATATTGGCGGCATCCGGTGGGCCGGACACGTTTCCCATGATGACTTCATCGATGTCATCGCCACGCAGGTCAGTTAGCTTCAATAGCTCAGTGATGGTAATGCGTGCCAGTTCGACGGCTGAGACGCTGCTGAGTGTCGTGAAGGATTTGGCAAATGGAGTTCGTATTCCGTTCATTACTGCGAGCGATGTTTTTCTGCTCATGACTGATCCTCCCGATGACGTATGGATTTGGCGGTTGACGACTCACGCAGCTTGCGTCGGAGTACCTTGCCGAGGAAATTCCGGGGCAGGTCACCCTCGCAAAATTCGTACAGCCGGGGACGTTTGTACGCGGATAAATGTCTCGCACAATGTTTTTGAAGGCTTGATGCGTCTTGCTCTGAGCCGGGCTCAAGGACAATGAATGCCTGAACGACTTCGCCACGCTGTTCGTCCGCAACGCCAACGACCGCAGCGTCTTGCACGCCTAGAGATTCACGCAGAATATCTTCTACTTCGCCTGGGTAAACGTTGAATCCGGAGGTGATGATCAGATCTTTCTTGCGACCTACGATGGTGAAATATCCGTCGCTTGATCGGATCGCAAGATCCCCCGTACGCAACCACTCGCCGTCGATCGCCTGATGCGTCGCGGTTGGATCCTTCCAGTACCCCAGCATGACTTGTGGCCCCCGGATGATTAGTTCACCCACTTCACCGTCGACAAGGGATGACAGGTGATCTCGAGTCCCTTTGTTTGATGCAACATCGTTGTTGTTATCCAAATTACCAGCATCGACGATTCGGCATTCTGTATCTGGAAGCGGCAGGCCAATGGTTCCGTATCGGGCTGCAGAATAAAGATGACCAACATGGGTGACGGGTGATGCTTCGCTTAGTCCATAGCCTTCGACGACGAGTGCTCCGGTATGCCGCGAAAAATCACTTGCCACATCAGCATCCAAAGAGGCACCCCCGGAAATGACCCAACGCAAACCTGTGGTTTTCGGTGAGTGTGTGCGAAATCTCTCGTTCATGGCAACTAGCATCGCCGGGACAGCGTGAAAGACTGTTGGCGAATGTTCCTCGATCAAGCGAATGACCGGGCGGACGGCGAAGCGATGGTGAAGCACGAGTGTGGCGCCCATTGCTACGCCGCCCATGACGGTGGCTGACATCCCATAGCTGTGGAAAAATGGCAGCACTGCCAGCATCGTTTCTTGCCCGAACGTCTGCCCGGTCCATTGGTACTGCTGCCATGCGTTGGCAACCATGTTGGTATGGCTCAACGCGACTGCTTTGGGTGATCCAGTGGTTCCGCCCGTGGGCAGGATGTAAGCAACATCGTTGGCCGGATCAATTGAAATCGGTTGCCACTTGCGCTCTGTCGCATGAATTTCCTGCCAAAACCAACAACAATGATCATTGGTTGGCAGTGTCCAACAGCCTGTGCGGCTATGTCGTGCCCACAGATAACCCAACTGCTGCAACGCTGGCAGATGCTTGCGGATCGATACCAGCAGAGACTGCACCGTATCGTTTTTGCCGTCGTGGACAAGATGCGAGAGCATGTCCAGGCAGATCACATGGCGGCAACCGGTTCTGGAAAGCAACTGTTGCACTTCTTCCTGAACCATCAGTGGACTGATTGCAATCGCAACTGCACCGGCGCGCCAGATTGCATTGGCAGCGATGATGTATTCCGGCACATTTGGAAGCAGGATCCCCACTCGGTCGCCCGGGCGAATCCCCAGACGCTGCAGCATGGCGGCTGCACGGATTGTGTCTTGATTCAACTCCGCGTAGGTCCAGGTTCGATCCCCGTACACAACTGCCTTGCGAGTAGCGATTTGCTCTGCCGCATGTTGCAACAGGCCAAATGCTGGAACGTTGCGGTAGGTGTCGATTCCTCGCCCTGTGATGCGGTTTTGCTCTGAGTCGGATCTGTCGTTTTGCAGTTCACGTACTGCCTTTGGGAAACGACTCTCGCGGGCGACCTCTGAATTGCGGTCGCTCAAACTCCCGATGGAGTCTTTCGGTCTGGTTCCTGTCTGCAACTGGTCCATCTGTGACCTCCAGATAACCGTAGGAACGCTTCCCTGCAGTTCGCGTCATCGCTTTGCTGGGCGATGATTCGCGTTCCGGTTCGGCGGCGAATCGGGTCGGTGTTGTCACCAGATTGCCGACGGTTGGGCTGTCGGCTCGGGGCAGCCATGCTGCAATCGCAAAATCGATTGAATTGGCCTGCGGCGTAACGCTCGCAGGCACACGGCGGCAAAGAGAGCGGTAAATCGAGCCGAAGGCGCTCTCTCGCTGCGTGTAATCTATTCTACGTCAGAAATGCCACTTGGGTCAAGTAAAAACCCCTTAAAACGCAATAGCGTAAGAAAAAGCAACATTGAGAGGGTTTTGCTTGTGAGAGAGTTCACCAGCTTATCAGGATTGGAGGCGTGATTAGATGTCTTTTTCCGGACCGTCAGGCGTGCTCATGCAAGCGTTCAAATGCATTTGGAATGCCGTTGTTTTCTGCGTGGCTGGGGCTGCTGGTGATCTCAATCTCGCGTTCATTTTTTGCTGGATTGTGTCGCGGTGTGAGTGGTCGTTAGGAGTGCAAGTTGCGATGACTTGGGGCTTCCTGTCGGAGTACCCTGTCGCTAACGACGGGCTGGTCCACCAGCGGCGAATCGTCGTCTTGCGGAGGCTCGACTATCCTAGGAAGTGAGTGTCAAAGGTAACGTAGGATCTATCAAGTGAATTGAGACGAGCAGCGATCACCACTGAGCCAATTATCAAATGACACATTTATCTTTTCACCCTCATCCAGGGTCTGACGTTTCAATGGCGGGAGCGGGAACAGAAGTGACGCTTCAGATACGGGAAACGTATTGACCACTTAGACGGCGGATGAGTCGACGGATTTCTAGCACGCTAATCACTGCGACTACTTGTTGAGGCGTGAACGGCGTGGCGGCGATGACTTGATCAATCGAAGTTCCTGTTGGCTCAATTGCATCCAGTACCCTGCACTCCACCTCGTTCAGGTTGAGTTCGGCGCCGTTGCGAATGACGCGGCCACTTTCGACTACAATTGACTCAGAGAACGGCCCAAGTTCTTCGATGATTTCGTCGACAGATTGCACCAGCGTCGCGCCGTCACGAATGAGTTGGTTGCAGCCCCTTGAGGCTCGACTGTTAACTGGTCCTGGTAAGGCGAAGACGTCACGGTTTTGCTCACCGGCCAATCTTGCTGTTATCAGTGCGCCGCTGCGGTCAGGGGCTTCGATGACAAGGGTGCCAAGAGTGAGTCCTGCGATCAGACGGTTCCGTTGTGGGAATTGTCCGCTTCGCGGGGGGCATTGGGGAGCATATTCGCTAAGTACTGCTCCTTGTTTTGATATTTCTGCGGCTAGCGTTTGATGTTCGCGCGGATAGAGTTTTGCCAATCCGCTGCCTAGGACAGCAATGGTCCGTCCGCCGGCATCGAGGGCTCCGCGATGAGCGGCAGCGTCAATACCGCGTGCTAGTCCACTGACGATCGTGATGCCCGCCTTGGCCAAGGCATAGCTGAATCGATTGGCTTGTTTGAGCCCATAAGTTGTTGCGTGGCGTGTTCCGACAACAGCCACCGCTAATTGATCCGTTGGGATCAAATTCCCCTGCATGTACAAAATGGGTGGGGCGTCTGAAAGTTGCTGGAGAGCGACCGGATAAGTCTCTGAGCCCCAAGACAGGATGCTGGCCTGTTGGGCGTGGCACCAGTTCACCGTCGCGTCGGCCTGATCGGTGTTACTTGCTTGGCGGATTCGACTGACGATCTCATTGCCAACTCCCGAAATCGAGAGTAATTCTTCGGTTGGCGCTGTCACCACTGACTTGGCGTTTCCAAACCGGGTGAGCAGCGAAGAGAGGGTTCGCGGCCCTAATCCTGGCTGCATTGCCAAGGAAATCAAGTCGATAGGGAAAAACTGATTTCCCAGTCGTTGCGTAACATCCACAGTAAGATCGCTGTCCCGGTCCATGAAATCTTCCCCCTCGATCAACGTGTTCCGTTGTTGGGCTGAGTTTTCGGTCGCGGGCTGTCGCGTCGTTTGTTGCCGTTACTTCAGAACCGGCATCTCGAGTTGCCATTATGCAGTTGGCGACCACAATGGTGCAACTATTCGGTCAGGAGTTACGAAACAACAGTAAATGACAGCAAATAGTGGCGAGAAACGGCCATTAGCGGCAGCGGGCCCGTTTCAGTTGCCCGAATCGAAGTATCGCAAGACAGGCAGAATAGCTAGGATGCCACGGCATCTTTTTTGCAATCATCATCCTCACCAACCATTTTTTCAGCGACTGTCCATGGGCAAGAGTCAAAAGAAATCCTCAGGGAGCAAGCCCGCGAAGGACACCCGGGATCCTGCTGAAATTCGGAGTGAGTTATTCCGTGTTGCAGCTCAACGGGAAACAGTCGAGGCGTTTGTCGTTGCCTTCATCCTTGCGTTGCTATTTCGTGCGTTCCTTGCGGAGGCATTCGTCATTCCGACGGGTTCCATGGCACCGACCTTGATGGGAGCTCACAAAGACCTGGTTTGCGACGAATGTGGGGCCCCGTTCCAGGTGGGAGCGAGTCGCGAGCGGTCGGGCAGTAATATAGACGACGTGGTTGTGGCGGGGATCTGTCCGAACTGCCGCTATGTCAATCCACTCGATTTGGTTAACGACAGCAACGAAAAAACATTTAACGGCGATCGCATTCTGGTGAGTAAATTCACCTACACGTTGAACGAGCCGGAACGCTGGGACGTGATCGTATTCAAGTATCCAGGGAATCCCAAGCAGAATTACATCAAGCGATTGGTCGGCCTTCCGAATGAGACCTTGGAATTGCGGCATGGCGATGTCTATGCACGCCCAACGGGCACGTCTGAGCAGAGTGCGATTCTTCGTAAGCCGGCTGGTAAACTGCTGGCCATGCGACAGCTGGTGTACGACACGGATCATCAGTCCGAGGATTTGATCAACGCCAACTATCCAAGCCGCTGGCAACCTTGGCGGGAAAAAGCTGAAAAGCCTCCAACCGACTCGTGGGAAATAGAGCGTTCAGCCGACGGAATGGAAGCGATTCTAAAGAATGGGAATCCCGATCGCTTTGAATGGCTGAGGTACTTTCACCGCTGGCCTACTGATGCGCAATGGGAATTGGCACAGTCAGGTGGATCACTGGCGAATGTTGATCCCTACAGCAGTCGGGCGATTACAGATTTCTATACCTACGGTTCCTACGTTCTAGTTCCCGCCAGTGCCGTATATGGAAGTCGACCGTCCAACGCAGGCGGGTCTTTTTTGTCACGCATGATGAACGGTGGCTACTCAGCTGGTTCGTTTTCCCCTTCTTACAGGTCCGGTGAGAGCGTCGAACAGTTTGGAAACTTGCCACGCTGGGGAGGCCAAGATCAGTCCAAGCAAGAGATTGGGCGTGATGGCATGGATTGGGTGGGTGACTTGATGCTCGAAGCGCATATAGAAACATCCAACGACAGCAGCGAAATGATGCTGGAGTTGGTCGAGGCGGGAGTCAAATACCGTTGTCGCATCGATCTTTTGACTGGTCAGGCCACACTGGAAATCGATGACATTGAACCACGTGAATTTGATCCGGCGGAAGATGGAAGTGTTGGTGTACCGACTGCGAAAACATCTGTTACCAATGGCGGTAGTCATAAGCTTCGCTTCAGTAATTGCGATGACCAATTGTTGCTATGGGTGAATGATTCGGTAGTCGAATTTGATCGCCCCACGACATTCGACGCCCGGGAATTCCGTACGGACGAGGAAGATCATCCCATGTATTTGGAAGATCATCCTCTCGACGCAGCCCCGGCCGGACTGGCAGTGCGTGGGGGCGATGCCACGGTCACATCATTGCGTATCCACCGTGACAAATATTACATCGCCACGAGTCAAAGCGACTTTGGAATCTACGACTACGACATGAATAAGCTTTGGCAACTCACGGATGGCACCGTGACGAGGCCGAGCCAGATACAGAAGGTGCTCGCCGACCCCTCTAAGTGGGACAGTTTCGAAGGATGGGGTGCTCGCCGGACCATTGATTTTGAACTGGAAGAAGATCAGTTTTTCCCGATGGGCGACAATAGCCCTGAGAGTCTCGATGCGAGGTGTTGGGCAGGCACCAAGCCGCGTCAGGTGCACGGGGAAATCGACGAACTGCTTGAAACGTTAACCTACGAAGAGCGTGAAAATGTCCACAACGAAGACGGCTTGCCACGCGGGGTGAACGAGGATGCATGGCGATGGTCTGAGGCCTCGTATGTGCCTCGCGATTTATTAGTAGGCAAGGCCTTGCTGGTTTTTTGGCCACACTCTTGGAACTCTCCAATACCCCTGCTACCGAATTTTAAACGGATCAAATTGATCCGCTAAGGACAAAGGACGTGTTTGGAATGGAATCCCACACTATCAATGCGAAGCTGGACCATGCGGGCGAACCGGTGAAGGGAAACTCAATCCTTGAAGCTGTTGGTCTGCAGAAGACGTATGGGCGACGGCGCGTCGTGGATGGTGTTGATCTGCAGGTTGGTCAAGCTGAAATCGTTGGGCTTTTAGGTCCCAATGGGGCCGGTAAGTCGACCAGTTTTCGCATGATCTGCGGCATGGTCGAACCTGACCGCGGACGTGTCTATCTGGGTGGCCGTGATGTCACCAACTGGCCGATGTTTCGCCGCGCCAAAGACGGGCACATGGGTTATCTGCCGCAGGAGCCGAGTATTTTTAAAAAGCTGACGGTGGAACAGAATATATCGTCCTTGCTGGAATTGCTTGGCATGGATCGCGCTTCGCGGAAAACGCGGACACAGGAGTTGCTCGAAGAATTCAATATCACGCATATCCGCAAGAATCGTGCGGGTTCCTTGAGTGGTGGAGAACGCCGGCGGCTTGAAATCGCACGGTGCCTCGTGTCAAATCCAAAAATTGTCATGTTGGACGAGCCGTTCGCTGGAATTGATCCAGTGACAGTGCAGTCCATTCAGGGTGTGATCAGGCAGCTTCGTGACAATGGAATCAGTGTTCTGATCACCGATCATGCGGCCAGAGAAATTCTGGATACTGTTCAACGTTGTTACGTGATCTACCAAGGTCAGGTCTTGATTGATGGGACACCGGAAGAGGTCAAACAGCATCCCAAGGTTCGCGAGGAATATCTTGGAAACATGGATCCTGTTCACGTTGTGCAGCAAGAAAAAGTGGGGTCGGCTGTGCCGCAACCACACTTCCGCAGGGATCGCGGCGTGAGATCGCCGACGAAACGGCGGGTCGATGATGGTTGAACCGACTGAGGCTGTTCCCCGCAGACACCGTAGGGCGGAGAGCCGATCGATTCATGCTTCAGGCTAATTGCGTGATTCGATACGGAACGCATCAGGGTTTGCAAGGATTTGCTCTCCGAGTTTGCCTCGCCAAGGCAGTCTTCCTCCGATTTCGCTTTGTGCATGGGCTGGAATGATGTGTTTTTTGTCCACGCTTTGAGTTTGCGAAATTTCGGTGAGTAGCGTTTGTGAATGCAAGCCAAAGCTACGAGGTTCTTAAACGTCGCGGGGTTGCTAAGTTAGCATTAATGCCGCAGTTGCTTCATCACGGTTCGGTTCGAGATCGAACACACGCCGGAAGTTTGCTGCGGCATCTTCGGGGTGACCACCTGCCCTTTCGTGGGATGCGTAGCATGATCAAAACGTGGGCAGCGTAGCATGATCAAAACGTG
>JAPKCI010000372.1 GCA_028823035.1 Rubripirellula sp.
CATCGGTGGACCCCTGGTCGCAATGCAGCAGTCTGCCCTGCGGACCGAAGCGGACCAGAACGCCAAGAAAGCAAACCGTTCGCGAATACAGGCTGAGAATACACAGTTCGTGTTGCAAGATGAAAGAGAACGCGCGTTGGCGCGCGTCTATGCAACCACGACGTCGCTGGCCTACCAGAAATGGCTTGCCAACGACATCGCTGGAGCCGAGAAGTTACTCGATTCCACACCAACGAGATTTCGAGAATGGGAATTTGACTACCTCAAGCGCATCTTCCATACCGAATTGATGACGTTGCCTGGTCATACGGGGGCAGTGGAAGAAGTGCGGTACAGCATGGATGGAAAACGCATCGTTTCGATCCAGGACGGTCTGATTCATGTGTGGGACACGGGCACGGGATCGGCACCCAAGAGGATACGTACGAATTCGCATGAAGGTTACTTTTCCGTGAGTTCAAACGGGCAGTGGTTTGCCTCGAACCGGGAATCGCGATCGGACGGGACACTGGATCTCAACAAGATCTCGATTGTGCCAATCCTCAACGGAGGCGAGTCGATAGCAATATCGGGCGAAGAGGGACAACGATACCTGCCGGTTGTATTCAGTCAGAACGGTGATCACTTGTTGACGTATGATTTCAATCCCAAGGACGGGAGCTTCCGGTTTGATATCTGGGACTTGCCGAGTCGGAAACGGATCCAGACATGGGAGTTTTCCGGAACGGGAGCACCGCTGTCAGTCGGTTCGCCCAAGCCAGGACTTCCTGCCGCACTCAGCCCTGATGGAAAGCAGGTTGCCTTTCGCGCGCAGGACGGATCGCTTGTGATCCACGACGTCCCGTCGGGCAAGGAAAGGCACCGATTACCGAACTTCGTCCTATCGAATGACATCGATTCCATCATGACATTCAGTCCTGACGGACGCCGACTGGCCGCCTCGGACGCTGACGGGGGTATCTGGGTCCATGATGTGTCGACTGGTGCTCGGCAGGCTGTCCTGCTTGGGCATGCGGGTGAAGTTTACGGCTTGAGCTTCAGTCCGGACGGTCGCCGGCTGATATCTGGAGGCGCGGACATGTCCGTTCGTCTCTGGGACGTTGCATCGATGCGGCAAATTCACATCTACAGAGGCCATACAGCCGGAGCGGGGTATGGTGTTCTGGGGGTTGCTTTCAGTTCTGACGGTCGACGTCTGGTCAGTAGTGGCTATGACATGGTGGTCAAGGTCTGGGATGCGTCTTTTGGCGAGCCGACAGCAACGGAAACCGCAGATAACAACACGTCGCTGGCGACTGAGTTTTCCGTCGACCGCAGGACAAGTGTCGAGTATCTCACACTGAGTGGGCACCAACGTTCGATCGAAGCGCTCAGTGTTTCACTGGACGGGACTCGGGCGGCAACCGCCAGCTTGGACGGAACTGTTCAGATTGTCGATCTCAACAGCAACGAGAGGCTGCTAACATTTACCGGACATGATGGCGTTAACGGACGTGATGCCATGGTGGGTGCGGTGGCCTTCAGTCCGGACGGTCGCTTGGTTGCCTCGGGTAGTGGTGGCTCTGGTCGGTTGGGCGTCACCTCGGAACCGGGTTATATCCTGCTCTGGAATTCCGCCGACGGGCAGTTGGTACACACACTTGTGGGGCACAAATTCCCGATTTCGCAGCTTCAATTCACACCGGATGGAAAAAGGCTGGTTTCCAGTTCTGGAAACCCGAGCCGCCCTCTCGATCCCCACGCGGACCAGCCCGGCGAGATTATGGTTTGGGAAGTTGCGTCTGGAAAACAGTTGTTGAATTTCTCCGGAGTCGAGTCGCCAGTCATGGATCTGGCGGTTAGTCCCGACGCAACCACGGTTGCCACGGGTCACTGGAAATATAATTCCGGGATTCAGGTGTGGGACTTGGCGTCTGGCCAGCGTCTGTATTCGCTGGGCACGTCAGTCGCTGGTTTCACCAGTGTGGAATATAGCCCCGATGGCACCCTGTTGGCAGGTGGTGGTACCAATTGGGAAGTCGCGTTGTGGGATGTGGCAAAGCGCACGGAACTGTGGAACCAAAAAGGCCACGGTGGTGGCGTTTTCGAAGTGACCTTCACGGGAAATGGCAGTCGGCTCATTTCGGCATCGGAGGACCGCACACTGAAAATCTGGAATCCACAGACCGGTGACGATCTGTTGACCCTCAACGATGGCGATACTGTGTATCGAGCCGACATCAGTTCGGATGGACGATTTCTGGTGTCTGCCGGAGAGAGTGGCAAGATCCGCGTTCGGAAGGCTGCAAAAGGTCCAGCGACGGAAACTGATCAGTGGCCAATCATGCTGGCCGATGATTTCGAGCGGGACGAACTCGGGGCACGCTGGACGGTCCAATTGGGTAGCTGTTCGATCGAGGAAGGCGTCTTGAAATATGAACTCGAGAAAGGTTCTTTCGGGTTGGATATGACGTTTGCGCAACTCCGACTCAACGACCTGCTTCTGCCTTCAACTGTCGATGTCAGTTTTGATTTCTGGACTCCCCACGAATTGAACTGCGCAGCGAATTTTCATAACGATGCGGTGACACTCGGAGTCTCTGGGATGTTCATGGGCAAAGGACACGTCCTCTGGAATAGTGGCGAAACCGGAGCCACAGTCCTTGCGTTCCATGGTGGTATGCCTGAATCGATCAATACGAACAGTAATTTCAGCATCGAACCGGATCGTCGATATCGGTTTCGCATTCTGCGCGAACCGACTCGAGTGCGGTTATTTGTCGATGGTGAAGAGATGATTTCCAGTCCGATGCTGCGGATGCCGGGGCATGTTTTCATAGTACAGGCACTTTGTGGACAGGCTGGTGACGTGGCCTACCTTGACAATCTGAAGATCCGCGCCCCCCAATCGACTGCGTCAGAACTCAAAGCTCTTTCGCTCGTCGAGGATCTGCATGACGATCTTCCGGTCATGTCGATTGTTATGGACCGTATTGAGAATCACAAAAGCCTCAGCGATTCGGACAAACAGCAGGCGTTGGAAATCGTTGCCATCCGCAAACAGGAAGATATTGCTGATGCTGTTGATTTGATCTGGAAGCGGCTAGTATCCGGTCGTGATGATCCCGGTATCGTCCAGTCATTCCTGCGGTACGCCGATGAACGCGCGCGTTCTGCACCGGAGAGCGTGGACAATCTGCGGATTCTTGCCATCGCTCAGTTGCGTTCAGGAGACGCTCGGGGGGCACTCCAAACTCTGGCAATTCATGAGCAACGTTACCGAGCGGAATTCGGACATGCTGATGCAGTCACCTCATCACTGTTCGCCCTGGCGCATCATCAACTCAAGAACGAGTCCGATGTTCACCGTTACATTGCACAGGTCGACGACCTGTTGCGGAGCCAGTTCTTTGCCGGCGATGTGGATGCGAGTCAGCTCGCTGAGCAGGCGCGCAAACTCGTTTCAGCGTCCCATGCTGTGGGCGATAAGGATCGGACTGCGATTCGTGACATCACCTTCCTGCCGCAACAGGCGGTAGAAACAGGGCACGATCTTGACGCTTGGCGGAAACAGTGGGCCGAAGACGCTCGAATTGTCCGAGGACGGGACGAAAAACCGGGGCCGTATGATGTCGTCCGGACACTGGAGCAGGAAATCGCTTTTCAGGAACTGGAGTCACGAACACCACCACCCATGGCAGATCGGCTTGTCCGTGACGTGTTTCACATCGAAATCAAAGATAACCGGGCGGAGGTGAGACAGGAAATCGTGTCCGGGGGGATTCGCCCGGGGACCGAAGGCCAACACCCCGGTTTTGACCGCCGCGGTTACTTGCTGGAGCTCACAAAACTAGCTTCAGGTTGGGCGATCACCGCGCAAAGGGAATGGGGAATCGAGTCGAAGAACGGCCTGCAAGCGGCGCTTGAAAGTCAGATCACCCACTACGACGAAACCCTCTGGGCAAAGCGGGATAACAAAGTGACTGAGGTCCGCAAGAGCAACGATTCAAAATCGCTTCGGAAGGCCCTGTTTCAGGCCGCACGCTTCCATGAAGCCCTTCAGGTCAAACCTGGCGAGTCCGAAATTACGGACGGCAAATACTGGGCCCACCAAGTTTTGCTTGCCCGTAACTTGGAGGATGTCCAAAACTTGCAGAATGCGGTCGACCGGCTTGTAGAAATCCAGCCTGCTACGCCACCATTTCTGCCGATTCTGCGTGACGTTTCCGCGAGAAAGAATCTGTCCGAAAAACCGACGTCCTTCAAGCACGGTATCCGCTTGCGATTACCGACCTACGTCACCTCGCTGCCTATCCAGGTTCTCCGCCTTCCTGGCGAGGTCTGCGGTGCATGGAACACCGCTAGCGGCAGTGTTGCGGGAATCTATATGACGGAGTTTGAGGAACCGCAGTCCGCAGATGACATCCTGGAAAATGCGGACATCGAGGAGCTTTTCAAGGCGATGGGCGCCACAATTCTCAGTAAACGGGCGCACTCGGTCGGCACCTACCCCAGTGTCTCCTACTTGATTGAAGGGATGGGGAACGGAAATTCTTTTGGATCCAATGGCCTGCTTTTGACTCGGGGGCGGTGGGTATTGGTCCCCCATGGCAAGCAAGTGTTCTATTTCCTGTTTGTGAGCCCGGCGATCGCCGCCGACGCACTGAATGCTGAGTTCGAAGTCATCCTTCAGACTCTTTCCTTTGGAAAAGACAAGCCGCTCGCGGTCGCCCAACCCATGCCATCGTTGATCGCCCTGAAGCAGATCGGATTGGCAATGCACAACCACCATGCTGCCTACCGATCATTACCCGGAAACATTGTCAGTGAAGATGGAAAACCCTTGCTCAGTTGGCGCGTAGCAATTCTTCCATTCATCGAACAACTACCCTTGTACCAGCAGTTTCATCTCGATGAATCCTGGGACAGTGAGCACA
>JAPKCI010000100.1 GCA_028823035.1 Rubripirellula sp.
AAGTAGCCCGTTCCAAAGTAGCCCGTTCCAAAGTAGCCCGTTCCAAAGTAGCCCGGCAGACAATCGATCCCAGCGTCGAGTTTTTGTGCTGCGTTTTGCACTGCGTTTTACACTGCGTTTTGTGCTGCGTTTATTGAGGAAGGCCAACTCGAACGCTGTGACCATTGTGTCAAAGACAAACTGAGTTCAGAACGCCACCCGGGTTGGGTATTTCGTGACTCTCTCACCGACTGACAAATTCCAACAACACTGATTGCAAACTCCAAGTGTCGAAGATCGGGGTGAATTCGCAGCAATGATCAGGTGATCCCCCACTGCCAATGGCGGTGTAATTTCCTTCAGTCCAGACCACCCACCAAGCTCAGTCCGTAAATTTCACGAATCGAATTCGGGCAACCGGGGGTTTTACGAGTGCGGTCGGCGGCATCGACGACTAGATTGTTGTCTTCTGCATCATTATCGCTCTGGAATTCACCATGATTTGCTACCGCCAAGTGACCCGTTTCGCGTTCATCATTTGCCAACTTTGTGTTCCACTGGCCTTTACGGTCGCGGACGAGTCTCCCAAGCCCGGCGCGGCCCCGGAGGATCCAAGCACCCTGACCATCAATCGGATCTATGACAGTTCTGAATTCAAGGACAAGTCGTTCTCAGGCCAATGGCAATCGGGCACGGGCAGTTACACCACGTTGGATTCAACGCCAGCCGATGACCAGCAGATTGTCAAGCATGATGGAGAGACCGGCGAAACAGACACGCTTGTGGACGCGGACGATTTGACTCCAGCCTCGGCTTCCAGCCCCCTGAAAGTTGAGAGCTATATCTTTTCTGATGACCAAAGCCTGCTGTTGATCTACACCAACAGTAAACGCGTCTGGCGGAACAACACGCGGGGTGATTACTGGGTTCTGGACCGGGCTGCTGGGCAACTCAGGCAACTGGGTGGTGACGCTGCTCCGTCAACCCTGATGTTTGCCAAATTCTCGCCGACTGGAAAACAAGTCGCCTACGTTCGCGATAACGACGTGTACGTCGAGGACTTGCTGGACCACTCGATCCAGCAAGTGACAAAACGGTCCAGCGACACCATCATCAACGGAACGACCGACTGGGTCTACGAAGAAGAACTGGGACTGCGGGATGCGTTCATGTGGAGCCCCGATGGAAAGCGAATTGCTTTCTGGCAGCTCGACACCAGCGCTGTGCCACAGTTCCCCTTGATCAACCACACCGATTCGCTGTATCCCGAGATCACCTGGTTTGGCTATCCCAAAGTCGGCCAACACAACGCTGATTGCCGCGTTGGGCTGGTTGAAATCGCATCGGGAGAAACCAAACTGATCGAGTTACCCGGCGACCCCAGCCAGCACTACATTCCCCGCATGGAATTCCTGCCACAGGAAGACGACATCGACCAGCACCCCAGAATATTGATTCAACAACTCAATCGCCTGCAAAACACCAACCGGTTGCTTCTAGCTGATTTTCGCAGCAACACGGTTTCCGAAGTCATGGTTGAACGGGACGCAGCGTGGATCGACGTGCATGATGAACTGAACTGGCTCGATGCTGCCACCCACTTTACATGGATGAGCGAGCGGGACGGTTGGCGGCACCTTTACATCGTCTCACTTGACGGTGGTGTTGCGAAACAGATCACCAGCGGTGATTTTGATGTGATCGAATTACTGAAGATCAACGAAAGCGATGAGATTGCCTATTTCATCGCCTCGCCGGATGCTGCTTCGGAAAGATATCTGTACCGCGTGAATCTCGATGGCAGCAACCTGAAGCGTGTGACTCCCGAGGGTCTTCCGGCAACTCACCGGTACCAGATTTCCCCCAACGCCCAATGGGCGATCCATCAGGTTTCGCGTTATGACGAACCACCAGCGTGGAATCTAGTTTCTCTTCCAGCCCACAAGGACGTCCGCACTCTGGAGTCGAACGAAGCGGTCCGCAAATCCGTCAACGCGCTGGCAAGAAATCCAACCGAGTTTTTTCGTGTGGAACTGCCGTCCGAAAAATCCGAAGCGGGCGAGGACGCGGCCCCCATCGAACTGGAAGCGTGGTGCATGTTGCCCCCCGACTTTGACAAAACCAAATCCTATCCCCTGCTGATTTACGTGTACGGAGAGCCAGCCGGAACAACCGTTGTTAACCGCTGGGGTGGAAAGTCCTATTTGTGGCACCAATTGCTCGCGCAGCACGGCTATGTCGTGATGAGTTTTGACAACCGAGGCACCAAGTCACCTCGCGGCAGGACATGGCGAAAGAGCATTTACCGAAAAATCGGAATCATCCCACCAGCGGACCAGGCGGCTGCCGCACGCGTGGTACTTGAACAACGCCCCTACCTCGACCCCGCACGGGTTGGAATCTGGGGGTGGAGCGGTGGTGGGTCCTCCAGTCTGCACGCAATTTTCAAGCACCCCGATCTGTATTCAACCGCAGTTGCCGTGGCGCCGGTTCCCAACCAACGCTATTACGATACGATTTACCAAGAGCGTTACATGGGTTTGCCTGATTCGAATGTGGAAGGGTTCCGTGAGGGATCCCCCATCAATTTCGCACACCAACTGGAAGGCGATCTGCTTCTGATTCACGGAACCGGTGACGACAATTGCCATTACCAGACGCTCGAGCTGTTGATCAACGAATTGATCAAACACAACAAACAGTTCAGCATGATGTCCTACCCCAACCGTACGCACTCGATTCGCGAGGGCAAGAACACCACGCGTCACCTGCGGAAGCTGATGACACAGTTCCTGCTGCAAAACCTACCGCCAAATTAACCCCGACTTTGCCAAGAGTTGCATATCGATGTCGATCGAACCTGGATGTCAGTTTGCCAGTGACAATACAGCAGGCATTTGTCCCGAAGCATTTTCTGCGATGACTGAGGCGAATCAGGGATTCGCAAAACCATACGGTGAGGACAGCTGGACGAAACGCGCCACTGCTTTGATACGCGATCTGTTTGAGGTTGACTGCGACGTCTTTTTTACCTTCAACGGGACGGCTGCGAACTCGTTGGCATTGGCTGCGATGTGCCAGTCCTATCACTGCGTGCTGGCTCACGAGCACTCCCATGTCGAAACCGACGAATGTGGTGGTCCCGAGTTTTTCTGCAACGGGACCAAACTGCTGTTGGTGCCGGGTGCCGACGGTCGTGTTGACGCCGAAAAAGTTGCAGAAATTGCCGGAAGTCGGACCGATGTCCATTTCCCGAAAGCAAAAGCACTCAGCATCACACAATCGACGGAAGTGGGAACGGTCTATGATCTCGATGTTCTGGACGGGATTCACGAGAGCGTGCAGAGATTCGACCTGAGTTTTCACATGGACGGCGCACGTTTCGCCAACGCCATCGCAACACTTGATGTGGCACCTAAGGAAGTCACCTGGAAACGCGGCGTCGATGTGTTGTGTCTGGGAGGCACCAAGAATGGAATGGCAGTGGGGGACTGCGTCGTTTTTTTCAATCGAGACTTGGGGAAGGAATTTGAGTACCGCTGCAAACAGGCGGGTCAACTCGCCTCAAAAATGCGATTTCTTGCTGCCCCCTGGGTGGGACTGCTGACCGATGACGTCTGGGTGCGAAACGCACGGCACGCCAACGCAATGGCAAGCAAACTTGCCCAAGGACTGCAACAGCTAGGAGTTCGCATCGCAGCCCCCGTTGAGTCCAATGCCATTTTTGCCGACTTCACCTCCGAACAAACGAACGCATTGCGTGAAATCGGCTGGATTTTCTATGAATTCAGCGGAGTCGGAACCGCACGCCTGATGTGTTCATGGAAGACAACCGACGCCGAAATCGAACGTTTACTGGCAGACTGTGAATCCATCGTCACCCCGCTTGCGCAAGCACAAGATGACTGACAAAGCTGCTGATTCGGAAGTAAAGTTCCAGCGACGCAACTTTAGTGTGGCAATTGTCCTTAGCGTACTTTAGAACTCGAATTACCGGGCCTTCACACAAGACTTTCACAAACAGGATGGCGGCCAGGTCAATCACGAATCGTGCCTGAACGACACGCTCAGCATCGGCTGATTCAGGCATCATCCTACTCAAAAAACCAGCAAATCGATCATGCTTTCCTTGATGTTGTCCGGCCTGCTGCTCCTTGTCATTGTTGCCCTGTTCGGTATCACCATTGCAGTTGTGGTCATTATAGCTCTGCGAGCTTCAAGGCAACAGCAGGACACGACACCCCATCTGCGCGAAGAGGGACTCCACGAGGATTTCAGCCCATCGCCTGTTGAAACACGGAACCCTTACCAGACGCCCCAAACCGGCAACACCAACGCAGAGGTTACACAGGCAAGGACTGCCGAGGACTTAGGTCAAGAATGAACCGGTGGGTCGAGGTTCAGTCGAACTGCCTAGGTAGCAACCTTGCTTATCCGGTGAGAACTTCCAGTCGCGTGGGAACTTCCAGTCGCGTGATAGATCATGCGTCAGACACCATCGGGCGACGACATGGATCAACTCTGGATTTTCATAACAGTTGGCTTTACCGCTACTTTGTTCTTCCTCTGTGGATCATAGCCACGATTCTTGGCTCGGTGCTGGCCACGATTCTTGGCGCGGCGTCGATCCGACAAATCCAAGCCTCGCTGGGAGCCCGGTGTGAATTGAGCTGGCAGGCCTGAATGCAATTTTGCGCCCGGCCGTTGTGGCGATGCTGATGGTGGTCATCATCGCAAGCAATAGGATGGATCCACCTGCCGACTCCCGATTTCCAGTCGTTCAGCTATTCGTGTTCTGGACTCCGTTGCTTCTGACAATTTGGTACATCTCCAGAACTGTAAAATCAGCGTTTTCCTCGGTGATACCGCGGGCTTTCTGACCTTGCGACCCACTTTGCAGGGTTTGAGTTAAGCTATAATAGGATGCTGCCAGACTCCGTTCGATTGACGCGTTAAAAACTTAGTCCCGTCCTGTGACACTATCCAACTTTGGGTGGCGCAGCAATTCGGGCAGCGCGGTAAATCAGGTGCCCCGAACGAACTCAAACGTCTGTTTGTCCGAACAATCGCAGCCATTCCCTCAACACTCCCCAACTGGTTTCCCAACACAGATGATTCGATCCCACGTAGCCCCACATCGTCCCAACGGTACCGCGAAAACGTTTTTCGCCCTTCAAGTGATCCTGTCATTACATTTACTGATTGGTTTTCAGCAAGGCATCTCAGCAGAGCAGGGCAAAAGCGATCGCCCGCCCAACATTGTGATGATCGCCATTGATGACCTGAATGACTGGGTCGAACCCTTAGCGGGACACCCAGATGTTCAAACACCTGCCATGCAACGCCTTGCAGATCGCGGCCTGACCTTTACCAACGCGCATTGCCAAGCTCCCCTGTGCAACCCCAGTCGCACGTCGCTGATGACTGGTAAGCGCCCAACTTCCACCGGTGTTTATGGATTGCGTCCGTGGATCAGATCGGTTCCTGATCTGGCGAACCTTGTCACCTTGCCTCAACACTTTGCCAGACATGGCTACCAGACGTTGATCGGTGGCAAAATCTACCATGGAGGTAATGGCCGCGGAAAAGGTCGCGGTAAACAGGTCGAAGCGGAATGTGACATTTGGGGTCCCAATGCATCCGTGGGCGTCCGCCCGAAGGCTAAGTTGATTCCTGCAACGCCCGGTGGCAACCACAGCCTGATGGACTGGGGTACTTTCCCTCATGAAGACGAGGACAAGGGCGACTGGAAAGTTGCCTCATGGGCGGTCGACCAAATTGATCAGATGGGGACTGACAAACCATTTTTTCTGTCCGTCGGTTTCTTCCTTCCCCATGTTCCCTGCTACGCAACGCAGAAGTGGTTCGATCTCTATCCAAATGAAACTCTAACAATGCCACCGATCATCAAAGGTGATCGCGATGATACACCCGCGAGTTCGTGGTACATCCACTGGGACCTGCCGGAGCCGAGAACAAGCTGGCTTGAGCAGAACAATCAATTGCGTCCGCTGGTACGATCCTACCTGGCCTGCATCAGTTTCGTGGACAGTCAGGTTGGCCGAGTCCTTGATGCTGTGGAGCGATCACCGCAGGCGGACAACACGATTGTCGTCCTCTGGAGCGACCACGGATATCACCTGGGTGAAAAAGCCATCTCGGGCAAGAATTCACTTTGGCGGCACTCGACAAGAGTGCCATTAATCTTTGCCGGTCCTGGAATCCCGTCTGGAAAAACCTGCCAACAGCCGGCCGAATTGCTGGACATCTATCCAACACTCACGGGCCTGACCGGTCTGCCACAGGCAGTCGGCCAGGAGGGGCTCAGCCTGCAACCACAGATTGAAGCCCCAGACACGTTGCGTCAGCGACCAGCCATTTGTACTCACAACGCAGGCAACCACTCGGTCTGTGACAATCGCTGGCGTTACATTCGATACGCCGATGGGGCAGAAGAGTTGTACGACCGGTCCAAGGATCCGCAGGAACATGCCAATTTGCTGTCCCATGACAAATCCCATGACAAATCCCATGACAAATCCCATGACAAATCCCATGACAAATCCCATGACAAAGTCGATCCCGCACACCGCGCAGTGGCCGACAGTCTGGCTAAGTGGCTGCCCACAGACGAACGCCCTTTAGCACCCGGCAGTGCAGCTCGAATTCTCGAGAAGCGAAACGACGGGTTTTATTGGCAAGAGAAAAAGATTTTGCCAGAGAATCTGGTGGACTAGCCCCAGCGGTTCCGCCCCTTTGAAAGCCCGACTTTCCGCCCTTTCCGAAGAGATCATCCCGCTATGATCCGATGTTTTTTCGATCTGGCTGGCTCAGCGATACCGGCTGCCAGAGTTAGCCGGGTTGCCGAATCGTGACAATCCTTCGATAGTGTCACCGCGATGGGCAACCGCCCCAAATGAAATTCAAAGTTTTCGTTTATCCCTTTCCATCTTCAGAAGTAAAGAGTTCGCGATGAGTGTTTTGGTAACCCAACAAGCTCCTGATTTCACCGCACAAGCCGTCATGCCAGATGGCCAGTTCAAAGAAGTCTCCCTCAGCGACTACAAAGACCAATACGTGCTGCTGTTTTTCTGGCCATTGGACTTTACGTTTGTCTGCCCGACAGAAATCATTGCATTCAGTGACAAAGCGAAGGACTTTGCCGAGCTTGGCGTGCAGATTCTGGGCGTGTCCATCGACAGCCATTTCACGCACCTTGCCTGGACCAACACCGCTCGCGATCAGGGTGGGATTGGCAAGACCGACTATCCTCTGATCGCAGACCTGAGCAAACAGATCTCACGCGATTATGACGTTCTGCTTGACGGAGGGATTGCCCTTCGCGGTCTGTTTTTGATCGACAAAAAGGGTACTGTTCGCCACCAGGTTGTCAACGACCTGCCACTGGGAAGAAGCGTTGACGAAGCGATGCGGATGGTCAAAGCCCTGCAACACTTTGAGCAGCACGGCGAAGTTTGCCCAGCAAACTGGAAGGAAGGCAGCCGAACCATCAACCCGGACGTCGAAAAGAGCAAAGAGTTTTTCTCGGCTGAATACAGCGACGGCTGAGCCCGACGGTCGTTTGTTCAGCAATCGCGGGAACCGCGGTTACTGAGACGATGATCGTTGTTCGAATGGACCTGTTCGAGCTGTGGAATGTCCACGGCTCAAGAGCCAAGAACTCTTGCGTCACCCAGGAATTACCATGTGGACCACCAACCAGCTTGGATTGGCAACTTGGACCGATTCACAGGCAACTTGGGGGTTTGATGCCCGAGGTGGTCACGCAATCCAGATGGCAACCACTGACGACATGTCTGAATCGTCCCTGGTTCGCCTTCGACCTGTCGACCAGACCAACCATCCCGATGCCGGTGAACAATTCATCCGCGGCAAATCATGGAACGTCAACTATCCGCAGCGCGACGGTGGGCACGCTTTACGGATTGCTTTTGAACCCATCGAAAGCACCGCCAACACGCTCCTGCTGCAGACAACCATTTCCATCCAAACAGATCTTCTGGACACAAATCCAAAGCTCGACGTGGAAGTCGCGGCCGATTCGATCGATTCGTTCGCGACTCATGGCAGCCAATCCAAGGGCAGTTCGGATGACCACGGCTGTCCACCCGTCTCGATCGCTCGAGGACCCAACGGCTTCATCGCGGTTCTGCTGGGACCATACGACAGCCCTTTCACGACCAATTTGTCGACCCCCTCATCGATGCGGCTAAGGCTATTCGGTGAATTCCTAGAGAAGGGAGTGATCCGCAAGGCGAAACCTTGGATCCTGATTGACCGTTCAGGACAAAGTCCGGATCGACAACAACTGGAAACTCATTGGCAACAATTGAGGGACAGCCCACTGCCGCTGACCCCCTGAACCACACAGCCAGACAAAGCCGCTGACGAGCAAACAGGCTGTTGAAAACGCGGAAAACAGATCATTCAGGCTGAGATCAGATCACACCCACTGATAGAGACATCCCCTCGAAGAAGCACTCAGGACCAAGAGACCGAGCGCTGCCAGAGCGCTGCCAGAGCGCTGCCAGAGTGTTAGTCGACGACTGGGCATTCTCTGATTCCGAGCCTCTGACTTGGTAACGATTCGTCTCGGCGTCGCAGCCTGGAACTCGCGATCGACTTTTTTCGTCTATCATATCGACATCAAAACCCTCCCCGTTTCTCTTGCAGGAGTTTCATCTAATGCAATCATCACGTCGTGGATTTCTCAAAGCCACCGCGGCCGGCTCAGCTCTGGCGGGCTCAACTTTGGCGGGCTCAACGAATGCTGTCGCCCAAGACGACTCAAAAAAGCTTCGCTTGGCATCGGTAGGCGTTGGCGGAAGCCGAGGCCGCTACAGCCGTGGTGGAGCGATCGCTCGTGACGCATCCAGGCATGCGAACATGGTGGCTGTCTGCGACGTGGACGACGTCCATGCAGAGGAATTCAACAAGGCATTTGGCGGCAAGCTAAACACGTACCGCGATTACCGGGTGATGTTGGAAAAAGAAAAGCCGGACGTCGTCACGATCGGAACACCAGATCACTGGCATGTGCCAATTGCGATTGCCGCTCTGCAAAGTGGTGCCGATGTTTATTGCGAGAAGCCACTGACGCTGACCATCGACCAAGGCAAACAGATTCGCAAAGTCGTTGAACAGACCGGTCGTGTATTCCAGGTCGGCACTCAACAACGAAGCACCAAGGACAAGTTCCTGACGGCGATCGCGATGGTCCAAAGCGGTCGTCTGGGCAAGAACGTAAATGCCTACGTTGCGATTGGTGGTGCCCCTACTGGCGGCCCATTCGAAAACACCGAGGCACCCGACGACATTGACTGGAACATGTGGGTTGGACCAGCCCCGATGGTTCAGTACTCAAACGAACGTCGCCGCATGTTCCGCTGGTACTTTGAGTACTCGGGAGGCAAGATGACCGACTGGGGTGCCCACCACATCGACATCGCTCAATGGGCCTTGGCACCGGGCGAAGACGGACCCGTCAAAGTCTCAGGTACTGGCAAGTTCACCAATGTCGTACCAAGCGATTTCAATTGGCAGAAATTTCTGAACGGGGAAGCATCCCTGCCCAATGCATTCAACACCGCTACATCGTTCAACATCGACCTGACGTTCGGTAACGGTTCTGTGATGAGTGTGAACAATCATTACAAACGAGAAGGCGACAATGTCGACTTTGGAAACGGAATTCTGTTCGAGGGTGACAAGGGCCGCATCTTTGTCAATCGTGGCAAGATCGAGGGCAAGCCTTACAAAGAACTGACCGATGCCGACCGGGCCGAACTCGATGAGTTGATCATCAAACTCTGCAAGGGCAAGAAACCTGGCAACCACATGCAGAATTTCTTTGAGTGCATTGGTGATCGCGGCAAACCGATTTCCGACGTTTGGTCACATCACCGCACCATGACATCTTGTCATCTTTGCAATATCGCCTTGATGCTTGGTCGAGAACTGAAGTGGGATCCCAAGTCAGAACAGTTTGTCGACGACGATCAGGCAAATGCATTGATGACTCGCAAGTCCCGCGACTTTGACCCGAAGGCCTGATTCGATCGATCTAGAGGTGGCGTCCAAAGCAAAGGGCATCATCCATGAACAGGGATGCGAATCCACAAAAAAAGACGGGTGTCGGCAGTCGCCGACACCCGTCTTTTTTATGATTCGATTGAATTAGACTTTGTCTGCAACCGGAACCTCAAATCCGCTGCGATAGTCGCGAGTCAACATCGCATTGGCTTCTTCATTGTTGGTAAAACGCTCAGTTTCATGATCAAATTCGAGCATGGGACCAAGTGCCAACGGTGTTTTATCCAAATTGACACCACTCATTTCGAGATGGCCAACCGTCCGCTGCAGGGTGGCAGCGTTGTCATCAAGACTCTTGACTTTTGCCACGGCCTGCTTGACGTCATTCACTGAGGCCTTGTTCTTTTCACCCAGATAATACGAGATATTTCCGAGATGGCTGACCCCCGCGGAAAGATGGCCCGTCATCGCGTCTGCGTTCAATGAACCGTAGTCACGTGAGACACAGGCATCGATGAAGTTTGCAAAGTGGGCATCGCCCACGTTGCTGACTTTAAATTCTTTGATCACCTTCATGTCCTTGTCAAAGACCTTACAAAGATCGTAGCGGGTCTGAGCCACGTAGCCATCGGTTCCGTAGAAGATCACGCCAATCTTGTTTCCCTTGCCCTTGCCAAACATGGCCTCGACATCTTTCCCGGCGGACTGCGAAACATCCAGACCGCGTGTTTCGAAAACAATGCACTTGTCTCCGTAATCATAAATACTGACTTCTGTGTTAGCCGTGTTTCCTGCATCGACATAATTCTCGTCCTTGCGTTCTGCCGGATAACCCAATCGACCACCGTAACTGATGATTGACTCGGGATGCCGATTGAGCCCAAGCCCCCAGCGAGCGATGTCTGTCTGGTGAGGCCCCTGGTTTCCAAGATCACCATTGCCATAGTGACGCTGCCAATGCCAGTCGTAGTGGAACCTCTGCCGGGTCAATTTTGGATCTGTGTAAGAAGCGGGTCCGCTCCACAGATTGAAATCAACATTCTCGGGGATCGTGTAATCACCAACGGCGCCAATCGATTTACGACGCTTGTAACATAAGCCTCGCGCAAAGTTGACATCGCCAATTCCCCCATCCGCAATGAACTTGACCGCGTCCTGGCACGCCGTGCTGCTGCGTGACTGTGTCCCAGTCTGGAACATCCGTCCATAACGTTTCGCGGCGGCAACCAATGCCCGACCCTCGTGAATGTTGTGGCTGATTGGTTTCTCAATGTAAACGTCTTTGCCAGCCTGCATGGCCCAAACACCCATCAACGCATGCCAGTGATTGGGGGTTGCACAGGTCAGAATGTCGACACCATCCATGTCCAGCGCTTGTCGCACATCTTTGAAAACTTCTGGAGCCTTGCCCTGCATTTTCTTAACCTGCTCGGCTCGTTTTCGTCCCACTTCCTCATCGATATCGACGATCGCACGAATCACGGTCCGGGGATCTTTGTTGAATCCGCGAATGTGCTCGCCGCCCCGGCTATTCACGCCGGCAACGCAGACACCGAGTTGTTCATTGGGGCTTTGAGCCGATGTCGTGCGAACCGAGGCTGCGGCAACGGTGGCTGCAGCGGCAGCAGAGAATTGGCGGCGGGTCAATCTTTTCATGGGGGCAGGGCTCAGGTGCAAGGAGGGCGAATGAAAGGTAGTCAGCAGTATGACACGGAAAACCCTATCCTGCATCAATGCGAGTTCCGAATCTGCAGAAACCGACGTCGTTGCCCCCGAATTCGCCTCGATTACTGAGCCCCGCAAAAATGCAAGGTCGCTCAAATTCAAATCTTGGATAATGCCGGACCGTGTCAAGATTTCGGATCACAATTGCCGGCTTGCACGTGTCAGCCACCCGCCCCCTTGCAGCGAGCGGGTAACGATGACGCCGTTGGGGTTCTGGCTAATTCACTCGCTGACCGCGTCCTGCTGGCTGGCCGATTGGGTCGGATCCATCCCGGGCGATATCGCACCGAGCACGCCAACGCAAACCAGCCGACGATTACTGCGGAATGCCGGAATTACTGTAGATTAGCCAGAGGTCCAGAGCAGGTCGCCAAGAGGCAAATAACAACAGACCAATGGCGAATACCAGCAGCAGCGATGACACCAGTTTCCCCACATTGTCGCGGTAACTTTGCAGCGTCCAAAAAATGAAAATACCAGCGGACAACCCCACGGTATTCAGAAAAACGTCACCCCAAGATCCGCGTCGACCAAAATAACGCTGAATGCATTCCATCCCAATCCCAAACAAGGTCAGCGCGATCGCAACACACAACACGCGGAACCAGCTGCGAGAAAAGACCGAAACAAAACCAGACAAAGACTGCTGAGGTGCCACATCGGAAAGCAGAATCATCGCAACAAATGAAAGCACTGCAAAAATTGGTGCATGCGCGAGGTCAGCAAGTGGACTTGCCTCTGGTCCCCGAAGCGGCAACGGCATCAGCAAACCTGTCACCACCAGCACCAGTACAACGATGGCAACCCAAAGGGTTCGCGCGGAGCGTGATCTGATGATTGTGAGACCGCGAAAACTGTTGGAATGGGGTTCGCTCATCTATTAAACATTCATCTGCTCGAGTCCGGCACTTTGCATTCGCCTGTCCGCGGATGAGTGATGAACTGGACGCATCGGCAGTTTAACCGCCGCTGATGCACCTGATCTGGATGGGGTGGATCCAATGAGATCACACCAACGAAGCTTGGAATCGACATGTGCCCCACGATGATTGGCAAGGTTGATCCGTCAAGTGGCAGCCAAGACGTTTTCTGAAGCCTTTTCAAAACACACTAGCCCTGAACGCGAATCCGAAGTCGCAACGCTAGTGGGTTACCACAAGAATGGAAGTCCTACTTGGGCCATGACTCGACCTCATTTGCCATTCGGTGCAGCAAACTGTCCATTTCCCGTCCCAAATGCTGCGATGAGGGGCTAACTCTCGCGTTCAACAAGGCAACAAAGTTCTTGCCATCATGCCGACGGATCAGAATGGCAGACGTTCCCGGCAAGGACCCCGTGTGCCAATGGTTCACGGCATCCGTCCCAATCACACGATTGCTCCAACCGAGTGAATAATAAACTGGTTTTTCTTTGCCATCCTGCTGATATCCCGCCGCACCCGATGGGCGCTGGTGCATCAGAACAATGCTGTCTTGGCTCAGAATGGGACAATTCACAGGGTCATCGAATGCAGCGGCGAATTGAGCCAAATCGGATGCCGATGCCAACCAACCACCGTGTGAATCCATCGCTTCCAGATACCAGGAACCGTAAGGATGCGGCACCTCCTGCTTCAAGTCACTCTTGAAAACCGACGTGCCTGTGCCTGGGTGGTAGTACCGAACTTCCTTTTTCAAACGACCGTCCAAACGCGTTGCACCCAACCGCATTCCTGTCGCTCCGATCGGATCCAGTACATTCTGTTTTACAAATGCCTCATACGACATACCGCTCAAGTGCTCGATCACTCGCCCGAGGAGACAGTATCCAAAATTTGAGTATGCGTAACGCTCACCGGGCGAAAAGTCGAGCGGTTGATTCAGCATTGCCTGGATCACCACATCATGACTTGCTGGTGGTGATACGCCCTTCTGCTCGGCAAAGCTGACTGACTTGAACATGGCGTCAAAAGACAGATTGCGGTCCCATCCACCACGATGCTGCAACAGGTGCTGCACCGTGATTTGACTCAGTCGCGGATCGGATCCGTCTTTTCCTTTGCTAACTGCATTGATTCCCAAAAGTGAAAAGACCTTGTCATCGAGCTGCAGTTTCCCCCGCTCACGTAACTGCAGAATCGCAACTGCCGTGATTGGCTTGGAGATACTGGCAATGCGGAACAAACTGTCTGTCCCCACTTTTTCACCAGTCGCCACATCGGCATATCCGTAACCTTTTGCAAACACCAGTTTGCCACGGTTGGTCACAGCAAGAGACGCCCCCGGAATTCGATGCTGTTCCATGAAGGCTGACATCGTGTGATCGTAATTTAAAAATCCTGCTGTCTCTTCCGACGAGGAAACGTTGTGCGATGCCCGCTGAGGGGAATAACCAGGGCCGCGCAGAACTCTGCCAGGACGTTTGCCAGTCAGCTTGCCGTTTTTGAGGACAAGTTGACCGTTGACCAGTACATAATGCATCCCCTGCGACAGTGCATCTGGATGTTGAAAATCAGCTTTATCAGCAAGCTGTTTATAGTCAAAGACGATCAAATCAGCAGCAGCCCCCACGGTGATGTGCCCCCGATCAAGGGCAAACACATGCCTGGCGGCAACGGCACTGGTCTGCGAGATCGCACGCTCCAGTGAGATCACGCCGAGATCCCTGACATAGCGTGAAATCAAACGGGGAAAGGATCCATAAGCCCGGGGATGTGACGTCGTGCGACCACCGCCAGCCGGCCCAACATCGGTGCAAAAAGACACAAATTCCTGCTGTATCGCGAGAATCTTGTTCGCTTCGGTCATCGTTTCCGGAAGAGCAAACGCACCACTGATGACCAATTCAAAGAACGTGTCCCAGGGATCTTCGCCACAAGATTTCGCGATCGCAGCGAGTGATTGGCCGTCATATTTTCTGTATTTCGGATGATTACTTCTGCCAATCACGACCCGTTTCCAGTCGTGTCCCGCATGTCGGTACCAGTTTTCCCACCCCATGGTTGATTCCATCTCTTGTCGAATCTGTGCCCGCAAAACGGGATCGCTAAGTTTTCCAAGCAATTGGTTGTGCCCTGCTGCGAAATGCCGGGGGTGAATCATCGCTGAGATGCCAAGCCCATTATTGACATAGGGATAAATGTCCGCAGTGACTTGCTGTCCGCTGTCCCGCGCTGCCTGGATTCGCTCGATCGCCTGACGCATCTTGTCCCAGTTCGCTTTACCTGCTGCCTTCAAGTGAAAAATATGCACCGGCGACTTTGCCTCGCGACCGATTTGCAAAGCTTCCTCAACGGCTTCCAGTAACCTGTCGCCCTCGTTGCGCATGTGCGTGTAATACCCGCCCCCGTATTCGCCTGCCACCGATGCCAGCGCACTGATTTCTCTGGTCTGGGCATAGACAGCTGGCGGATAGATCAGGGCGGTGGAAACACCAATCGCTCCCGCCTGCATCGCCTCACGCACCAACTGCTGCATCTGATCTAGCTCAGCTTCGTCAGGTCGACGCTCTACGTCTCCCAAAACAAGACGCCGAATTTGTGTATGCCCGACAGTCTGAACCACATTCACCGGCAACCCCTTCATTTCCAACAGTGTGAAGTACTCGTTCATGGTCGAGTAACCTCGGCGACTGGCAACTGCTGCAGCAAGGGGAGCAGCAGATCCACCTTCGCCCGCATTGATGGTGGTGATTCCCTGAGTGAGCAAATTGATGGCCGAGCCGGGATCCTCGATCATCGGTGTTGCCGTCTGTCCCATCATGTCGATGAACCCCGGGGCAACAATCAAGCCTTCGGCGTCAATCACAAATCGCCCTTGCTGCGCCGGGATCGTCCCAATGTGCACAATGCTGCCATCGTCGACTGCGACATCAGCGACGTACCTGGGCGTCCCGGCACCATCAACAATCCAGCCACGCTGGATCACAACGTCAAAAATTGCCTCGGAACCGCTGACCGGCAAACAGGAACACAAGATCAAAAAAGTGCCCCACACCCAAGCACTTGTGGCCGGACTGAACCCCACCAGCCTTTTAAGAACCTGCATGATGCCATGACTCCTGTCTGGTGAATCTTCGGATGCTGCACTCTTCGTTGGTCAACCGTACTCAAACGATGGGCAGGAAATATTCAAGCCATGTTCCAATGACTGCCCACATGAGATGACTGCCCACATGAGATGGGCACACGCTGGAGAGGCGATCCAAGACGAACAGGCTTTCGGATTGATCGCTCATCGATGCCGACGGATCTCGATGCCGACGGATCTCGATGAGCGACCTTACGTCAAAAACACAACGGAGCGTTGCACTACTTCTTTTCAGGAGCAAGTACTGGTGTCGTGGGTGCCTTGGCGGTCGGAGCATCATCGATCTCAAGGTCTCCGATGGCATACTGAATACCATCCAGCATGTGCTTGAGTATCACTGGATTTTGAAAGGTTTCCGCACGATGCCCAAAGTTGGTGTAAAACACTCGCCCGTCGCCTGCTTTCCGCACCCATGACACGGGAACTTCACGCGGCCCATCCTTGATACGATCCGAGACCTCATTCTTTGACATATCGAGGCTTACCAATACACGAAGCTTCTCTGGACCGACGTACGACTCTGGTTTGTACTGGTAAATCTCGTCCTGATGCCAAAATCCTTTTCCGCCGAATGCCTGATTCAACGCATGCCCGGGATCGTCCAGTTTGAAAGCCCATGTACCACCGCCGCCCCAAGGATGCCCGTTAAAGATTCCGCCCACCATCGCCAAGGCTTCAGGATGGCGTCCAAAGTTGTCACTGGCAGCATGAAATCCAGCCAAACCCTTGCCCTTGGAAATGAAATCAAGAAACGCGTTTAACTGCGCTGGATCAGGAAACTGCATGTGCGTCGTATTGTTCAACAGAATGCAGTCGTACTTGGCCAGATTTTCGGGCGTGAAAACATCGTAAGTATCAGCAAGATCGACACTAAACGCATCTGTCTTGTCACCGAGGGTTTGCACGGCAAAGTTGCCGAACGGAATCGACTGATGGACAAAGCCGCCACAGCGAGAGAACACCAGAACTCGGCGATCCTTCTTTGGCTTTGCGGTGGCCGTGTCTGGTACTGCTTTGGTGATCGCTTCGCGAGCCTGATCTGGAATCGGCTTAAAACGGGGTTTCTTTTCATTCTGTGCGAACAGGATCGATGGCAACAATAATGCCATGGTCAAGGTACAAAGCAAACGTGGCATTCATATCTCCAGAAAGCAGGCGGGAATGGAATCAAAGGCAAATGACCCTCATGGGTCAGAGGCACCAATGATAACAGAAGAGCCAGAGACTACCGCCTTACTTTGGCAACCCGAGGTTTTTGTGAGGTAGTTGCCAACCCTGCGAATCCCGGATCGGTGGCATGTCAGCAGGCTGAATCAATGTCCAGCATCATCTGCCAACTGACCACCCAACGTGTGTACCTCTGGTCAGTCGTCCGTTGCCAAAAAGGCTTCCGCTTCGGCCACTACCTGATCCGATGCACTTCGAAGCCGATCGTAAATTTGTTCAACGCCACCCAGATCTCCGGCTATCAAGGCAGTTTCGATTTCCCGAGCCAATTCGTAGACTCGGATCGCTCCCACTGAAAGCGAGGCCCCTTTGTAGGTGTGGACCGCGCGAAGAATTTCATTCTGATCCTGCTTCTGTACGGCGCGACGCACACCATTCAGCAAACTGTTCGTTTCGCCCAGATAAGCGCGGAGCAGATCTCTCAACAGGGTTTCGTCGCCACCCACTGCTTGCCGCGCCTGCGGCCATGCGATCGAATGATCGCTAGATTGGCCCCCATCCGGCGAAGTCGATTCAGTGGACTCAGTTCCAGTTTGGATTGTCTCGGTCGCTTCTGGCGGGCTACCATCCACGTTTACGAGGCTCTCTGTGAGGCTCTCTGTGAGGCTCTCTGTGAGGCTCTCTGTGAGGCTCGGTGACTGACCTGCTGATGCCATCGCCACCGATTGCCCGGAGCCCATTTTGAGGACATTGGCGAGTTTTTCAAGCAGGGTTCCGAACCGCATCGGTTTGGCCAAGTAATCGTCCATCCCTGACGCCAGACATTTTTCAGAATCACCCTTCATGGCGTGCGCGGTCATCGCGATGATCGGTAGATGTTGGCCCGTTTCAAGTTCACGTTTGCGAATCGCTCGCGTCGCATCGATGCCATCCATGATCGGCATTTGGATGTCCATCAAGACAACATCGAAGTCAACCAGTTGAATGATTTCAAAAGCCTCCCTGCCATCTTGGACCGTTGTGACCTCATGGCCGTATTTCTCAAGCACGCCGATCGCCAGACGTTGATTGATGACATTGTCCTCAGCCAGCAAAATTTTCAGTTGACCGAGATCCGGACCCGATTCCAAATTGGAACCCTCATCGGCATCTTCCGGGACCGTTACCCCAAGGCAGCGAACAATCGAATCGAACAATTCCGACTGTTTAGTCGGCTTCATCAGCCGTTCCGAAATCCGCAATTGTTCCCGTAGTTCGCCGTCGCCATCTCGTCCACCACTGGTCAGGACCACCACTTGAGTTTCTGAAAACTCCGCCTGACAACGCATCTCTGCAACCAATTCATATCCATTCATTTCAGGCATATTCACGTCGGTAACCACCAACGCAAAAGGTTCTTCGCCTGCGTCTGCTCTTTGCAGTTCCTTCAATGCCATTTCTGCCGAAATGGCAAGACATGGAATCATGCCCCAGTTTGACAACATTTCATCAAGAATCATCAGATTGGTTTCATTGTCATCGACAACCAGAACTCGCGTTCCACCAACGACAACCACCCCCCTTTCATGCTGCTGTTCGATTCCATCGGGTGCCCGTTTCATGGACACCTGAAAATGGAAGTTGCTACCTGCATCGATCTCACTGGACAACTCAATTTCGCCGCCCATCAACCTGACCAGACGCGAAGAGATTGACAGTCCGAGTCCGGTCCCCCCATAGCGTCGTGTCGTGGACGTATCAGCCTGCTCAAATTCGTTAAAAATCGCTTGGCGTTTATCCGGGGGAATACCGATCCCGGTGTCTCTGACCGAGATTGACAAACACACTTCTCCTTGTGGAGCTGGCAAGTCAGATACCTGCACCAGCACTTCGCCATCATCCGTAAACTTAATGGCATTTCCGATCAGGTTATTCAGGACCTGACGCAACCGCCCTATGTCACCGACAACGAAACGAGGCACGTGCGGATCGACACGAAAAGCCAGTTCCAGTTTTTTGAAGTGCGCTTTGACCGCAAAGGATCTAATCGCGTCACCCAGACTCTCGCGAATGTCGAAGATCCGTTCTTCAATTTCGAGTTTGCCAGCTTCAATTTTCGAGAAGTCCAGCACGTCATTGATCACCACCAGCAGAGCCTCGCCCGATTCTTGAACCATCGAGAGGTATTTTCGCTGGTAGTCGTTCAACTTGCTGTCAAGCACAAGCTCGGTCATGCCAATGATGGCGTTCATCGGCGTTCGGATTTCATGGCTCATGTTGGCGAGGAAATCACTTTTGGCCCGATTTGCTCTATCAGCGATTTCCTTTGCGGTGAGCAGTTCGCGTTCCGCTTTTTTGCGAGCAGTGATGTCGTGCCCAATTCCCACCACACCGCTCACCACGCCACTGTCATCCATCAGCGGCACCTTGGTCGTCAGCAACCAGATCACATCACCGGCCTCAGCATGATGCGACTCTTCGCGATCCAGCAGTGGCTCGCCCGTCCGCATGACGATCTGGTCATCCGCGACGTAGTTACAGGCCATTTCGGGTGGCGAGAAATCGTAGTCGTTCTTTCCGACAATCTGGTCAGCTCGATCCAGTTGCAACAATCTCAACAGGGCTTCATTGGCGGTCACAAATCGGCCAGAGCGATCCTTGACGTAGATCAGATCGGGAACATTATCAATAATCGTTTTGAGCAAATCCCGCTCACGCCCCAACTCTTGCTCGGCCTGTTTTTGGTGGGTCACATCTCTGGAAATGCCGAAGGTGCCAATCACCTTGCCTTTTTTATCCTTCAAGGGCACTTTGGTCGTGCTGCACCATTTCTCGCTGCCGTCGCCGAATGTTTCATGCTCAATGTCAGCCAGAATCGCCTGATTGGTCGTCATGATCCCGCGTTCATCCGCAAGAGTTTTGCGGGAATGTTCCAGCGAGAAAAAATCCGCGTCAGACTTCCCCAGTGCATCACGCGGATCAGTCAGTCCAAATTTGGCAGCACAACTTTTACTTAATCGAATGAAGCGACTGTCAGAATCCTTGAAATAAATCGAATCAGGTACCGTCTCGAGCAACGTTGCCAACAAAAATTTCTCGAACTCAATCTGATGTTCGGCATCTTTCTGATCACTGACATCCCAGAACATGGCTTGAATACCAACCACATCACCCAAGGCACTGTAGACAGGTGCCTTCCAGACTTCGACGTGAATCGTTTTCCCGTTGCCAACCTGATGCCGTTCAACATTGTGGTGCAATTGCCCCGACTGAATCACGCGCCGATCATCGGCCATGTATTTTTTTGCAAGGTCTGCCGGAAAAAGATCGAAATCTGTTTTCCCAATGAGCTCCGAGATAGAAACGCCAATTTGTTCGCAAGCTTGTGCGTTGGCGTACTGGATTCGCCCCCGAGCGTCCTTGCGTAGAACACTCAACGGCAAACTTTCGACCAGCGAATGATAGACCGCTTCGGCATCCCGGAGCGCCGACTCAAAATTGCCACGATTCTCCTGCATGCAAGTCAGCCCAACCACCACTACGGCATCACGCTTTGAGCGATCGCAGTAGACTTGTTCGCGGACCAAGTGAATCTCTTGCTGAGCATCAACCACCCGATACTCTCGGTCGAGACATTCCCCGTCCGACGCACCCCCACCCTCAACCAAATCAAGAAACTGCTGCCGTACCCAAGCTCGGTCTTCGGGATGGATTGCGTCAGCCCACAGCTCAGGACTGGCAAGCAAATCTTCGGCAGAGTGGCCGTACAAATTTTTGGCCGCAGAATGAATCCACTGAAGTGTCCCATCCGTGCTCGCCGTCCACGAGATTTCGCGGACTAAAGCCAGAATCGCGTCTGGAAGAAGCGGGCCGTCATGCCCCAAACCGTTTTTAGTCTCTGCGTTTACCATAGGTTCGTGAGCACACTCGGGAAAGCTGGAGCGCTGATCAGACACCCGACCACGGTCCAATCATAAACGCTTCCCCAAAAGGATGAAGCTTCTTAATGGGACAAAACCAACTGTTTTCCTACCAAAAGAGCTCTATCCCCGGCCGCTGGTGGCGAGTGAATCCAAGCAATCGGGACGTTCATCACATCCATCAGAAGCCGCATTCCGAGCTTCAGCAGTTAGAAGCGGAAGCATGTCCGCAGCCCGGCAAGAACCGCAACCGGCAGCCAAAAGAAACCTGAGTCCCCACGGAACGAGTTCACAAAACTGACAGGCACACGTTACCGCAGTCGGGCCGGTCAGCAACGCCCAATGAGCGGTACCATCCATTCTGGAGCGGGAAGTTCGGCCGCCAGCCAACTTGGGTCCAGCCAACGAACCGGCACGTTACCGGCCTGCACCCCAGTTGTCGTGGCCAGGCAGTGTCGTGGCCAGGCAGTGTCGTGGCGAGGCGTTGTCAAG
>JAPKCI010000373.1 GCA_028823035.1 Rubripirellula sp.
GGGCAAGACGCTGGGCAAGACGCTGGGCAAGACGCTGGGCAAGACGCTGGGCAAGACGCTGGGCAAGCGGGGCTGAGAGTTACGAGTTACGGCGTGGCTGGAGGGAATCAAGAGACAACCGATTGCGTGAACGCGGCTGGAAAGCCTTGGGTTTCAGCGTTCATTCCACCACTGCCCTCGCTCGACGCGATCGAGACTGCTTCGCCGAATGTGCCTCGACTGGTTGCCCGGATGCAGTCAACGACCGATCAAACTCGTTGGCCGGCCCCGCATCAAATGTGGCCATCGGGCTGGTGCTGGCCTGAGTATCGTCTGGAGATTGATGATCTGGACTGGGCGGTCAGCGAGTTAGCATCCGCGTTGACATCGATGCGGTGTCCGGTAGAAGCCGTGACGGTGGATGGCAACTGGTGGTAAGGTCGCTTACTTCTCTTACTTGCTTTGCCTAGTCGTCCAGATTTCCATGTGGTGAGGTCGCGATTTGATCCTGGCTCGACCGCATGGTTGGTAATTCGCGTGATGGATCGGCAGCAGATTGGTCGATAAACTTGGTCTTGGCCGTCCTGCTCAGTGGGAAAAGACCGTCAATCTTTGTCGGTTTGCTGGCAGGGTTGTGCGGCACAATGTCGCGACCAGAGCAAAGTTGGCTGATTTCTGCGACACAATGTCGCTCGATTCATCGCAGCCATTGCCAGTTTGCAGGGGCGGTCCCCATACTGTGTGAGAGTAGGCAGCTGTGCCAAATGTTTTTAGTCTTTCTGTGCGAAAATAGGCTGCGACTCGATCGCCGGCCAAACAAATCATGCAACGGTTTCTGTTTCCTCGTTGGGTCAACCCACTCCTTGGTGTTTTTGCGGTAGCAACGGCTGCGGGCGTTGTATTTGCCGGTGCCATGGGAGGTTTGATTACCGACCCCAAGACATTGAATGTCGGCTACGAGCCGATTCAGCCGGTACCCTTCAGTCATGCGATTCATGCAGGACAGCTGAAACTGGATTGTCGGTATTGCCATAACACCGTTTTTGAGGCCGCGCACGCGGCGGTGCCACCAACAGCGACCTGCATCAACTGCCACAGTCCGGCCAACGACCAGGGCGTTACGGCGCTTGCAGCGGTCCATCCCACCAGCGCTAAGCTGGCACCGATTCGTGAAAGCTGGAAGACCGGGCGGAGTGTCGCTTGGACTCGTGTCCATAATCTGCCTTCTTTCGTCTATTTTAATCACGCTGCCCACGTGAATTCCGGGGTGAGTTGCAAGACCTGTCACGGACGGATCGATCAGATGGAGACGGTCTATCAGGCCAAGGAACTGTCGATGGCGTGGTGTATCAGTTGCCATCGCAATCCGGGGCCACACCTGAGGCCCAAGGAGCACGTCACTCATCTCGATTGGGATTGGGACACCAGCGAGGTGGAGGGGAAAGATCAGGAAACTTGGGCCAAAGATCACATGCTTGAGACCAATATCAACCCTCTGGTGAACTGCGCGGTTTGCCACCGATAGTTGAGCGGCGGCCCTCTGGAAATAAACTTTAAACGACCTTTCGACGACCATTCAGATATGATTTCCAACGAATCGGACTCATCCACTACCGAGGCCCTCGACGGTTCACCGTCTCAGGGCGACGGCTCGAAATCCGGGTACTGGCGTAGCCTCTCGGAGTTGCGTGGAGAGGCAGAGTTCAACGACTACCTCGACCGAGAATTCCCGGTGGCTGCATCGGAATTTCCTGAGGGGGTTTCGCGTCGCCGTTGGATGCAGTTGATGGGAGCTTCGCTGGCTGTTGCCGGCGCAAGTGGTTGTCGTTACCCCAAAGAAACAATCGAACCGTTTGTTATCAGGCCTGAGGGTCGTGTGCCTGGAGAGGGCTATTCGCGGGCTACAAATATCGAGCTTGCTGGTCGGGTGTACAACCTGCTGATTGGTTGTGTCGACGGACGGCCATTGAAAATTGAGCCGAATATATCGCACCCAAGTGGTACGGGAACGGATGTCTATGCTCAGGCTTCGATTCTTCAGTTGTATGATCCGGATCGTGCACGTGGGGATGATGGATTTCTGCTGCAAAAAGGCGAAAAACGCAGGTTGGAAGTTAATTGGACTGAGTTTGATCCGATCGGAAAATCGGTCATCAAGCGAGCCGAGGGTGAGAATCAAGGCGGCTCGTTTGCAGTGCTGATGTCTCCCACGAATTCGCCTTCGTTGGTTCGGACGGTTGAGTCTCTCAAAAAGCGTTTGCCCAAGGCGATCGTATGTCAGTACGAGGGTGTTACCGGTGACGTCATGGGCACGGCAACGGCCGCTGTGCTGGGCAAATCAGCACGGCAAGTTCTTGAATTGGACGATGCTGACGTGATCGTTTCGCTTCAGGCCGATATCCTGGGTAATGACCGCGGAATGCTGACCAATGCCGCGAGTTTCAGTAAGCGACGTGATCCCGGCCCGAATGCTGATCAGATGAATCGGTTGTACGTGGTCGAAGGCGGTTTTACTGCGACAGGCGCTGCGGCCGATTCCCGCTTGGCGCTGCGGCCCAGTCAAATACCAGCGTTTCTTGCCGAGTTGGGCCGTCGTGTTGAAAAACTGTCGGGTGGCGATGCCCCTGAGGAGGCTCCTGAGGAGGCTCCGTTCGACGAGATTGGGGTGGAAGAGCGTCTGGAAAGATTTCTTGACGTGCTGGCCCATGATGTTGCTGCTGCAGGTGACAAAGCAGTGATTGTTGTCGGCGATCATCTGGGGGCTGAGGCCATCGAAGCTGGCATGCGGATGAATCAGAGGTTGGGCTCGTTCGGCAAATTACAGAAGTTTTCGACAAGGTCGGATGCTGGCCTGAGTACCGGCGTCTCTTTGGAGGAACTGGTTGAGAAGATTGATAGCGGCAAAGTTAGCAATCTGTTGATTCTGGGTGATAACCCCGTCTACACCGCTCCCGGTAATATTGATCTTGCTACTGCGATTCAAAAACTTGAGCAGTCGATTTATCTGGGCGAGTATGACGACGAGACTGGCGCGATTTGCGACTGGTCTCTGCCGCTTGCCCACCCGCTGGAGTCTTGGGGTGATTGTGTCAATGATCACGGGTACTACGGCGTTTGTCAGCCACAGATATTGCCACTGCTTGGCGGACGTTCAGCGATTGAGTTGCTGGCGGTGATGCTCGACGAGAAAGTAGTTGACGGTGGTGCCGTTGTTCGTCGCACTTCCGACCAGGTTGGTGGGAAGTCCCTGAGTGACCGAGAGTGGCGTGGTTTGCTTCATGATGGCTTCTTGGAAGGTCTCACTGTCAGTGCTGGCGACTTGACGGTGACCGGCGAGACCAAGGAAGACGAGTTGGCCTCTCCCATGGCTAGCGCCAAAGTTGACAAGAACCAGATTGAAGTCATCTTTAACGCCGCCGATGGTGTTTACGATGGGCGTTTTGCCAACAATGGTTGGCTTCAGGAAATGCCGCAGGCTTTGACTAAGTTGGTTTGGGATAATGCTGCTGTCATGAGTCCTGCAACGGCACGCGGGTTGAGTCTTGATGGAGATGCCACCGAGAGTTCGGACGGCGGTGGCCGAGTTTTGCACCATGGCCAAATGGTTGCTTTGAGGATCGATGGCGTAAGGGTTGAGTTGCCCGTGTACGAGATGCCCGGGTGTGCTCCGGGAGTTATCACTGTCACGCTTGGTTACGGTCGTGAGCGGGTTGGAATGGTGGGTGGAGATCCGGCCAAAGGTGTCGACGTGGTTGGGTTTGATGTGTCCGTGATTCGACGCGGCGAAGGAGTCATGGTCGCCTACGGAGTGGAAGGGCGTCCTCGCTACACCGATTATGTATTAGCCACGACTCAGGATCATTGGGCTATCGATGAGGGGGGACGTGAAGAGACCGAGGTGCGAAGCTTCACCCTTGTTCGCGAGGGAACAACCGAGTTGTACAAGAAGGTTCCGAAGTTCGCAGAGTCCAAGGGGCCTCATGTGCCCCACGTTGGTGCGAACGGTTCACCTTGGACCGAGCCCATCACCGAAATCAGGGAGACGGAGAAAGAACTTCCTCAGTGGGGTATGTCGATCGATCTGAGTAAGTGCATCGGTTGCAGTGCGTGTGTGGTTGCCTGTCAAAGTGAAAATAACGTCCCGATCGTTGGTCGCGAGCAGGTGTTGAATAGTCGTGAAATGCACTGGCTGAGGCTCGACCGTTACTTCCAGGGAGATGAGACAAACGCCGAGATCGTGCAGGAACCAGTTGCCTGCATGCACTGCGAGACCGCGCCTTGCGAACAGGTTTGCCCGGTGGCTGCAACGGTTCACACCGAGGAAGGCATCAATGCAATGGCATACAACCGTTGCATCGGAACTCGCTACTGTGCCAATAACTGCCCATTCAAGGTGCGGCGATTCAATTACTTCAACTACAACGAAGACATCGGAACCGGTTACGGGATCGATGCTTACCCCAGTCATATCGAGAATGCCAATCGAAAATTGCAGGCGTTGGTGATGAACCCTGAGGTCACTGTTCGTGGTCGTGGTGTGATGGAAAAATGTACCTACTGCATTCAGCGGGTTGAGGGAGCCAAAATCAATGCCATCAAGGAAGGTCGCAGTGTCGCAGACGGTGATGTGGTCACGGCTTGCCAGTCCGCGTGTCCAACACGTGCCATTGAGTTTGGAAACATTGCCGATCCTGAGTCTGTCGTCGCCAAGAAGCAGGCCGACAATCGGAGTTATGGAATGTTGGGGCAGTTGAACGTCAAGCCTCGGACTGAGTACCTCGCAAGGGTTACGAATCCGCACACCCGCTTGATGACGGCCCAGCAATTAAGCGATCTGAAGGATCTCAAGGCACCACACCATGACGATCATGGTGGTGACGATCATGGTGGTGACGATCATGGTG
>JAPKCI010000374.1 GCA_028823035.1 Rubripirellula sp.
TGGGACTCGCTCGGTTCGCTGACTCGGGCCCCGACTCGGTCGAGATCAGCCAGACCGGTTTAGTGATCGGTACCTCGGCCTTCATGTCTCCCGAACAGTGTGCAGGCACACGCGAAATCGACTACCGAACCGATATTTACAGCCTCGGTTGCACGCTCTTTTATTTGCTCACCGGCCGAAATGTCTATCCGGCCGATTCGACTCTTCAGATGCTACGGGCACATGCCGAGGAACCAATACCTTCGGTGCGGGAACTGCGGCCCGATTGCCCCATGGCTCTGGAAGAACTGTTGAACAGCATGCTGGCCAAACGCCCTCAGGATCGTCCCGAATCCATGGCGATCGTCGCAGCAAAGCTGGACGAACTGCTGAGCAATTTGGAATCATCTCCGACTCAGGTTCCATCCAATCGGTTGGCGACCCGTTTGCCAATTTGGCCCCTGCTGGCAGGAGCGATCACGGTCGTGTTGGCCATTTACATGCTGGGACAATTCTCCGGCACCCTCATTCACAAGGCTCAAACGTCGATGGGGTTGGGTGCCAACGGCCCTACCGCAGTAAAAATCGAGATGCTGAAAATCCCGGCCGGCAAATTCATGATGGGAGCGCCAGATAAAGACCAGCATACGTCAGCAGATGAGCGTCCGCAGCATGAGGTACAACTGACTAACGATTTTCTGCTCAGCAAATTCGAAGTCACCTCCGCGCAATTCGATGCTGTGATGGGGACCGAAAATCCTGGAAACCCCTTTGGGCTCGCAGAGCAGACTCAACAACCCTCCGGGGCGGTACCCCTATCGGGAATCACGTGGTTCGAGGCCATTCGTTTTTGCAACCAGTTGAGCATCGTTCAAGGCTTGCAGCCCTACTACGAAATACACGAAGCCGACAACACGGTTTCGATTCAACGGGGAAGTGATGGTTTTCGGCTTCCTACCGAAGCAGAGTGGGAATATGCGTGCAGGGCTGGAACTCAAACACCGTGGTACTTTGGTGAGTCCGCCGATAACGTCAGCGACTTTGCGTGGCACTCGGGAAATTCAAACGGACAAGTCCAACCCGTGGGGCAGAAGAAACCAAATGCATTTGGCCTGCACGACATGCTGGGCAATGTTCCTGAGTGGTGCTGGGATCGATTTGATGGGAAGTACTACCTCAAGTCCGAAGCGGTGAATCCCCCCGGTTCAACGAAGGGTGACCAGCGCGTATTCCGGGGCGGTGGGGTGAGTAATCGCCCACCAGAAATGCGGTCCTCAAGCCGAAATCCTCTTGGCATGCAGTACGGAGTTTCCAATGGCGTTGGTCTTCGTATCGCCCGCAATATCCCAACCAGCCGTTAGCCGTATCTCCGGCACCCGTCACTGTGGCAATCCGCTGTGGATCACGTTGCAACCGGATCGGTCCCTGATTCACCTCAGGTAAGTCAACACCGCGTCATCAAACTGACCGTGCAGAGTCAGAAGTGAAGCCTGGTGGGCCCTAATCGCTAACTCTTCACTTTCGTACCCGGTTGCCGTCCTCATGTTTGGTGTCGCGCCACCGAAAGACATCGATCCTCACATCCCCTGAACCCAGACGCAAACAGCCACAGGTCGTGTAAACACCGCCCTCAGTGAGCCGCAGTATTCGTGTGGCGTGCAACGCTTTTTCCAACCGATGACGCTCATTCTGGTCCCATTTCAACTTTTTGATTTTTTCGCGGGACGCGCCAGCGTTCAAGTCAATAGTCGCCCACAGGGCACATCATTAACGCGAAAACCGGAGAATTCAAATGAACAAGAAAATTGCCAGCTACCTGCTTGGGACGATGTTCACCATTGTCACGATCGCCTCGATCGCCACCGCCTGCGGTGACTATGGCGGCAGTACTCTTGAATTTGAGGACGGTGTGATGCAAGAAAACCATCTGATCGCTGTCGATTCACAAGGATCACTCATTTCTATCAATCGTCTGTGGGGAACGACTCGCAACTATGGTGATTTTGACCGGAAGTTGTCACCGAAGCTCGATGTTCAAGGCGACCGAGTATTCGTAGCTACTGACACCGAAGTCTGTGAAATCAGCCTCAAGACGGGAAAGTTAATCAGGGCACACAAACATTCTCACGGTCCTTGTGGGGTGGGCATCATCACCGCACGCAAAGTGTTCCTGAATAATGGCAGAAGTATCGCCATCATGGACATGAGCAACGGTGCAACGATACGCAAAATCGACTTGATGACAAACGCAAAATCCGAAGAAGTACTCGCAAGGATGCAACCTCATATTCAGCATACCCGAAACGGAGATCTTCTTTACATTGCTCGCCCCTGCACATTTGGCATCGCCGTCGTGGACTTGAAAAACGGCAAGAGGTTGCAAGACCTCAACATCCCAAACATGGAATATACCGACCGCTTGCATTACTCGGAGGGACAACTGTTTGTTATCGACTACGGCTTGTCCTACAGCATCAGATGCAATGAAACGTTGTCACTTGTGGATGTCAAAACCGGAACAGTCAAAAAGCAGTTTCCCCTTGGCAATCCTGCAGCTTCTTTCGCTGCATCGTTAGACATCAACGCACCGATAAAAATGGTTGCAGTGAATGGCGGTGGAATCCTTGTATCGTCGCACCGCCAAACGCTGCAGGTCGACAAGCAAGGCAACATCATCAAGTGAGCGTGGGCAAACATCCGCGTCGCTTCCCTGACGGAGGCGGCGCCGCGGTGTCAGCACACCATTGACCACGGCGGTCTTCACATGCCAAGTCAGACGATGGCACCGGAATCGGAATCGCAACAGAGAAGATCAACCATCACAGACGGTCAAACGATCTCCTCGTTGCCAAACATCTCGGCCTACCCACCAACTTGCAGAGTCCAACCGATGAATCCACGCACTCTTGTCGCCTGCACCCTTCTGATGATCCTCATCCTGGCAAACCTGCCCGGACGAGCGTCCGTGGCACCAGCCGCAGCAAAGCGAATCGATGCAAATTCCGTAGACAACTCAACTGAACATCCAATCCTCACCCAGACCGTCAACGATTTTCGTCTGACTGACCATCGCGGAAACGAATTCTCTTTTACCTCATTTCGCGATGCACGCCTCACTGTGATCGCCTTTCTGGGAACCGAGTGCCCACTGGCAAAGCTCTACGGCGCACGACTCGAAGCTCTGTCACAGGAATACCGCAAACGCGGCGTGAAATTTGTCGGCATCTGCTCCAACGCACAGGACTCGCAGCAGGACGTGACGGACTTTGCGCAACGGCACCAAATCAACTTCCCCGTATTGAAGGACAGACAACATCAGGTTGCGAACCAGTTGAAGGCGATTCGTACCCCCGAAGTATTTTTGCTCGACCACGATCGGAGAGTCGTTTATTGGGGACGCATTGACGATCAATATGCCATCGGAATTAAAAAGGCAGAGCCGCAAAGATCCGATCTGAAGATCGCCATTGACGAATCCCTTGCCGGCAACACCGTCTCAGTACCAATCGCTGAATCTGTGGGATGCCACATTGGCAGAATTGAACAGCCTGTTTCAAAAGCCGATCTGACTTTCCATGAACACATCGCACCGCTCTTGAACAAGCATTGTGTGAACTGCCACAGGAAAGACAACATCGCACCGTTTGCATTACTTGATTACAACGAAGTCGTTGGCTGGGCCCCGATGATTCGTGAAGTCGTCGCTGAGGACAGAATGCCACCCTGGTTTGCCAACCCCGAACACGGTGCGTTTAAAAACGATGCCAGATTAAGTTCGGTTGAAAAAGCAAATCTGCTTCGCTGGATCGACAGTGGCTGCCCGCAGGGGCAACAAGATTCCGTGGCTCGCCAAGCGGTGTTGGAAACGGATAGTCCAGATGCAAAGTGGGAAATCCCGCTACCTGACAAGGTGTTCTTTATCAGCGATAAGCCGCACACCATTCCTGCACAAGGGCAAGTTGAGTACGAGTATTTTCTTGTCGACCCGGGATTTCAAGAAGACAAATTCCTGCAGGCTGTCCAGGTGATACCGGGCAACTTCGGAGTGGTTCATCATGCATTGGTCTCCCTTGTGTTGCCCGGCGCCAGCACTCTGGGAATCGGAAACTGCGGCGTGCTGATTAACTATGCACCAGGAATGCAATCGACCAACCTGCCCAAAGGAATGGCGATCCACGTTCCGGCAGGAGCAAAATTCCTATTCCAGATGCACTACACACCCAACGGCACCACCCAAGAGGATCGCACTTCACTCGGAATGGTATTTGCCGATCCTAAAGAAGTGAAATCGGTGGTTCGCGGCGGCGCCATCGCAAACGTCCGCATCACTGTCCCGGCAAATGCACACAATCATCGCGAAATAGCAGAAACGAAGGTCGATCGAGACGTTCATCTGCTCAGTCTGTCACCACACATGCATTTGCGTGGCAAGGCGTTTCGCTATGAAGCAATCTTTCCCAATGGTCGCGTCGAAATCCTACTCGACGTCCCCAAGTACGACTTCAACTGGCAACTGCGATATCTGCTCAAGCAACCACTCGCATTGCCAACCGGCACCCGACTTCGCTGCACGGCTTGGTACGACAATTCGTCCAGCAACCCGGCGAACCCGAACCCACAGGTGGCAGTTCGCTGGGGAGATCAAACCACGGACGAAATGCTCATTGGGTTCTACAGCGTGGTTGAGATCAAATGATGATCATTGCAAGTGGCAACGAGTACGCCAGCACGCTTCCAAAAGCACCGAGTGACTCTGACGCCGAGTGACTCTGACGCCACTGGCTCTGACGCCACTGACTCTGACACCGCTGACTCTGACACCGCTGACTCTGACACCGCTGACTCTGAC
>JAPKCI010000375.1 GCA_028823035.1 Rubripirellula sp.
TTCATCCGCATGGATCGCCCGACCTTCGCCGAAGACCTGCTCAAGATCCTCGACACTAAACTTGTCGACAACTCGCACTGGAAATCCAATTCCCGCCACGCGATTCTCAAGGACGATACGAGCACTACCGCGCTCGCACTCTGGTCATATGCCAAACTTCGTCGCGATTCCGCCACCACCGCCAAGGTCGCCAACTACCTGCTCGGCCAGACGGTACGCCTGCGATCCGAAAGCTCGCTCGGCCCGACGGTCGCTGCCTTGGCCGAATACTACAACAGCGGCCAACGCCCCGCCGATGACTTCAAAATCAACCTCATCGTCAACGACAAGCCGGTTCTGACGATCAATTCCGACGAACTCACGAACACGCAGACTTTTGCCGTCCCAGCCGGTCAGATCAACGCCGGCGCAAACAAGGTCCGCATTAAGATCGACGGCGGTGGCGAAGTCCGCTATGCAGCCACGCTCTCCGGGTTTTCTCCGGACCTCAAAGATCCCGCCAGCTTCGACTATCCACGTGTCCAAGGTCGCGGGTACTACCACGACAAGCTCAGCTACCGCGACGTGCCGCTAAAATCCAACAGCTCCTCTCCCGTCGTCTCCCTCGAGATCGGGCAACGATTCCGAGCCACTGCCAATATCCAAGGCACGCAGGCCCACTTGCAGAACGACTACCTCGTTTACGAAGGGCACTTGCCGGCTGGCACGTTACTCGTCGAAGGCTCCCTCGTTGGTAATTTCAAACGATCCGAGATCGATGGCTCTACCATCCGTGTCTACTTCGCACCCGGCCATATCGGCAGCATCGGCTACGAACTTGTTGCACATATCCCGGGAACCTACCGCATCCTTCCCGGAATCCTTCGCGACACCTTCAATAGCAGCCGCATGCGTGTCGGCAAGGAAGGCAAACTTGAGATTCTGCGGCCGGGTGAGAAGAGCAAGGATGCTTACAAGATGAACGGCGCTGAGCACTTTGAACTCGCCACAAAACGGTTCGACGACGGCAAGATGGATGAGGCACAGAAGAACCTTGACGCCCTTTTCGCCAACAAAAACGACCGGCGGAAATTCGAGCGTGACATCGCCCGTATGCTCTTGTGGATCCACACTGGCCGCAAAAAACTCGACGCGGCGCGTGTCGTTCAGATGTTCGAAATCCTCCGCGAGCGTCACCCCGAACTTGTCATCCCTTTTGACAAGACCCTCACCGTCGGCCGCGCCTACCGCGAGATCGATGAGTTCGAGCGTGCCTGGCTCGTGTTCCAGGCCGCCATCGAGAGCAGCTTCCTGAACGATTCCAAACTCAGCGCCGTCCTCGAAGACCAGGGCCAATACCTCGGATCGGTTCGCTACCAGGAAGATCTCTGGTTCGAATACCCGGACAGTGCCGACGTCACCACCGCGTTTTTCGCCCTCAGCCAATCTCTTTTCCAGAAAGCACCTGAGGCCAAGGCCATCGCCGCACGCGAAAAACGCCTGCGCGAACGGCTGCCGACACCCGACGAGGCCGAGATCCACGAACAGCCTGGCGACCGCGATGAGCCAGAGAAGATCGCGATGCTCGAGCACAGCCGGGACCTGCTGCACCGCTTCCTGACCCTTTATCCAAAGAGCCCGCTCGCCGACGACGCTGCCTTCTCCGAGGCCAATGTCTACTTTGCCCTCAAAGACTATCCGAACGTCGTAGAGCACGCCGCTCGAAGTGCCGAACGCCACGCCGACAGCGAACTCAAGACCAGTTTCGAATACATGGCCGCCCTCGGCCACTTCTGGCAGCGCCACTACAAAGAGGCTCTCGCTAGCGCCACCAGCGTGGCCAATGGCGACAGCAAAGACTGTGATTACGCCCGCTACATCACGGCGCAGATCTACCACGCCACCGGCAAACCCGCCGACGCCATGATTTGGTATGAAAAAGTCCGTCAACTTTATCCCGACGCCGCAAACGCCATCGACTACTTCAAAGAGAAAAAGATCAGGATGGGCGAAGTCACCACTCTCCAGCCCGGCGAGGCCGTCGAGATCAAGTTCGACTATCGCAACATCAAAGAGGCGGTACTGGAGATCTACAAAGTCGATCTGATGAAACTCTATCTCCGCGAGAAGAATCTGAGCAACATTACTGCCGTCGACCTCGCCGGCATCGATCCCGAGAGTTCGCTAAGCATTCCGCTTGGCGACGGCAATGACTTCGCCGACAAAACGAAGAAGGCAAAATTACCGATCAAGGACGAAGGCGCTTACCTCGTTATCTGCCGCGGAGATAACCTCTATACCAGTGGGCTCATCCTGATCACGCCACTCAAGTTGGAAATCCAGGAAACCCCCAGCGAGGGCAGCGTGCGCGTCAACGTCCGTGACCTCACCGCCGGCGGCAACTACATCCCCGAGGTTCTGGTCAAGGTGGTTGGCACTCACAACGAGCTCTTCCTCTCAGGCCACACCGACCTGCGAGGCGTCTTCCAAGCCGACGGCATCAACGGCACAGCCACCGTCCTCGCCAGAGCCGGGGGCGGAAAATACGCCTTCTATCGTGGTCAGAAAACCCACGGTACGCCACCGCAACCGAACACGCCGGAAATCCAACAGCAAATGGAAGTGGCAGAAGAACCGACCAGCGGTAAGAAACAGCTCCAACAATCCGACTACCTTCGGAACATCGAAATACAAAACAAAGCGGTCCAAGACGGCAACTTCAAAGCCTGGGACGCCAAACGTCGCGGCGACAACCGCGGTGTCGAAGTCCAGAAGGCAAAGTGACTTCGTGATGAAACACCAAGACTATCCATCAACTAGTTAGCCGGCACAAGCTCGGTCCCATGCGCCCCTTCGTTGATGATCTCTGACTGATTACTCGCATTGGAGCGAGTGACCACTGAACGTTTGCGTCATCTGGGCCAAATCAGATGTTTAATCACCAGATACGACGCAACGCTCGTTTGATTTGTTGCGGTTTTGGCGCCGCGACGATCGTGTAGGCACTACCCACGCCACGCTGGCTGTTGATCTGACAATGGCTGACCAGAAGATTGCGAACGAACCGGCTTAACAGACCACGTCGCCAATGTACTGCCTGATCGTTTTGGGAAACGAAGTAAAATCGCGGATGTAGCTGATTTTGGATGGCGACATGCTGCATGTCGACCAGAACGGTCAGGAAAACTTCGTCAGCTACAAGCGGCCGCGTTGGCGGCTCGCCGGGAAGCCTCGTCTACCGGCAAAGTGGTCGTGGCAATCAGTTGCCGGGCCTGTTACACGTCGGATGAGTTGCTGGAAAGCACAGACCCGTTGAGGGTTGTCGCTAGTCCGGTGCAGACGGTACGCCAACGTCTCGCGACAATCGCCAACCGATGAAGAACGATGCCGCAATCGGGGCGATAACTAGCGTCTCATTTCGCACTTCGGAAGCGATTGCTGTAGTTCGGTAACGACCGCGTCGGTGACAGGCGTGTTAGGGAGACAAAGTTTCTACAAGTTGGTCAGTCCCTCGAGACGCTCAAGCCCCGCGGCGGTGATCGTGTTGTTTGTGAGACTCAAGTGGTTCACGACGTAAAACCTAACTAAATCCTCTTGTTTCTTCTACCATAACCTGGATGATGGCAGTCGTCAGCCGTGCTGCCAAAGTGCAAGCCAGCTGCCGCTGAATCTCTCTTTAGCGACGTCCCGGTTCATGACCACTTTTGAATTGCCTTCGGTGGCGCGTTGTTTGCATTCGTGGTCCGAGGCGACTTAGAATAGATCGCAAGATGTACTTGCCGTTCAAATAGAACTCTGTCCCCCAGTAAATCAAATGCGCTACGCTTTATTCTCGTTCGGCGTTCTTGGCATCATTCTAAATTGCACACATTCGCTCACTGGGGCCGAGGGGAAAATCCGGCAGAAAATTGATCCTGCCCCGCCACAAGTGGCCAACGGCCAGTCCGGCGAAGCAACTAGCCCCGCAGCCCAGCCTCCGGTAGTCGCCGTTCAACCTCAAGCGACGGAACAGTCCCTGGAAAACTCAATCGGGATGAGATTTAAGCTGATTAAACCCGGTAAATTTCTGATGGGTTCCAAAGTTGAAACGAAGATTCCGGGGACAACAACGCCTGTCCATGAGGTAACACTGACTCAACCGTTCTATCTAGGTGTTTACGAGGTAACACAGGAACAATTCGAGCGGACAATGAAGATCAACCCGAACACTGTCAAGGCTCCAAAAAAAGCAGTTGAGAAGGTCAGCTGGTTCGATGCTATCGACTTTTGCAAGAAACTTTCGGGAATGCCTGAGGAGCGATCTGCGGGTCGTGTTTACCGACTTCCAACTGAAGCAGAGTGGGAATACGCGTGCCGATCCGGCACAACGACCGAATACTGTTTCGGAAACGACGTTACGAAACTCGGTCAGTATGCCTGGTTTGTTGGTAACAGCGGGGATGCCACCATTGATTTCCAAAAACTTGGCCCCTTTGAAAAAATCCAGGCTCTGGGTAGCAACCACAATCGCGCTCACCTTGTCGGTACAAAAAGGCCCAATGAATGGGGTTTGCATGACATGCACGGGAACATGTGGGAGTGGTGTCAGGATCACTATGCCCAATACAGGGCAGGGGCGGTCACCGATCCGATCAACCCCGCGCCCGACGCCGGCCGTGAAGGTACAGAGAAACCGATTGACCGGATTCTGGACGCGGGTCGCGTGGTTCGTGGTGGCGGTTGGCGTGTTTATGCTGCCGGTTGTCGTTCGGCATACCGCAATTCGAACGATCCGTCACTCCGAGGTCCCGTCAACGGTTTTCGTGTTGCGCTAAGTCTTAATGACCAACCATGAAACGGGGCCATGG
>JAPKCI010000376.1 GCA_028823035.1 Rubripirellula sp.
TAGCGACGGTATTGGGTTCGACAGAGTTGACGGCATTATGGGAATCGGAAGTTGCTGCGATGCGTGAGCGGATCAACGGGCTGCGTCAAGAATTTGTGGCGGCGATGGTTTCTCGTCAGTGCAGTGTGGACTTCTCATTTATTCAGGACCAGCGAGGGATGTTTTCGTTTTCTGGGTTGAATCCAATGCAAGTCGATCAATTACGTAAAGAACATTCGATATATATTGTGGGCAGTGGGCGCATTAATGTAGCGGGATTGAATAGCAGTAATATTCAAGTACTCTGTGACGCAATCATTGAAGTGTTATAGTTTTTGATAGAGAGCTTGTCAGTTACGATTGGTTAGCTAAAATCAAAGGATTGATAAGAAGCCAGAGTGGCGGAATTGGCAGACGCGCTGGATTCAAAATCCAGTTGTCGCAAGACAGTGGGGGTTCGAGTCCCCCCTCTGGTACTCGCAAAAACGGTTGCAACTCTAGCGAGTTTCAGCCGTTTTTTCGTGCTTGCAAGCGGCGAAATAATTCGTTTGCATTCCTTAAGCAAGAATCTCGCTGACCACATTTCCGTACACGTCGGTGAGACGAAAATCTCGCCCGCCATAGTTGAACGTCAGTCGCTGGTGATCCAGGCCAAGCAAGTGCAGGATCGTGGCGTGCCAGTCGTGGATGTGAACGGGGCTTTCGACGGCCTGATAACCCAGTTCGTCGGTAGCTCCATGAGCCATGCCGCCTTTGACTCCGCCGCCGGCCATCCAGATGGTGTAGCCTTTGTTGTTGTGGTCGCGGCCGGTGCCACTTTGCGAGTACGGAGTGCGACCGAATTCTCCCGCCCAGACGACCAACGTGTCTTTGAGCATGCCGCGTGACTTGAAGTCTGCGAGCAACGCGGCGACAGGCTGGTCGGTCGCGACGCACGCTTCGGGAAGCTTTTTATTAAGCAGGTAATGATGGTCCCAGTCGACTGGTGCGGTCAATTCGATGAAGCGAACTCCGGCTTCGGCCAGTCGGCGAGCGAGAAGGCACTGTTGGCCGAAGCGATCCGTGGGAAGTCCCGATCCGATGCCGTAGTTATTGAGCGTCGCTTCTGTTTCCGACGACAGGTCAAGCAAGTTCGGAATTTGATCCTGCATGCGGAATGCCAGTTCAAACGATTCGATTGCGCCCTCGATTTCCGGGTGATGGACATCGCGTTTCAGTTTGTGGGCGTTCAAGTCACCAATCAGATCCAATTGTCTTCGCTGTTGCCGCGAGTCCAGCAACGAGTTTTCCATGTTGCGAAGAGGCGCACCGGGTTCGGAGTCCACGCCGAGAAACTTCCGGTAAAACTCCGGAATCTGCCGAGTGCCGATCTTCGTCGCCTGATAAATGGCAGGCAGGAACGCGCTCCCGTAATTACGGGCTCCGCCGTTGTCCGATGGCGGATTCAGTGTGATGAAGCCGGGCAGATCGCTGTTTTCACTTCCCAGCCCATACAGCGACCATGCACCGAGCGACGGTCGTGTAAACTGGAAACTGCCGGTGTGCATCTGGAGAAACGCCTGCGAATGGTTCGGCAGATCGGTGTGCATACTGTGAATAAAGCAGAGATCGTCCGCGTGTTTGGCTAGGTTCGGGCAGAGTTCTGAAATCCAGCGACCGGAGTCTCCATGCTTTGCGAACTTAAACGGGGAGGGCATTAGACCGGCGTTTCCGGCGAGCGCACTGTCGGCCGTCTTGCGGCCTTCGAGGTCGCCGAGCTTCGGCTTGTGGTCAAACAGATCGACGTGCGAGGGGCCACCATTCATCGACAGGAAGACCACTCGCTTGGCCTTCGCCGGGAAGTGAGTCGGTTTGGGAGCCAGATTACTGCCGGATGCCGCGTCGCGAGCCGCTGCCTGTTGGGCGAGACTGGCGAAGGCGAGATATCCGAATCCGGACGAGAGTGACTTCAGGGCGTCACGGCGTGAGAGAAGATTGAACATGTTCGTGGTCCTTATGTTTGTGCGATTCGCACTAGTCCAGAATTCGAAACTCTGCCGTTGACAACATTGCCTGACAGAAACTCAATACCGTGATGTCACGTTTCGGCTCGCCAGCGTCCTTGGTGTTCGTCGCAATTTCTTTTTGTTGCAGAAACTTCAGTGAACGAGCCATCTCGTGATCGTCGGGCCTGCGTCCGAAGCATAATTCAAACGCTCGTTCCACCATCTTCTTCTCGTGTTTGGTTTCTCGCTGGAGCCGTGCTGCCAGTTCATGGGCTCGATTCTGAACGAACTCGCTGTTCATCAGGTACAATGCCTGCACCGGAACGTTGGTGATTTCTCGATCACCAATCACCAGACCCGGTTCTGCGAAATCGAAAAGTTCCAGAACATCCGGAAGCCGATCGCGGATCACGGGGAGATAGACGGAGCGGTACGTTGAGCCGTCCAGATCCTGCGGGAGTTTCTTGTTGAGTCCAATCAACGAAATCGGCCTGTCACCGATCATCGTCGCGACCAGTGATCCGCCGGGACGCGTGTGATCGAGGCTTCCGGCGGCAAACAGCATCGCGTCGCGAATAGCTTCTGCTTCCAAACGCCGTTTGGGCATTCTCCACAGCAGCCGGTTCTCAGGATCGTTTTGAAAAGTCTCGGCATTGAAGGTTGACGCCTGACGGTAGCTTCTCGAAAGCACGATCGTTCGTACCAGCCGTTTCAACGACCAGCCGTTTTTAGTGAAGCCTACCGCGAGCGTATCCAGCAATTCCGGATGACTGGGTTCAGCACCGGTCGTACCAAAATTGTCGACCGTGACCACCAGTCCCCGTCCAAACAGGTGCTTCCAGATTCGATTGACGAACACACGACTGGTCAGTGGATGCTGTTTGCTGGTCAGCCAGAGAGCCAGTTCCAGCCGTCCACTCTGTTCTGCCGGAATCGCTGCAGCACCTTCGACGTGAATCGCCTGTGGGAAAGCACGCGGTACAATTGCCCCTTCGCGACCTATTTCGCCGCGTGCCAATAGTGGCACGTCGATTACGTCGGCATCCAGCACACCCATTGCCAGTGGGAGAGCTTTGCCTTCGTCGTCGAGCGTTTCTAATTTACCTTCGACCGGTCCCAGCCCCCATATATTGGCCAGCACCTCTTGTAGCGTAAACGTCTTCTTTGGTGTTTTGCCCGTAAGTAGAGCCCGCTGAGACTCGTTGATCTCTTTACGCACAGTGTCGAGATGCGCGAACTTAGCCTTCAGCTCGTCAAACTTCTTCGGCGACAGCGACTTGTGAAATATCTTCTGATTCTCCATCCGCGGAAGGACCAATGGATCGCCACTTTGGATGTTCGCCGGAGATGTGTACGTACCGAAGTACGTTTTGGTGCTCGCGAAAACACCCGCCAGTCCGTAGTAATCTTCCATCGTGAACGGATCGAATTTGTGATGATGGCAGCGAGCACATGCGACGGAACTGGCCAGGATGGCTCGCGAGAGCGAATCGATTTGTTCGTCAACCATGTCCGCCTTGAACTTCTTCTCGTTGCCCTCGCCCAGATTCTTCGTGCCAATTGCGAGGAATCCCGTCGCGGTCAGCAGGCGAGCTCGCTCGGCCTTGTCATCCCATGGCAACAGGTCGCCGGCGATCTGTTCAGTCAGAAATCGGTCGTAGGGAATGTCGGCGTTGACGGCGTCGATGACGTAGTCGCGGTATCGCCACGCATAAGGAAAGGAGATGTTTGATTCACCCCCGCTCGACTCACCATATCGGGCCACGTCGAGCCAGTGCCGGCCCCAGCGTTCGCCGAAGTGTTTGGACTCCAGCAAAGAATCGGCTTCCGCTTCCATCGCCGCATCGAGGCTATCAGTTCTGATTCTCTTGAAAAATCGCGTGACATCCGGTGGCGACGGGGGCAGACCGATAAGATCGAAATACAATCGCCGCAACAGAATCTCTGGTTCCGCATCGACGGACGGACTCAACCCGCTCTCTTCCAACTCGGCCAGAATGAAATAGTCCAACTCCTGCTTGGACCAACTCTCTTGTTTGACGACCGGTTGCTCGACAAGTTCAGGTAGTTGATAGGCCCAATGGTCACGGCTGGCCCGCGCGTTGTTCGCTGCTGTAGCGACGGCTCGTTCGTCCCGCGGGTCGGCGGCTCCCTGCTCAATCCACATTCGCAAGTCAGCAATGGCGGCATCCGGCAATCGGCTCTTGGGCGGCATCTTCAAATCAGGATCGGTGTGCGAGACTGCCTTCAGTATCCAACTCGCCTTGGCATCGCCCGGAACAACCGCCGGACCGCGCCCGCCTCCTTTACGAATAGCCTGCCGCGAATCGAGACGCAGCCCGCCTTCTTCCGTTTCGGTGTTGTCGGAGTGACATTCATAGCAACGCTTGACCAACAGCGGCCGAATCTTCGTTTCAAAGAAGGCAATCTTCGCGTCCGAGTCCGTAGCGGGTTTCTCATCGACCGCCGTGACTCGCACGGGGAATAACGCCGCGAGACTCAAAACTGTCGCAAGGCAAAGCAATCTCACTTGGCTACTCATTCGTGTCCGTTCATCCTTTGGTCACTCTGGGTTTGACATCGACGACCGCCATCCGTCTATTAAGCTAACACAAGAGCCGCCTCGATGTTACAGGCGATCTTTGGATTTTGTCGAAAACCAGGAGAAGTCCCGACATTCTACGACAGTCGTTTTGGAAAAAGCAACCGAGCTCGGCTGCCAAGGCA
>JAPKCI010000101.1 GCA_028823035.1 Rubripirellula sp.
TTCATTACCGGTACATCTGCTCCTGGTGGTGGTGGTGGTGCTGGTGGTGGTGGTGCTGGTGGTGGTGGTGCTGGTGGTGGTGCTGGTGGTGCTGGTGCTGGTGGTGCACCTAACTGATCCACACCTAGTCAGTCGTGATCTCGCCTAAAGAATTTGTGGCGACATGCTTGATCAAATTTTCAGTCCTAGCACATGCAGGACAAGCTCAAAATGAACCGTCGCGACTCGTCGCGACTTTTTTTTTGGCCTCGCTCCATTGCATGAAACACCTCTCGAACCGTAACCCTTACCGCTCCGCGGCTCTTCCTGATATTCTGAGAGAGACCAGCGAAACGATCTGCTGCTCAACAAACAACAGCCTTTCGTTTCGTTCCGCGCGCAGTTTCTGGTTAATATTTTTATATCAACAACCAACGCCATGATTAAAACAACCCTGATCCTATCCTGTGCTTTGATTTCTACCGCAGCTACAGCACAAGTGCCTGCACCTTTACTGGCGATCCCTGACAAAATCGTGCTCGAGGCAGACTTTGGCAAAGCGAGAAATTTACCCAAGAACATCTGGCAGCGTCGCCAGGGAACAAGGTGGGCTGTAGCAGAAGGCGTCTTACGAGGCGAGCAATCCTCACCCGAATACCAGGCATCCAAGAAGGATCATTTCGGTTACGAACCAAGATTGAGTATCCCGGTCACCCCTGCCAACTTCATCGCCTCATTTCGAATTCGGTTTGTGGGCGGTACCGAAACCGGCATTGTCCCGTTCATTGAATTTGACCACCACGTCTGCCGTGTCCGCTTCAATCGTGACGGAGCAATACTGCTGGCAGATCATGAAGTCTGGAAAGTGGCGGACGCGCCCGGTTTCGTGTGGGAGTCAGGCTGCTGGTACTCGATCACTGCGGAGCGGAAAGATTCAGAATTCGTGATGCAGATTAAGGATGGTCCTACGCTCTACGCTGACCACCCATCCTTCGCAGGCTCCGCACCCAGCGGCGGGAATGGATTCGGAGTTGCCGGCCCGAGAAAAGGGCAAGTCGAAATCGATGACATCGTAATTTGGTCGATCAAAAGTGACGACACGGCAAACTGGCAGGCAACGAAGACGCAAATGCCTAAGTTCACGCCCGTTCAGGTCAAAGAACCCAAACCCAAGAAAGCGCCAACTCGGAAATCTCCAATCAAGCGTTCTCCGGCTGGCAAAGCCGATAAAAACTAGCATTGATGGGATGATGGCAACGTTCGGGTCTGCCAATCCACCGCATGCAACTTGATTCATCGCCCGGCCTGCTGGGAAGAACAATGGACACCGTGCTATCCTGCCTACAATGGATCAAGTCGGGCGTGGAATGGATTTCAGTGCCGACGTCCTGCTCTAATTTCCGTCAACCTATTCAAATTCGAAGCGTCTCAGTCCTGATTGACACATGACCATTCAACGTAATCCCACTCGCTCTGTTCAAATCGGCAACATCTCCGTTGGTGCTGGGCAATCCATTGCCGTACAAAGCATGACAGCCACCAAGACGCAGAACGTTGATGCGACGGTGGCTCAAGCCGAAGCCCTTCGGGAACGGGGTGCCGGAGTCGTCCGCATCGCTGTCGACAGCGAAAAGGATGCTGCGGCTTTAGCCGAGATTCGTCAACAGACCACAGCCAACCTCGCAGTTGACTTGCAGGAAAACTTTCGACTCGCAGAATCTGTCGCTCCGCACGTCAACAAAATCCGATACAACCCGGGGCACCTTTATCACCACCAGCGTGACAAACCGTGGCAAGACAAAGTCCGATTCATCATCGAACAGGCAGCCAATGCTGACTGCGCCGTTCGGATCGGTGTAAATTGCGGCAGTGTCGATCCCGCCAAGAAAGAGAAGTACGATCCGAAGGATTCCATCACACCGATGTTGGAAAGTGCGTTGGAGCACTGTGAGTTTATCGATTCACTTGGATTCACCCGCTATGTGGTGTCGCTTAAGGATTCTGATCCCCGCAAGGTGATCGAAGTCAACCAACGGTTCGCCGAGCAGAGACCTGATGTCCCCATTCACCTCGGTGTCACCGAGGCGGGCATGCCACCCGATGGAATCATCAAGACCCGCATCGCATTTGAACAATTGATTGGTCGTGGTATTGGGGATACTGTCCGGGTTTCTTTGACCTTACCCAACGACCGTAAACCCGAAGAAATCGACGCCGGTCGTGGCATCATTGACGACATTTACGCTGGGCGGGTCCGTACGGTTGTCAACCTGAACGAAAAGGCATTGAACATCATCAGTTGCCCAAGTTGTTCACGGGTTGAAAACGAAGCCTTCATTGACTTGGCTGCGAATGTCAAAAAGATGACCGAGTACGCCAAGGACTATGCAATCACGATTGCCGTCATGGGATGTCGCGTCAACGGTCCTGGCGAAACCGATGACGCGGACCTGGGATTGTGGTGCGGCCCCACAAAAGTGAACTTAAAAAAGGGCACCGAAGCGTTGGGAGCGTTCGGATACGACGAAATCCTGCCACGACTGAAACTGGAACTCGATGCACTGATCCTCAACAAGGAATCAGCCTCGGCATAAACTTGAGCGAGCCAAGGCCCCGGGGAGAGGGATTGCAACTCAAAACGCACTTCCAACGCCCTTGTCGCAGGACAAATCACCGCAAAAAGACATCCATTTGCGCATTTCAGCCAATCATGGACTCATTTTCCAGCCTAGGGTTTCATATTGCGGGGACGAAAGGCGAATTCTCTCCATTCTGCACGTCGTAACAGGGGCAAACTGTTCATGCGTCTATGTTTTGATCTAGTCGAAGGCGGATACCTAACGCCAACTGAGTCGTTATCCGTACTCGACGGGCACCTGTCATCCCGGACTCCCATTGGACAACTCGCCGTTGAAAGCGAGTTGATGACGATGAGTCAAGTGTTTGATATTCTCGCCCAGCAGACGATTTCAAATCGCCCCTTCGGCGAATTGGCGATCGAGCTCGGTTACCTGAATCGGCTTGACCTCGGCAGACTGCTGCTCATTCAAATTGAGAGTAGCACATCGTTGGAAAATCTGATTATTGACAATGGCTTGATGACACAGATCGAACTCGACAATGCCGTGCATGAACGCAAACTACAGCGAAGCCGTGGCCCGGTTCATAACGAAGCAAATGTCCTGCCACTGTCTGCAACAAATCCAAAAGCAGCCACAAGTTCCTGAGCAGTCAAGAGAGATTTCGAAGCGTTTGGCATACCGACGGTGGCCGACCAGACGTGCGGCATGATCGCGTTGCCCGAGTCTAGCTTCGATCAAATTTCCAGCTTTTATGGGATTGAGCCAAACGACGGGGATCGACACTAACTGCAACGGATATCAGCTGAACCGACCGTGCAACATCCAGCGGTAGGGTGTTCTGTTTTTCTCCAATTCAGCACGGGTGACGAGATTGCGAAAGATCCACCACCACTCACCGTGATCTGTTTCAATTCGGTAATAGTCCCGTCGGATTGACTTCCCTCTCCACCAACCGCTCTCGATTCTCTCCGGCCCCCAGTGATTCAGTACGACATGGTCTGTCCCACTGAACCGAATTCGGAGTGGTAGTCTGGGAGTCGAAACTCTGAGGAAAAACTCCGCTTCTGACCAAGCAACACGTAACGGGGCGGGTTCAGGCAGAAGAGAAAGAGGACGACGCAGCGCGTCGTTTGCCGAAGGCTGAGTTCCTGCTGAACGAGTCGTCGCTGACTCATTCCCTTGGCAAGATCGTCCGGAATCCTGTTTCTGTGATTTCCGAATTCGTTTCAATACTGGTGACACCGCGTTACCTGCCAGTGGCAACACGTGAAAAGCACACTCAGGCAACGGATCATTTTGAATCTCTACAAAACCCACTCTGTCACGCCCCAGACGCCCGCTGAGGGAATCCACAAGACGACTGATTGCAATCCCATTCATTGCTGTAGCAAACATCTGATTCTCATCAAGCTGAAACAGTGATTCCTGACTGTTTCGAAGTGGCCCTGACAGAGTGACCAACAAGCTTAAATGCTTTACTGTGGCCTTGATCCGCCTGGACTCCAGTTGATTGATGATCAAACCACTGAGATGGTCCGCATCAACCGTCGGCGCAAACAATCCGACATCCAGAGTCATCGGTGGTTGATCAGACAGACTCAAACAGCACGCCAAACGCAAGGCACCACGTTGTTGCGTCAATAAGCTCGAGGTCAGTTTCTTTGCCAATCTCTCGATACGATCAACAAGGATCACTAAATCGGTGGTGGGATACTCCAGAGTGAGTGCCGCTGCATACTCTGCTTCTGCCTGATGCACTTCCAGTGGTTCATCCACTTCCCCAAACACCTGCTCCATGCGATGAACCAAATCTTGACCAAGGCGAGTTGCTAATCCGCTGCGAGGCAGCGAAAGCAACTGGCGTACCGATGTGACTCCCAGACGTGCCAAGGTTGACACCGTGGCAGGAGCAATCCTCAGTGACTGAACTGGCAGAACGCCGACCATTCGGCGGGTTTCTTCGGCGCCACTGACTGTCAATCCACTCTGAAACAAACCCGAGGATGGATCGCACACTACAGACTTGCCATCGACTTGACTCTCAGCACCCGTTTCATGATCTGATCGCATCGATGCCTGGATGTTCGCCTCGTGGGCCAAAGCCCATGCTGCGGCCACGGAATCGGCGATTGCCATCCTGGCTCGCACCCCGCGTTCAGCCAGCAATTTTTCCACGGCCCCTAAAATTCCGCGCTCATCGCCAAACAAATGGCAGACTCCGGCTGTCTCACACAGCAGTGACTCACATTGGTGCCGGGGATATCCGGCCCAGGGCTTTTCCCCCAGGACTTCCAAAGCGACCTGAGGCGTAATCTGCCGCTGAACAGAAATGGCAATCTGCTCAAGTTCCTGTTGGTCAAGATCCCGATCATGACGCTGAATCAACGCCCGGTTCTGAGAGTTTCCAGAAGACTGAAACCGAACCATGTCTGCTGCTTCGGCGAGCTTCATGGAAGTCCGGACACCTAGCGTGCGTGCTCTTTGACAACAGGCAACGACCAGTCGTCCACGTCGGGGATCTTCACTCCATAGGACAATCGGAGAGCTACCGCAAGCATCCAGATCACTCTGAGACGCACTACGCCCGGCGGCGTGATACAACTCGCTTCGCAATCTTTGGATGGGCCAATTCGGTAGCCAGATACACAGCAGCCTTTTCATTTCCGTCCTTTAAACAACCAACTGATCGTGAAGATTCCTGATGAGACGGCATCGCATGCAGGTTTGCCCGGTCATCGATTTGCACCGTGGTCTGTTGGCCCGCTGTACCTCCACGACAACGATCCACGGTGACCTGCAACATTCGTTGGGACTGAACTGCTGTCTCGGGTATGGATCCCCGCGAATTCCCACACCGATTCATCGAATACAGGTCTGGCATGGTTGCCAAATGCCTGACATGAAAACGCACTTCGGCAAAGCTAGGCTTTCCTCGACTCGCAGTGGGACGAACCAATAGTCCTGGCGTTTGTCCTGCTTCAGATGCCAACTGAAACCGCCGTGCATCCCGATCATCCAAATGAGGACCAGCATGTGCCCAAACGGCAGCAACCGACTCGCATCGCAAGGCCTGATCAATCGCCCAGACGAAATCGGCATGCCGCTCGGGACGAACCCAAATGATTCGATCGGCTGGAACGCCCAGTGCTACCGCAGCTGGTGGATAAAATCCTGTCTCACCACTGACAACCACCAACGGACCTGACCTGACAGAAACATTCAAAATGTTGGCTGCTGTAATCAAAGAAAGGGCAGCCGCGCCGCATCCCTCGGCCTCGGCCACCCACTCTGTGATTGTATCCCGACGCAAACCGCCACGCGGTAACATGCCGTCGATCGCTTCGCTACCTGTTGAACAGATTGTCAGTGTTTCATTTTCGCTCTCAGGCAGCCCGCACCCCAACTCGATACGCAACTTACGAAGCATGGATTCTCGATCCGGGCTCTCCGATACCAATGGGGCGGAACCCTCATGCAAATCTCTGACGGTTTCCTCCACAACATCAGGTAAAAAGGACTGCCGATCTCTTCCGTCAAAACAGCTTTCGTTCCCTGCTCGAACTGGCTGCGATTCCCTTTCCCTTTTCTGCTTGCGAGAGGACACCTCCTGCACCTGAGTCTCACTTGGTGGGCTACAGCCCGTTAGAAAATCAAAGGTTTGTTGATTCGACATTGAAGAGCCACATACACGTGAGACGGAATTTGAGTGAGAATGGGAAGAGCAAGCAGGAAAGTGCACCCAACCAATGTGGCAGGACCCAAAGCGGCTCGCCTTTCAATGCTATCGACAAATGTACGTTTGTACAGTACTCTTCGGCCTTTGGTAACAACTGATGCAGAAAATCCGCTGGTTCTTCCTGATCTTGATGATCACTTTGGCGCTGGCTCTGGTGCTCCAGAATCAGGAACAGGTCGACATTCAACTGCTCTTTCTGAAGCAATCACTGCCCCTTTCGGTGCTTCTGATCTCTGCCACAACCATTGGTTTCTTGCTGGGGGCATTGCTAACAGCGTCCATGCTTCGCAAACGGAAGAGCAAGAAAAAGCAATCGCCCGGAGAACCCTCCGTTCCTGTTCAGAAGTCAGATAAGACAGCATCACATCGGCTTCGGGCCAAAAACACTGATACCAATCCACTGGATACCGCGTCTCAGGATTGACGAATCCGTGGGGATCGACGATCTGCCACCGAACGAACAAAACCAGACCGGGGCAGTCGCATTGGGGAAACAATGCTCTGCCTAACGAGCGGCTCTGCGGGCAGCCATCGTCGCCCGTCTTTTGGCAACCACGTCGTAACGCAGCAGAACCAATCGAGCCAAATCACCCATGTGGTGAAGACCACCATCGTGATCCAACTGTCCCGCCACATTGCCGCGTTTCACGGGAGCACTTCGTTCTGCGGCCACACTCTCTGCTTGAAATCGCTCCGAAACCGAAACAATCGCAGTATCAACTGCATTGGCTGGAGCGTCAAAAAGTAGCATTTGAGTCATCGTCCGGTCTCCCGCGAAGGGTCATGTTCTGTCTTTCGAGCGATCAATTGCTCGACAGAACCATTTTTCGCGGAGCCAATGACACGTCAGGTCACGGGGTAAAAAGAAAATCTTGCTCCATCAAAAGAACAGCTCGACGTGCAGGCTTAGAAACCTACAAAACATCGTCTTTCACAGCCAAAATCTACGTTTCCAAAAACTGATACCCAAGACCAGAAATCACTGCCCAAAACGCAGTAATGCTCTGCGAGTACCAGTCATTGCCACATTCCCTAAACGCCAAGTACCATTCCAGACGCCAATTCCAGCCCTTTTCGGGACTCAACGATCCCGAAACCAGTCGGATCTGGGTTTCATTCCGCCGACCATCACCGAACCCCAAACCAGCCGTAAATGTCGTCTGTTGCAGGTTCTGAGCCACCGAAACAACACCCCTGCACCTTCGTGTCCTTTGGCATTGTTACCAGCCAAACTATACTATGATGCGGGACATCAACGACTCTTTTCCATGGAGGAGGACTCCACCACACCGTGCGTGAACTACACAACGTCCAGGATAATTCGCCCGAGCGTAGCATTTTGGCACGACTGATTTTTCTGAACCAAACCGTCGAAGCCGACCCATTAGAGGAACTTCACGGTTTAGCAACGACTGCGGGCACGGAGGTGGTTGACGAGTTGGTGCAGCGTCGGCAGTCAGCGAATTATTCGACGTACCTTGGCAAAGGAAAAGTTGAAGAGTTACGCTTGATGGTGGAACGACATGAGGCGGATCTCGTCATCTTTGACAACGATCTGTCCCCCGCCCAAATCCGAAATCTGGAAAAAGCGGTCGACGCCAAGGTAGTCGATCGCACCGAGTTGATCCTCGACATCTTTGCCGCCGGAGCCCGCACCTACGAGTCGCGTCTGGCAATCGAACTGGCTCAACTGGAATACTCTCTGCCGAGGCTCAAGCGGATGTGGACCCACCTGTCCCGTCAGGCAATGGGCGTTGGCATGCGAGGTCCCGGGGAAAAACAATTGGAAGTTGACCGTAGGCTCGCCCAAAAACGAATCCACGATTTGAAACTGGAACTGTCCAAAGTAGAAGAACGCCGCGAGCGTCAGGTTCGAGCCCGCAAGGAAGCGCCGACTGTTTCTTTGGTCGGATACACAAACGCCGGCAAAAGCACGCTGATGAATGCGTTGACCGATGCCAATGTTTTAGCTCAGGACAAACTCTTCGCGACACTGGATACGCGGACACGTCGCTGGCGACTGCCGGGCTGGGGAACCATTTTGCTCAGCGACACGGTCGGTTTCATTCGTGACCTGCCCCATTCGCTGGTTGCCAGTTTCAAATCCACTTTGGAAGAAACCCGCCAGGCTGAATTACTGCTGCATGTCGCCGACGCCAGCAGTCCCAGCGTGTTCAACCAAATCAGTGCAGTCTACGGCGTACTGACCGAACTGGGCATCGAAGAAAAAGACACGCTGTTAGTGTTAAACAAAATCGATGCCATTCACGACCCTGCCACCTTGAACCGTGTTCTGGATCGCTACCCCAACGCCATTACCGTTAGCGCCCGCAGTTCCAAAGGCTTAGCACTTCTAACCGAGGCGGTCGGCGAAGCTCTGGGACGCGAGTTCCTGGACCTCGAGATCGATGTCGATCCGGTAGATGGACGGCTGTTTGCCTATCTTGCTGCCAAAGGTGAAGTTTTGTCCCAGAATTTCACCGACACCGTGATCACGGTTCATGTCCGGATACCGACCGGAGCGATGGGACAGGTGCAACGATCGGCCCTTGCGATTCGCCCAGCGGTTGATCAGACCAAGGCTTACCCACCAAACGAAGCAGCGTCCATTGACGACACCCCCAATGTCAATTGCCAACAGGATGAGAACAACAATGGCGAGTCTGAAACACTGCCTCTGACCGACAATCCAGTAAGCGACAATTCGACAGAAGTCGCGTAAACAAGTTTCGCAGATCGCGACAGGTGAGATTCCATGCGGTGGACAGCCAAGGATTCGGTCGCAGTCGTGACGGGTGCCAGCAGTGGCATCGGTCACTGCTTGACTCAATTGCTTGCCGATCATGGCAGTCATGTCATTGCGGTTGCCAGAAGGGCTGAGCGGATCAGCCAATGGTCAGCCTCTGCAAACTGCGTCACGTTTGGCAGCGTGACTCCACTCGCAGGCGACATCACCGATCCAGAGGTTCGCGAAGCGCTCGCTTCGCTGATTGACACACAGCACGGTGGCAAACTCGATCTGCTCGTCAATAACGCTGGAATCGGCGGCATCGGCCCCTTTGCGACCGCAACTCCGGAACGCCTCCGACAGATCATGGAGGTCAATTTCTTTGCACCCGTGGAATTGACCCGGTGCCTGCTGCCCGCATTACGACTTGGATCGTCGCCAGTGATTTGCAATGTCAGTAGCGTACTAGGTCATCGGGCAGTCCCCAACAAAAGCGAGTATTGCGCCAGCAAGTTTGCTCTGCATGGATGGAGCGACTCTCTGCGTGCCGAACTGTCTCACGAGGGTATTCAAGTAACCCTCGTCAGCCCAAGCACGACCAGGAGTGAATTTTTCGAATCCCTGATCGATACCGGTCCCGATCAGTCCACACGAAGCATCGGGAGTTGGCCGCCCCGACAAGTTGCGGAAAAAGCATATCGAGCCATCTGCAGTCGCCGCAGCGAAGTGATCCTCAGCCTTGGTGGCAAAGCACTCGTCTACGCAGATCGCCTGGTCCCATCGCTGATGAACGCTGTGCTTGCCATACCAAAACCAAAACCAAAACCAAAACCAAAACCAAAACCAAAACCAAAACCAAAACCTCCGCCACCGGGTGCCACGTGATGTCCGGATTGGAAATACTGTACGAAGACAACCACTTGCTGGTTGTCAACAAACCAGCAGGACTGGCAACGATGGGTGCCGAGTCGGGACCTACGGTGCACTCGCTTGCTGCCGAATACATCAAACGAAGCTGTGGTAAACCGGGACGTGCCTTCGTTGGGATTGTCAGCCGTCTGGACGCAATGACCAGCGGTGCTCTGGTGTTAGCTCGCACCAGCAAAGCGGCATCCCGCCTATCCGCTCAGTTTTCCGCCAAGTCAAAGCAAGCGGCACTTTCAAATACCACCAAACGCAAGAAACCCGTTCCAACACCACCCCGAAAACTGTACCTCGCAGTCGTGGAGGGACAATTGGATGGAGAGGCTGATCACTGGATCGATCAAATTCGAAAAGACGACTCAGCCCACCGTATGCGTTTGACCTCGGTTCCTCGCACGGATTCGCAGATCGCCGAACTTCGCTATCAGCTTGTTGCTGCTACCAAGGCAAACACGATCGTTGCGGTTGAACTCTTGACGGGCCGTAAGCACCAAATCCGAGCACAGTTTTCCGATCGCGGGCATCCAGTACTCGGAGATCGAAAGTATGAATCCGGGGTCAAGTTTTCATCTGGCATCGCGTTGCACAGTTGGCGACTTCAAATTGAACACCCAACCCAACGGATCCCAATGTGGTTTGAGGCTCCGCTGCCTTCAAGCTGGGGGCGTTTTCAAAACGAATTGGATTCCCTGCAAGACCTACGTGAACATCTCGCCGAACAATTACGACCTCCCACGAACGAGAGTTCGTGATGGCATCCCTCTTTGGCCTAGGCCCCACGTTTGTTCCACAGCGCATTGTCTCGGGTGGACAGACGGGTGTGGATCGAGCCGCCTTGGACATTGCCATCAATCTGAAAATTGAACACGGCGGGTGGTGCCCAGCCGGGCGACTGTCAGAAGACGGCACGATTCCGGCATCTTATTCGCTCACGGAAACAAGGTCGCGAGAATATCCGGTCCGTACCGAACAGAATGTTTCGGACAGTAACGCAACCTTGATTCTTTATGAGGGCAAACTCAAGGGAGGCTCACTACTGACGCTACGCATCTGTCGGCGGCTTGAAAAGCCGCACTTTGCCTTGGCATTTGACTGCCACGCGGTCGATCGGGCGCGTGCTTGGTTGACCCAGCACCAACCGAACACACTGAACATTGCAGGCCCACGCGAGAGTTCCTGCCCAGGCATTCATGTGCGCTGCACAGAATTTTTGTTGCGTACATTCTCGTTCAATTAGTTCCAATCGATACAAAACGGGATGCTGTGACTATTCGTCGCAACCTGAACACTGTTTGAAATTCGGCAACAGTTTCCCATTCCACAAAGCAAGCCTGAACGGGAATCTCGCCGATAGCATACTTGTCGCCCCAGCCGCCAAAGTCAGCCAGGCCATGACCTGCACTGCTGACACGGTTCCAGGTGACAAGCCTGCCTTTAATACGCCGATCACGAGTGTCGTACCCCGAAAAAGCATCGGGGATCCAACTCACGGATGCGTCCTTCGGTCCCCAGGAGTTCCACCGAACCATGAACGTGCAATTCACTTCCCAACTGCAACGTTTCCACTTCTCCCTCATCCTCACTCTCACCCTCACCGTCACAACAGTAATCGCCGCTTCGTCCGCTTTTGCAGAACGATTCGATGCGTCGAACGACATCATCCCCATTCGCTCCGACAACACCATCACAGGACAACAATTTGTCGAACAGCAGCAGAGCGATTGGGTATCCATTGGCACTCACGATTCAGGACCATTGCCCACGTTGGCACCTCCTCCCCTGATCGCAGCGCGACCGGATCGAGACACCGGGCCCCCGCTTGAACCTCAGGTGGCGGTAAATCAAGTGATCGAACCGTTCGCCGCAGTAGGGCCATCCCTTTTCAATTCAATCAAGGCGGTCCGTATTCTTCAGCAGTGGTGGGATTCTGAGTTCAATGACAGTGATGCGGGCAGCGGACACCCCAGCGATCCGATTGAAATGCAGCTTCACGAACTCGCAACGCAGGAACCGGTCGACATTGATAGCCTCGGCCCCAGTGTCCTGGTTCCGACGAATCCACAGCGTAAGCCGGAAAGCATCGAGGTTACTCGTATCGACCCGCTGATCGGAAGTTCGCCCATCATTGCCACGATCGAAGAGGACTACATGCCCTACGATCTTTCGGCTCGCGACCTGCGACTCTGGAGCGTCTTTCCGATCGCATCCCACCCATTCTGTGTCCGCGGCCAATTGGAAGATAATCGCTCGGCACGACTTTGGGATGACTTCGACAATGCGTTAGCACAGACAAAGTCGCCAACAACCACTGCAATGTCCTCAAACGACAAAAACTCTGACTCCACAGAGTCCTCTTCCTCGCCAAGTGATTTGACGAGCTATCCGCTCGATTCTTTGGTCACCGATGGGAAACAAGACAAAGCAAATGTCGATAACCTGGCCGCCCAGGAGCCACTTGCCACGATGACCGCCGAATCCGCACTGGCAACCCTTAAAACGCCGCAAGCGGTTCCTCTACGAAAGGCCTCGCCATCGGTGCAGGAAATCGCAGCGACTCGCTCGGAACTCGTAACCAAAACGCCGTTCCTTTGTGGTTCAGCGGATTGTCTTCTTGAAGAACTTGTTTGGAAAGCGGAAACAATTACCGCCATGGATTCGTTGCGTGACGGTTCAAAACTCAGTTCCTCAATCGGAATCCTACTCGCGAACCAGACGAAAACAGCCTCGCAATGGCTCAGCGACAGAGCATTCAGAATCACGGCTCGCTGGCCAAATCCTGACCGCGATCGTGATCACAGTCGCTCCGGCGCCAAGCTGCTGGCACGAGCTGGTACTCTTGAATCGGGGGTAGTCGAAGAAAACATCCTTGCAACGCATGAACCGATCGAACGGCTTGACGGCATCGATTGCGGAAGCCAAACCACGTTGCAGGTGGCAACAGCAAACGGCGACGCCAGATCCCGTTAAGCTTGACTGACCCACCATCGCGTTGCAATTTGAGACCGGTGCAGCGGCATCTCGCCGCTTTTCAAGTTCATCGCGGATGGTGCCGGCGGCATCTACAGAAACCCTGCAAGTGTTGCGGCTTGCCGGTCAGAGAACTCAATGCGTTTGAACACGACTTAGCTGCATCAACCGGTCTTGCTGGCAGGTACCTCTTTGGCGCTTCTGAGCATGTTTGACGCTTCTGAGCATGACGGTCACACCGCAGGGTCAATCGCGTGTTCCTTCAGTTCTTCCAACGACGCAAATTCCAGCGTCGACATATGGCAAGCCTCGAGAATGACCGGCGGCGGCGTCCCCGCATCGTACGCTTCTTTCCATCTCGCAGCGCAGAGACACCAACGATCTCCTGGAACCAGCCCCGAAAATTGATACATGGGATTGGCAGTCGTCAAATCATTTCCCTGACTCTTACTGAACTCTAAAAATTCTCCCGTCACCTGCACACAGACAACGTGCAATCCCGCATCCTGAGCCCCGGTTTTGCAGCAGCCGTCCCGATAAAACCCGGTCATGGGATCGGTACCACAAACCACCAATTCCTCTCCCAACACATTCTTACCAGCCATGAACACCCTCAATGAATCTTGTTGCTACACGATTCGATTCGCCATTGTCTCTCGATTCGCCATTATCTCATGTAGTCACGGGCGTTGGCAATCGCCCAACACATCCTGAAGCCGACTTGCTGCCGTGATTAACTTCTCTGCATCCTATAACCCCACTTTTGTGTCGCTGGGAAACCCTATCGGTCGGACCACCACGATTTTGAGCGATTCGTTATAGTAGCGGGACGCCGTCGACCACCCCGTGTCAGGACACGACCTGCGCAGACGCACTTTTCTTTCATGCGGGCGGGGGGACAAGGACCATCTGAGAAACTGGCAATGGACGCAATTTTCCGCGATTTGACTGAAGCCCAACGCGAAGCCGTCGAGCATATAGAGGGTCCGATGTTGATTCTCGCCGGGCCCGGCTCCGGCAAAACTCGCGTTGTCACGCACCGCATCGCCAACATGCTCAATCATGGCGTGCGACCATGGCAAATTGCTGCCTTAACCTTCACCAACAAAGCCGCAGAAGAGATGCGGCTGAGGGTCGATTCTCTGGCACCCGGGCAACCGGTCTTGATCGGAACATTCCACCGTTTTTGCGCCCAATTGCTGCGCCGCCACGCAAGCATGGTGGGCCTCTCAGAGAACTATTCGATTTATGACACATCTGATTCAAAACAGGCAATGAAGCGAGCCATCGCTGCGGCAGGTGTTTCCACCACGCACGCCTCGCCCGAACAGATTGCATCTTCGATCAGCCACGCAAAAAACCGGCTAACAACTGCTGAAATGATGGAGGGCCACGCCTTGACGCCAAAGGACGCGATTGCCGCCCGCGTCTACCCGGTTTATCAAAAGCAACTACTAACAGCCAATGCTGTCGATTTTGACGACTTGCTACTGCACATCGCCCACCTGCTTCGTGAGAACCCCGAGATACGCGAGGAACTGGATACCAAATACAAATACATCCTCGTGGATGAATATCAGGATACAAATCTTGCACAATATGCAATCGTTCGCGCCTTATCGATCAATGCACCCAACTTGGCGGTCACCGGTGACCCGGATCAATCGATATACGGTTGGCGTGGCGCCGACCTGAACAACATTTTGGATTTCGAAAAGGACTACCCAAGCGTCAAGACGGTACGGCTCGAGCAAAACTATCGCAGCACCCCCAACGTTTTGCGTGTTGCAGACCAGTTGATCCGACACAACCGCCGCCGAAAGCCGAAAAAGCTGTACACCGACAACGACGAAGGTTCGCCAGTCATCCTGCGTTTCTACGAAGACGGGTATCAGGAAGCAGATTCAATCGTCGACGAAATCGCAAATGCCATCAACAGTCAGGGATTACGTCCCAACGACTTTGCAATTTTCTGCCGCATGAATGCGATGACGCGTTCTCTCGAACACGCGTTCCGAAATCGCAGTCTGCCCTATCAAATCGTCAACGGGCAGGAGTTTTACCAACGCCGTGAAATCAAGGATCTGCTGGCGTATTTGCATCTGATCAACAACCCCAATCACGATGTTGCGTTGACCCGTATCATCAATGTTCCCACCCGCGGCATCGGTGCCAAGACTATCGATAAGATCCGCAACCACGCCGATCAACATGGTCTGACGATGCTTGAAGCAGCACGACAAGCCAATACCATCGAGGGTCTGGCCAAGCGTTCAGCATCCATGGTCCGCAAATTCATTCAGATTTATGACAACCTCAGCGTCAAAGCGACGGCACCCCTCGAAGATCTTCTGCGATACCTGGTCGAAGCAACATCGTTCGAAGATCATTTAGAAAAAACATCGGTTGATCAGCAGGATGGCAACTCGCTTGCCAATGTTGATGAACTGATTTCTGCCGCGGTTGAATTCGATCGACAGCATCCTGACGACGGTTCGTTGGAGGCATTTCTGGAACAAGTGGCTCTGGTTTCTGACACCGATGCGTTCGATGGCACCAACGACCGCGTGACGCTAATGACCCTGCACGCAGCCAAGGGGCTTGAGTTTCCACATGTGTTCATTATCGGTGTGGAAGATGACATGCTGCCACACAAGCGATCTAAGGAAAACGAAGCTGACTTCGAAGAAGAGCGTCGACTGCTGTTTGTCGGCATCACCCGAGCCAAGAATTGGTTGCAACTGAGTTGCTGTAAGCGGCGGACCATTCGAGGTGATGTACGTCCTGTCATTCCCAGCCCATTTCTAAACGAACTGCCACTGGAGGAAATGCGGCGGGTGGAAACGACGCGGGACCAGGACTGGTTCGATCAAGATCCCTATGCCGATGAAGACTCATTCGATCAGGGCTATCCCGATTCCTGGGACATTCCCACGGATGACACCAGCAAGATCAAGAACGACACACCCGTTGACCAAGTTGAGTCTGCGAGCCAAATCATCGCGGATGAAACCACTCAACTTCCAGAGCATGAATTGGCGGCCGCGGCAGCCCGCAACAAGAAAAAGCAAGCCTCAGCTGCCATCGCTTCGAGCCTGAAAACGGCGGCTGACCTGCTTTCCAACCCGCCCACGCCGTTAAGGGCCTATTGCGAAGGTATGCTGGTACGGCACTCGGAACACGGCGACGGCACAATCGTGTCGGTCACCGGCCGCGGCCCAAAACGGATTGCTCGCGTCCGGTTTGAGGATGAAGAACGTAGTTTCAGACTGGCATTTGCCGATTTGCAAGTGCTCGACGACTGACCGTCTTTGAGCAACGGTTCAAGGCCTTGACCACTCGGCGATACAGCAATCGCAGGGACATTCGGCTTCCGTTTCACGGGACTGACCGTCGTCCGCTTCTCAAACCAACCCGATCCCTTTACGATTTGAATAGACAACAGACCGAGAACCATCCAGCTCACGAGGCAATGATGTCCGGCACCGAATTCGATGAGACTGGCGCCCATGTAGGCGTGATCATGGGAAGTCGCAACGACTGGGAAACCATGAAACATGCCTCCGACGTTCTCGACCAATTGGGAATCCCCAACGAACGTCTTGTCGTCTCGGCCCACCGAACTCCCGCTCGAATGTTTGCCTATGCCCAGACGGCAGCTGAACGCGGCCTGAAGGTCATCATTGCAGGAGCCGGCGGCGCGGCACATCTGCCGGGGATGGTCGCCTCAGAAACGTCGCTGCCCGTCATTGGAGTACCGATTCAAAGTCGAGCCCTGCAAGGTCTGGATTCACTGCTCTCAATCGTACAAATGCCCGGCGGTATTCCGGTAGCAACCATGTCGATTGGCAATTCGGGAGCCAAGAACGCAGGGATCATGGCAGCGAGGATCCTATCACTGGCCGATGACCAGTTGCGATCCAGACTCACTGAAATGGTCCAACGCCAAACGGACGCCGTCCTTGAATCAGCCGAGCTTTGATTGAAATGCAAGCTGACGACGCTCATTCAACACAAAATGCACCGTCCGCGATCCGTCATGGCTCACAGCCTCCGGGCTCAACCATCGGGATGGTCGGAGGCGGCCAGTTAGGACGCATGTTCGCAGTTGCTGCTGCCGCCATGGGATACCGCGTGATCATCTTTACCGAGTCAGCGGACTCGCCTGCGGCCCAAATTGCCCACGAGACAGTGGTAGGAGACCTGCACGATCAGGCAGCGATAGACCGCTTTGCTCAACAGTGTGATGTCATCACGCTCGAATTTGAAAACATCCCAGCCGCGACCATCGCTCGCTGTCGTGAGTTTGCTCCCACCTATCCGTCAGCTTCTGTATTGGCAATCACACAGAACCGCCTGGTCGAAAAAAGCACCTTGCGAGACGCGGGCCTTCCAGTAACTCCATTCTGCGACGTCGACAACACTGAGTCGCTGATCCTGGCAGGTCACGCACTTGGATGGCCGCTGATCGTCAAAACAGCCCGCAGTGGGTACGACGGCAAAGGCCAGCAGCGGGTTGAGTCAGCCGACGGGGCCGGTGACGTTGATTGGGACGCAGCAGCGGAGTGGATCGCTGAAAAATGCATCTCCTTCGACAAGGAGGTGTCCGTGATCGTCGCACGAACGCCGGACGGGCGTTGCGACAGCTTTCCCATCTTCGAAAACTCGCACCACAACCACATTCTGGACATCTCCATCGCCCCCGCACTGTTGAGCGAGACACTGTCAGCACAGACACGAGAAGTTGCCGTTCAGGCTGCTGAGGCACTCGATGTCGTCGGCTTGTTGTGCGTCGAGTTCTTCGTTTCAGATAACGAAATCATGATCAATGAGGTTGCACCGCGGCCCCACAACTCAGGACACCTGACGATCGAAGCATGCGAGACAAGCCAGTTCGAGCAACATGTTCGAGCGGTCTGTAATCTGCCCCTCGGCAGCACCCTGCAGCGGACCCCATTTGCAGCAATGGCAAATCTGCTGGGGGATCTTTGGGGATCCTCGGACAAGGCTCCCGACTGGGCAGCCGCACTGACCGACCCAGGAATCAGCCTTCACTTGTACGGGAAATCACTTGCTAAACCTGGACGGAAAATGGGGCACCTGACCATCACCGGTGCAGAACGTGACGATGTCGCGGCACGAGTATCGGGTGCAAGGTCGAAGCTCAGTTAGACAATTCAAACTCGTCCCGGAATCGCGACGGTCAACTGGCTGCTGTCAGAAAACCACCGCACCGCGAAACTGCCCCGCTCAGGCAATGTTTTCCTCAGGCGATTCCTTGCGAACGATGGCATGGACACATTTGGCAGCCATATAGAGGGCAATAGCAGCCCACAATCCGGCAGCATCTGCCGCAAAATCCAGCACATCGGGGTAACGACCCGGTATGAAATTCTGGGTGATCTCATCCATCGCGGCGTAAATCATTCCTGCCATGCCAATCAGCGAGAAACGTTTCAACCAGCGGCGTGAATTTGTCACATAACACAATAAGCCACCCAGCAGGAAAAAGGCGGTGAAGTGCTTGATCTTGTCGTTGACCCCAAAACGCAGATTCACGATTTCACCCAGATTGGGCAGATGGGTACCCAAAAATATCGCCAACCAGTACACCGCCAGCACAACCAACGCCAGCCGGTATCCAAAAATCGTTATTTTGGTGACTGGCCGCAATTCTGCTTTCTCCATCGGGTAGGCTGGAAACGCCATCTGAATTAGGGTGGTAGTGAGGACATCCCGAGTGGCAAGCCTGAATTTGCGCCACTTACTTCTACGTTTACTTGGCACTCTTTACCGCCCCCCACACACCCACCAACATCCACTGTTCCAATGAATGTATGCATCGTGATTCTCAAGCTTATTGGCCAGTCAAATTCCCTCCGCTTCCCGTCATTATTCATGGCATCGCTCATTTGCGTGTCAACTTTGCCAGCATTGGTCACCGCTGACGAACCGACCACACAGGACAAGACCACCAAGCAGGGAAGTTTGGAGAACACTGACAAGGACGTGTCCCAGAAGGAGGCTCCAAAAACCAACAAGGAAAAAGAAGCAAAGAACAAGCATTGGAAGCCGCTAAAGGATTCGTGGGAGATCAGTCAATTTGGAGGAGACGGTAAAGTCGAGATCAAGGACAAACTGATCACGATGGCTTTAGGGGATCCGCTGACTGGAATTCGCTGGGAAGGTGAGTTACCCAAGGAAAACTACGAAGTAGAACTCGAAGCGAGGCGTCGCGAGGGCTTCGATTTCTTTTGTGCCCTGACTTTTCCTGTGGGGAAAAAGCACGTCAGTTTCATCCTCGGTGGCTGGGGTGGTGGCGTCGTTGGTATCAGCAGCGTCGACGGGTTTGATGCCAGCGAGAATCAAACCACCTCATTCCGGAACTTTGACACCGATCGCTGGTACAAGGTCCGAGCCCGCGTGGACGCCAACCAGATTCAATGCTGGATCGACGATAAAGCTGCAGCCGAACAACTTCGCAAAGGCCACGAGTTCGACATCCGCTTCGAAATGGATCAATGCGTTCCCCTGGGGGTCGCGGCCTTTCAGTGCAAGTCCGAAATCAGGAACCTGAGGATACGCAACTTAACACCAGAAGAAATCAAAGCTGCCCAGTTAGAAGCGGCCAAGTCAGAGGACAAGGACAACGAATGAGCCTTGGAGCGATGGAAGACCTGTTCGACGCAGACGCCCACTGGATGTCGCGAGCCTTTGAACAGGCCAACGAGGCGTTGACCGCCGACGAGGTCCCGGTGGGTGCAGTGATCATTCGCGACAATGCAGTCATTGCTGCCGCATCGAACCAGCGTGAGTCGCTCCACGACCCCACAGCCCATGCAGAAATGATCGCCATCACTCAGGCGGCTGCTGCAATTTCAGACTGGCGACTGGAGCGAACAACGCTTTATGTCACGCTCGAACCCTGCGTCATGTGCGCGGGTGCGATTCTTCAGAGCCGGATACCACGGGTTGTTTTCGGTGCCAAAGACCCCAAGGCGGGAGCTGTGTGCAGCCTGTATCAGTTGCTGGTGGATGATCGCATGAACCATCAGTGCTCGGTAACCAGTGGGGTCTTGGCGGAGCCCTGCGGCCGGATTCTGACCAATTTTTTCCGGTCCAAACGAGCTTTGAAGAAATTATGACTGTCGTTTTCCAATGTAAAACTTTGCCGGTCCTGCAGATTCTCGGACTTTTAATGCTTCTGCTCCCAAAGAAGCTAAACGTCCTTGGTGAAACCATCCGATACTACCCACATAACCCGAAATAGTCTGGTTGGCTCGTGGGACCTTCACCCACCTGCCTATCACAGGATTGTTTGGATCGGGGACACACCGAAACCGTCTGCCAAGGCGTGGTGTGTGGGGAGATAGAACTCGGCAAATTGCTGGCTTCTATCGCAAATCTAACTGCAAGACGATGGAACAAGCGATGTCGGTAAGGAAGCTGGCTTCAAGCGTACTCGTGGCTCTAGCTCTATTGGGCGTGGCAACGATTTCGGATGCCATTAAGGTGGATTTTGCATGGATTTTGGTACCCAAAGTGAAAGCCGTTTCATGATTTTCGATGCCGTTTGCTGGACTTGCGTCGCTGATTTTGGGTTATATATTTTTTGTATATATA
>JAPKCI010000377.1 GCA_028823035.1 Rubripirellula sp.
CCCGAATGTCTCGCGGCAGAGCGTGCCAGAGAACCTCGGGATGTCCTGCCAGAAATTGGTTCCGGCAGAACTCGAACGTCGCTTGCAAGGATGCGTCGTCAGGAAACGCGGGCATGGGTGCAACGGAGGGTGCAACCGGCGTCTTGAGTGTCGGTTCTGCACCGGATGAGATGGGTTTTTGGCCAGGAATCGGAGCAACTGCTGAAGGTTGAGTGCTGTCACTTGGATGTTCAGTCGCGACTGCTTGGTCTAGTTTTTCGGCTAATGCGCGACTCTCGGCACTGAGTCGGTTGAGGGGTACCGTGATGGTGGAGCCATCTGCTTTGTGCAACATCACGCTCATTCCCTTGAGCTCAACAAATTCAGCTTCGATCTGAAATTTACCGGTGTTATCCGACCATGTTTCCGCCAAGGCACGCGGGGTAACGAAAAACCCTGTAGCGATGAGTAAAAACCCTGCAGCGATGAGTACAGCAACGTAGGGCATTGAACGGGGATGGCGATTCATCATTGAACTCCAGTAGCTCGTATTCCGTAGGCTTTGGCCTAAGGTGGCGCGGACAGCGGTATATAGTTTAGGTGTACAACGCAACCAGAAGGGGCGCTGCGAACCGCGGAAACTGGAATTTTCCGGGTTTGTCCGTCGTGCTCGTCGTCTCAACGAATGGATGGCTTGTTGAGGCGTTCAAGCGAGCCGTTGGCAACACGCTGATCCGCTCTGGTTGGGTTAGAGGCTGCATGTGCAGATTGGCTTCATTGCAGGTAAATCGAATACAATCATGGCACTGTACGCTGTTTTTTGACTTCCAAATGGAGCAAGTAAATGCACCGTGTCACATCGTTAACGCTGGTTTTATTTGTTTTCTTTCTTGATGTTGGTGCGGTCCTTGCCCAGCAAACGGGCTTGAAATTAATAGCGAGCGGTCAGGGGGTTGAGGTACATGAGGGCGAACAGCCCGTTCTTTTTTACCAAGCCACAGCCAAGTCAATGGATGGGCAATGGAGTCGGGCTGGCTATGTGCACCCGCTGTACGACCTCGACGGACAGGTAATGACGGAAGATTTTCCGGCCGATCACCGGCATCACCGCGGTGTGTTTTGGGCGTGGCATCAGATGTTCGTGCGAGATTTGCAATTGGGTGATGCCTGGGTGTGTAAGGATTTTGTCCGGGAACGGCAGTCGACCGTGTCTTCCAGTAAAGTCGCTGGGAAGAAGCGTGTCGTAGTTATCGATTCCAAATCTGTGTGGAAGTCACCCATCCTGAAGGATCTCAATGCTGAAATGTTGCCCATCGTTGAAGAACGAACCTTGGTAACGGTGCATGAAAAATCCGAAGCATGGCGGTGCGTTGACTTTGATATTTCACTGCTCGCGTTTTTAAAAGACGTTCGCATTGGCGGCAGTGATGACGTGAAAGGTTATGGTGGATTTTCGGCACGCATCAAATTGAATCCCCGACAGGTGTTCCGTTTTCAAAGCGGTGAAGTGGAGCCATCCAAGTTGGCAGTCTCCGGTGGGTCCTGGGTTGATATCAGCGACGATCGACGCGGCCTTGCAATCATGGTTCATCCCCGGAATCCGTTGGCCGGTCCAGCCGCTTTTGAGGGGGATCAAGCTGCCGAGGACACCACAGAGATTGGGGACGATCAAAAGTCGGAACAGCCTTCAATGGATTGGATTCTGAGAAGAAAGCGGAGTATGCAAAACGCTGTTTATCCGGGACGGTATCCCGTAACGTTGTCGACCAATGTACCGACGCGTTTGCGTTATCGCTTGGTGATTCACGATGGAAAGCAGACCACTGACAGCCTGCAGGCGATCTACGAGGATTACGCCTCTCAGGAAGACTGATCAGCAATGTCCATGCTGCCCATCTCGGTTCGTATCTTCAAGCCGCAATCCGGCGAGATCATGGCTGCTGTCGCGAGTTGGCATCCTGAAGCACCTGCGTTCAGATAACGCGTGACGTCACTTGCCGTTTCAACTCCACCCACCCCGATGATCTGGAGGTCGCTGCTCCGCTCCTGAAGCAGAGTCGAAAATTGTCGGACTTGAGCAATGGAAGCGTCGAGAATGGCGCGACCACAAATGCCTCGCTGCTGTTGATCAAACATCAGGTTCGTGTCACTGATGCCAACCGTCGTGGCGATGCTGTTTGTCATGGCGACAGCATCAGCATGTTGTCCGACTGAACTAATGAAATCTGACATCAAGTCGGTATCGACAAAGTGTCCAATCTTGAGAATCAGCGGAACTTTGCCAATCGAGGATTTTACGACTCTGCTGACAATTTCAGATTGCTTATTGTCGAGATAAAGTTGCCCATCACAGGTGTTAACGTTGGGGCAGGAAAAATTGGTTTCGATGCAGTCGGCTCCGCTCTCCACAGCCCATTTGGCACACCGTGCGTAATCTGCCGCCAGTTCATCGATTCCCCAATCTGGTTGCATCGTGCCAACCACCGACACGGACAGGACTTTTCCTTTCGGAAGGTTTTGGCGTGTCCATGCGATATCACGTCGCCACTGCTCGGGTTCTGAAGAGGGCATCCCGAAGGCAACCGCCCAACTTCCCTGCATGGTGTCACAAGGATGCACCCGTTTCTCTGTCCCGTCTAATTGACCGCAGTTCACCGGTTGAAGGTTGGGCCGAGGATAGCAATCCCTTTGACTGCTTCGGACGGTTTTGTAGGTCAGAACATCAAAGCCCAGGTGGGCGTAATAAAGACACCATCGCCCGTTCAGTAATGGGCCAGCTGAAATCCCTAGTGGTGACGCGACATCATGTCCGCAGAACTGCCATGTTCCAGGGACAGTAGGGATCTCTCGCATCACCGGTTCGGGCGGGTGTTCGTAATTCCAGCGGTAGGATTGTGTGCAGTCGTACCGTGGTAACTGTTCAGCCATGATTACTTCTGCCAAGCTTGGTCCAATCCGAGGCGGGCCCGGAATCGCAGCGTGAGTTGGCGATGTGTGATTACTTTTCGGTCCCTTCGACAGTCATGGCCATGATGATAGGTGCGGTTGGATCGTTGCCTTTGATCAGTTCAATCTCGCGAATCAGCTGGTCGGTTTTGGGGGTCACTTTGACATGCCGTAGCTGTTGGCCCCGGGCAGACATGGCATACTCGGACCCGGGGACGTCAATGCGTCGGATGTAATCGGCAAAGTGAACGCCATTTTGCAGAGGATGATCTTCGGTGCTTCCATCGGCCAGATGCAGTCTGACAATCATCGACACTGATTTTGCCTGATGAGCCGGAAAACCCCAGCCGCTGACACCACTCAGCAGGTGGATGGTTTTCGCTGATGTGTTGCAGGTGATCTTGACCGACTTGGGCATCTTGGGTGGCATCGTGCCCTGAGGACCGTGCAACAGGATCAGGTTAGCCACACGCTTTCCTTCAGGATCGATCAGTTGGAATGGGACCTCACCGACCATTTTCGCTGACCAGTCGTCGAAGACAAAGCGATCCGCCCCGTTGTCGCCCGCATGGAATAGTCCCTTGGTGCTGATTGCCGTGACTGCCTTGCTGAGGGGCAGCGGGAGGTATCGCCCTTTGTCGGTCAGGAATTCGAGCAAATCGGTGAACCCCTGCACGTCGATCTGCTTCTCGAATCCTTCCGGCATGACTGACTTGCTAGAGGCAATCAGACGCTCGATATCCTCACGCAGGACGACTTGCTTTTTTCCCTGAGCGTCAAAAATCTCTACTGCGGTCTGTGTTTCCGACGCGAGCATTCCGTTCACGACCACGCCGTCCAACGTCAGAACAGCGTATGTGCGATAGTTGCCTTCCACGCTGCGGCTTGGATCCAGAATGTGGGTGAGGAGTTCTTCTTTGGGGTGGACGGCCATTCCTGTCAGGTCAGGGCCTACTTTCTTACCTTCGCCCCGATGCATGTGGCAGTTCCCACAGTTCTTTGTGTAGATGGCTTTCCCTCGATCCACATCGCCTGTTGCCTGAGTGATCTGCATCAGGCTCGCGAGTACCTTTTCACGATCGGGGTTCGGTAATCCCCCGCTGCCAGCAAGGACCTTCTTTGCCATCTCGCGTATGGCGGGTGATGGATGAGCCAGCAACGATTGTTGCTGCTCGAGCGACAGATCCTCGCGGGAAAGTTGACGGCTTTGGAGAGCTTTTAGGAGACTGTTGGTGGTGTCGGGCCGCGATAGCATGACAAGAATTGCATGTGATCTTGCCGCTGGAGTCATACCCTGCATCGATTTCAGAATCACCCCTCCGACCCCGGGCGACCGACTTTCCCTTAATGCATCGATCATGCCGATGGCGGTGGACTGAGGAGTGCGGGGGGTGATCGCGTCGAGGAGATCGGAGGCGGTCTGCTGTTGATTCGACATCAGCGTGATCAACTGTTTTGCCGATTCAATCCGCGTTTCTGACTTGGCTTGTTCATCGGCAGCGATTTTCAGCAACGATGCGGCGATTTTGTCGGCGTTCTTTGCCAGCGTCTGACTGCCCCACGCTTGTGCAAGGCGAATCAATTGACCTTTGGCACCTGGTGGTAACTTTGAAAACAGGTCAACCAAAGAAGCATCGGCTTGTTTGCTGAGCCGAACGGGTGTCGCTTTGGGCCAGCCATCGGAGAGACCTAGCAGAATGGTTCCTGCAATTTCAGGTGAGGCGGAGGGAAGCGACTGAATAAGACTTTCGATGGCTTT
>JAPKCI010000378.1 GCA_028823035.1 Rubripirellula sp.
GGTGTTCGTGAGGAACCACATAAATCCTTCCGTAGCCGTAGGACAAGTTTAGAAGTTGCCCATTCAAGGGTCCCCAGCGGTCAGTGTTTGCCCATAGCAGTTCGGCGGGTGATCGATCAAAGGAATTAGTGATCCAGCACAGTGGTTTTTGCATCGCTTCATCGGATGAATCGGTCACATCGTGGTACCCATACATGTTGCCATAGAAGCCACCCGGTCGCACCCAGTTGATACGGTTCTTTGGATTCCAGTGCCCTTCCTGATCCGTCACAATGAAGCTGCCATCGTCATTCAGGCACACTCCGTTGGCAGCTCGGAATCCGGTTGCCAGAATCTCCGTGCGGCTACCGTCCGGGGTGACACGCAGAAGAGTTCCGTGATGCGGGACAACGGCTGTTAATGCGTGCCGTGCGGATTTTGCATAGTAAAGGTTCCCGTCGTTGTCCCGTTGTAACCCCATCGCGAATTCATGAAAGTGCTCGGTCACTTGGTGATCACTGTTCAGACACCGGTAATCGTCCATTTCGCCGTCGCCATTGGCATCACCGAGTGACACGATCTGATCACGGCAGGTGACCAGCAAGCGGTCCCCGTCGACAAGAATACCGAGTGGTTGGAAAAGTCCCGTTGCAATGCGATGCCAACGCAACGATCCGTCAGTTTTGCCAAGCGTGTTGATTCCTTCAACTTTCCAGACATCTCCGTCCCATGTGCAAACGGCGAGTGCTTTGCCACCTGGGTAGAAGTCCATGCCGGTGACCCGAGTGCGGGCACTCCACGGATTCCCTTCGGGACGCACCAGTTCATCCACCAGCCACGCGTCCGACTCGAACCACTTTTTGGCGGGTACATCAATAGCGGTTGTGTATTGGGCAGGCCCGCCATGCGTGTACTGCTCCAAATTGGTTTCCCCATTTGCAATCTGCGTGCTGATCTCGTGGGCGGTATCTTGATTTACGTCAGAATCGGAAAACCAGATCGATCCCTTCAGCGGTTCATCTCCTTGGGAAAACGTCAACACAAGCCGATTGTCACGAAGACTCAATTGCGTTGATTTCTCGAAGCCCGGGGTGGCAACCATGAGAGATCTTTTTCCTGCTTGAACGGTTGCGATATCTCCCTGGACCTCGAGTGTCGCATCCTCCGGCAATTCCATCACCGACATCTCGAGGTTGGTCGCTCGGGGGCCGATGTTCAGCGTTCGTACAAAGGTGACGACGCCCGGGATATCCAGCGAATTGGGGTACTCCAGAATTTCGGTTGCACCAACGGTGTACCTCAGAATGACTTTGTCTTCATACCGATGGAGTCCCCGGAATTTTCCCCAATCGGCAGGCAACGGGCCGTATTTTCGGTTGTCTCTTCCTTCGACTCTTTGGTTGTCCTCAAATGACCCTTCGTCAGGCTTGGCCCATCCTGGGCCTGTTGAGTTGGTCGCGTGCACGTTGCCATTAGCACGCAGGTGAATACCATGTTTTCCGTTGAACTGGATGCCATTCCAATCGAGAAAGTTACCGCTCCAGGCAGCCGCCATTCTGAGTGTGTCATGTTCGAACACGATCCATCTGGATCCGCGAGCGACTCCACCCGGTCCCTCGTTCAGGCGGATCGCGATCGCCTTTTGTGCAATGTTTTTGCCGCCGTTTCCAAACTCGATGGTGGTGGTCAGCATCGGGCCATAATCCATCGTGATCCAAGGCTGGATTACACTTGGCTCGGGGCCGCGAGAATCACCGCTGGGCAGACTTGCCAAATACGTGTCTGTCACCGATGAATACTGGTTTGGATTTTGCTCCCGCAGAAAATGATCCCGTATGTAGTGAATCACGTCATACTTTTGTTTGGGAACCATCCATGTTTGCGGCACCATCAGGCCGCCACCATGTGTCAGGGTTTGGTACATGGAATAGGGGTCGTTTCCAAACTTGAATTTACCCGAGGCGAAACGCAACGATGTTGGCAGTGACCCGGCCTTTTTAAGCGTTCCGTGACAGTTCACGCAAAGGCCTTGGTAAATGGCTTGTCCGCGTTTTAAGGAATCGTTGTTCCAGTCAGTGATCATTCCCCGATGGTCAATGTTGGATTCGTATTCCGGGATCTTCAGTTTTAAATCTTCCTCGGAAGGTTGCAGTTGAACGGCAACTGCTTGCCCGCCATCACGGATGGCGATCAGGTAGGAAATGAGGTCCAGAAATTCCTGTCTTCGGCGTAAGGCATTGACCTGACCCGCTGGCATGACGGAGACTTCGCCTTTCTTTTCCGCTTCGATGTCTTCCAGGGGTACTTTGACCAGAGCGGCGTTGCCCGGTCCGGTTTGCAGCTTTAACGTTTCGCCTGTCCGGTCAGCCTCAATGCCGATGATGGTTCTGCCATCGGTTGTCAAAACGCGGAGGTTCTGAAACTCTGGTTGTATCTTAGCGGATGGTTGGAGTACCGATTCCACCAAATGATTGTCATCAACCTTGCGTTTCCAGAGGCTCAGATTGGGACCGAATCCAGTTTCTTCGGCGGTGGAATGACATTTGGCACAGCCCGTCCCAGGTGAGTGGAAAATCACTGCTCCCCTAGAGGGATTGCCCTTCTCTCTTGCGTCCGATGCGATGTCAGAAATCGGTTCAGCCAATAGCACCTGCTCAAGTTGCGGCCCTTGTGCATTGACGTGATGGTAAGCCAGCAGCGACAGACTCAGCATGAAGATGGGAGTACCGAGCCAGCGTTGAACAGATTCGTGTGATTGGGATTTAGCTGCGTTAATCATCAGGTATTCATGTGTGGGGTGGTTCGAGAAAGCCAATTATAAGCGAGCTTTGCCGAGTGATTGAGGCAGATGACGCAAACTGGTCAAGCAATTAGTGAGAAACCTGACTAAACTGCTGGCTACTCCAGATCCTCACTCTCTCTTGTTGTTTGGCCCATGTTATTCCAGTCACGACGATTGATCGCGATTTGTATCGTATCCCTGTTTGCAGGCTCTGCGATGTCACAGCCGCCGAAACAACCGTCTCTACCTGCCGATCCGCAACTTCTTGGGCTGCACAAGGAATTCGTGCTCAAAGCCGAAAAGCTGGCGCTTGAGTACGAGCGAAAAAAACAACTCGAAAAAGCTCGGGAAGTGTATGAATCCATGGTGCGGTTGGTTCCAAACTATGCGACCGCCGAGGCAGGTATTCAACGTATTTTGGGTAGTCAGCGGATGCAGGATCGCAAACTTGTCACGGTGGAGGCAAACCAGCACTGGCAGGATTCGGGCGTGAACCTGCAGTCGGGCATGCCGGTGCATACCGAGGTCAAGGGTAGGTGGAAGGTTGTCTACGAAACTGGGTCGAAGGGAATCGAAATCCCCAAAGCGTTCCAGCAACGCGATAGCCGGATCAAGCTGGGGTCATTGATTGGGGTGGTCGTTAATTCGCCTGCCGAGCTCAAAGAAGCAAAGCCCTTTCTGATCGAAAACGGCAAGAACTTCAATGCCAGCAAAACTGGTCGCCTGTTTCTGCGGATGTTTGATGTGGACCCGACAGACAACGAGGGGAAAATGTATGTGCTGGTCCAGAGTACTTTCGCCAACTGATTGCGGTTTGGCCAATCTGCGGAATCGACGTGAATCATTCTGAAAAAAGTGCTGATACTAAAACGGGATCTCTGGCGACGCTTGCTGGACGCGTATCGCTGTGCTTGGGATCGTGGGGCTGGTTGGTGATCAGTGCTTTTGCAGTCGGCACTGTGGTGACGTTCTTTGCACGCCAGCATTGGATCGCTGACCTCTGTGCCAACCTTCGCGTTCAGCAGGTCTTTGCCATCTCATCGGTGCTGTTGCTGGCGGTTTTGATCAGAAGATGGTGGCTCGCCGTCACGGCTGGTCTGCTGATCGCCATTCATTTGCCATGGTTTGTAAATGCGTTTCCATCGACAGGGCAGAAGGTTGCGTCTGCTGAGGGGATTACGGTGACATCGGTCAACGTCTTGAGTGGGAACCATGAATATGACCGGATAATAGCTGATGTGCTTGATCATGATCCCGATGTTGTGGCTGTGATCGAGTTGACACCTGAGTTGGATGTGAGGCTGAGGCTGGATCTTGACAAATATCCTCATGCAATTGCGCTGCCACAACAATTCGGTAACTTTGGGATTGGAATTTACTCAAAGTATCCCACCAGTAATTTGCAGGTTTTTCAGTCGGTTGCTGAAATTAGCTCCATCGCAGTGACCGTTGCTGTTCAGGAACAGGACTCCGTTGTCAGGAACTTTCGAGTGTTCGCAACTCATCCCTTGCCACCGATGAACCGTTCCCAGTTTGCACAGAGAAATGACCAACTGCGGGATGTGGCAAGACGTGTCAAAGAACACCGTCAGCAGTTGCCGGGTGTACCTGCCATGTTGGTCGGGGATTTGAATCTGACCCCGTGGTCACCTTGGTTTACCGAGTTGCAATCGCAAAGCGGTCTGATACGTGGTATCAACACTTTTACTCTGACACCAACCTGGTACCGATACAGTGGGTTTCCGTTTGGTCTGGTGTTGGATCATGGTTTGGTTGATCAATCGCTGGTGTGTACCGATTACAAGGTTGGCCCGTCGATCGGATCGGATCATCGGTCCATCACGCTCAGACTCGCTCTCAGTGAACCCCAGAGCCAGTGAACCCCAGAGCCAGTGAACCCCAGAGCCAGTGAA
>JAPKCI010000102.1 GCA_028823035.1 Rubripirellula sp.
ACTGCCTTCGGTGTGGTTGATGGTGGGCTGACTACAGCAGCCGCAAACTGATCCTGGTGTTCGATTCTCTTCAAAACTTTTCTTTTCCTAACGACTCATGATACAAGGCAAAACGATGCTCAATGCTCTCAACAATTTCTGGTGTGAAGAAGAAGGTGCCACGGCAGTCGAGTACGGAATCATGGTGGCAGCGATTGCCGCGGTGATCATCACGATTGTGATTTCGATCGGTAGCAAGACCAACACTGCCTTCGGTGTGGTTGATGGTGGGCTGACTACAGCAGCCGCAAACTGATCCTAGTGGAAAGGCCGCGCATCTGGCGTGGCTTACACCGAACGGGGTTTTGCAGCGAGATAACTTTGCTGCATCCCGCGGTACAGAGTTTCCCGGATCATTCTCTCTTGTTTCTTGATATTTGAGCGATTCTGTAAGCCAGATGTACTTCGTGCGAGGTGCTTTGGCATGGGTACGCATGATGCGTGCAACGTTGGTGCCCCTGATTCTGTGTGAATCGTCAGCTTGGCCAATCATGGTCTGAATGATGCATCTGCAGGGGGGACATAAACAACACTTTTATCCTGCAGTCAATCACCAGTTTCCAGCAACCACAACCTGTGACTTAAGACATGACTAATTTTATGGGCGAATCGATGATGGTGCCATACACTGCGGCTCTTGCTGCAGCCATTATTGCGACTGTGACAGACATTAGAACTTTACGTATCCACAACGTTCTTACGGTTCCTCTTTGTTTGTCTGGGCTGTTGTTCCATGGAATGCAGTCGGGCTGGGAAGGATTGATCGCCAGCTTGGCTGGCGTAGGGATTGGATTTGCAGTGCTCATCCTTCCTTACCTCATGGGTATCCTTGGTGCTGGTGACGTCAAGCTGCTGATGGGGATGGGAGCTTGGATCGGAGGACACAGCACGGCATTGGTTGCACTTTTCGGATGTCTGGCCACTGGCGTTGTTGCTGTTGTTATTCTTGCCAGACGTGACGGTTTCAGTGCGGTTCGAGTCAACGCACACCTGTCGTTGCTGCGGTTGCAGACGATTCGCCGTCATCTGTTTTCGACATCAGACGGCACGGATATCAAGTCGATGGCTGCTGATCCTAAGAAGCGGCAGAATCTGATTCCATTCAGCATCATGCTTACGATGGGCTTGGTAACGCTTCTCGTTATCGCCTTTACCGTCGGACCGATTTAGAAGATCTGCTGGATTGACCCTGTTAATAGCCCCCTTTTCCTAATCGAGATATTCATGAGTGTTCGAACTTTAATTGTCATGCTGGTAGCCATCGGATGTGGAGGAGTGGCGACGTATGGTGTCTTCGATGTGGTGTTGGCCTCAAGGTCGAAAGGAGATTCTGCGGCCATCTTGAAGACTGTGCGGGTTGTAGTTTCTTCCGTCGATATCGGACTGATCGGAACCAAAATTACGGAGGACATGGTAGAACTGCAAGAGTGGCCGGAAGATTTGCTGCCCGATGGGGTCATTTATGACAAGGATTTGGTTGTCGATCAAACACTGCGCGTGCCTGTCATGAAAGGCGAATTGATTCTGCCGGGTAAATACGGAGCTGGTGGTGGTATGGCGGCTATCATCGACCCCGGATACCGGGCATTCACAATCCACACTCCGAGCCATACCTCTGGCGTAGCAGGCTTTGTCATGCCCGGTGATACAGTGGATGTCTTGCTGACATTGAAAGGCGACGAAAAATCCGACGTTCTGAATACAAAAACTCTTCTGCAAAATGTAAAAGTCCTTGCGTCAGATCAAATGATCAATGCTCCCGAGAAAAATACGATCAAAATGCTTAAAAGCGTGACTCTCTCAGTCAGTCCACAGCAGGGGCTGGAACTGGGGCTTGCACAAAGTCTCGGGACACTCGCATTAATGCTTCGAAACAAAGAGGACAATTTATGCATCGAGACTAGTGCGATCACGGCGAATGATTTTGGGCGATTAGGAAAATACGCCGAAGAACATGTTAATTCTCCAAATCAGGACGGCCCGAATATCTCGCATGGTAGGATGGGGGATGTGGCTGACGCTTCACTCGATGAAAGTGTTGCCAAACTGAAAAATAGATCAGCCAAGCCCGGTCTGATAAGAACGCTTCGCGGGTTGAGCCCAGGCGAGATTTACGTTCATCGAGTTGCACCCTACAATCATTTATCTACGAAAAAGTGACGCAGCTGTAACGTCATGACGCAAGGTAAACTTACAGTCAACAAGTTTTGACACTGCGAAGAAGCAATTGAATGCGTTTTACAATCGTTAGCGAAGACGAGGCAATGAAAACCAAAATCGTCGATTCCGTGCAGCGCATGCGACTGTGTGAAAAGTTGGATGTAACTGATTTTGAACGCGCCGTTGATTCAGTCATTCGCACGCAGCCGACCTTGATTCTCATTGGTTTACAGGACGAAACCTGCCCCCGTTGCCATCGGCTGGTCCGTGAAATTCAAGAGATTGCGTTTGGGCGGATTGTGGTGGTAGGGCCAGCTGTTGAAGCCAAAGCTTTACTGCTATTTCTGCAGGAAGGTGTTTTTCAGTACGTTGACCAAGCCGATTTTGATTCCTCCTTCCGGATCGTGCTTGACCGCCTGCGCAAGGAGCAGCCCAATGGGTTTAAGCCAGCAAGTATCTGTGCAGTCATGGGTGCAGGAGGCGGTTGTGGAACAAGCACGTTGGCTGTGAATATCGCATCAGCACTCAAGCAAGAGAAACCTGATGTTGTACTGATGGACTTGAATCTGGAGTCCGGGGATTTGACGGCTCTGCTTCATCTCCGTCCGCCCCATTCAATCAGTGACTTTTGCCGGAATGTCGCCCGCATGGATGAGAGCATGCTGGAAAGTTGTATGGTGACCCATCCGAGCGGGATTCAGGTCATCGCTGCGCCATTGGCTATCGACCAAGTCAGGGATGTAACGCCCCGCGGGTTGCGCAGGCTGCTGCATATGGTGCAATCACAGTTTGCACATGTGGTCATTGATATCGGTCGTCCTTTTCGTCAGGAAGACACCGTTGTCTTGCAGCAAGCAGATACGGTCGTTTTGACACTCAGGCCCGATGTCAGTTCTCTGCGAAATGCAAGGAGAGCAATCGACTTTCTCGATCAGGCGGAGGTCGGTCTGGAAAAGGTGCGACCCGTCGTTAATCGTTACAGGTCCAGCAATGCCGTAAGCCTAGGCGACATCAGAAATGCCCTCGGAATGGAAATTGCACAAGTAATCCCTGAAGACCCGCGAAGGGTTAATGCGTCAAGCGACAGTGGTGTTCCCGTACTGTTGCATAAGCCGAGGTGTGTTGTTTCCAAGCGGATTCGTAGCTTTGTCAACGAGATGAGTACGTCCATTTAAGCGAACTAATTGCGGGGTGAATCTAATGAAATTGTGGAAAAAAACTGTACAACCGAGTGAAGCAGAGGCAGCACCAAAATCAGAAGAAACCGATTCCGTCGCCATGTTGATGCATGAGGAATCTTCAGGGTCCCCAGGGAAAGAAGGTGCAGAAGACAAAACAAACAACTCTGGGTTTCTGGATGAACAACAGCGGCATGAAACTGAAGCTGAAGAAGCTGAAGCTGAAGCTGATGCTGATGCTGATGCTGAAGCCGATGCAATGGAATACGAATTCCAGCGGATAAAAGGTGAGATCCACCAACAGGTCATTGGCCGCATTGATCTGACAGCTCTGGGGAACATGGAGGAAAGTGAACTGCGGATCGAGGTGCATCGTGCCTGCGAACAGGTTTTGGATGAACGATCCGATCTGTTAAACAAAGAGGATCGAGAAAGAATATTCCGCGAAGTTATCGACGAAACATTTGGGCTCGGTCCACTTGAGCCCATTCTGTCTGACGATAGTATCTCGGAGATCATGATTAATGGTCCGGATACCATTTACGTCGAGAAAAACGGCCGTCTGCAACGCTCCAAAGTTACTTTCTCGAGCGAGGCGCATTTACTGAAAATCATTCAGAAGGTTGTGGGAGCGGTTGGACGTCGCGTGGATGAAACCAGTCCCATGGTCGATGCGAGACTTGCTGATGGAAGCCGTTTCAATGCGATTATTCCGCCGCTGGCTTTGGATGGTTCGCTAGTATCAATTCGTCGATTCGGCAAGCGAGCCTTGGGAATACCGGACCTGCTGGGGTTCAAGTCGCTCACAGAAGATATGGTGACTTTTCTTTCTGCCTGCATCCAAGGTCGAATGAATGTGATTATTTCGGGCGGAACGGGAAGTGGAAAAACATCTCTGTTGAACATCCTTTCCAGTTTCATTCCAGATGACGAACGCGTGGCAACCATTGAGGATGCTGCCGAGCTTCGTCTCCAGCAACCTCATGTGATCCGGATGGAAACGCGTCCCCGGAATATCGAGGGATCTGGGGAGGTTACGATTCGTGACCTGGTTCGCAATGCATTGCGGATGCGTCCTGACCGGGTCATTGTCGGAGAGTGCCGGGGTGAGGAAGCGCTTGACATGCTGCAGGCCATGAATACGGGGCATGATGGAAGTCTGACGACGATCCATGCCAACAATCCTCGTGATGCAGTCAGTCGATTGGAGATGATGGTTGGCATGGCAGGATTTGATGTTCCCATCTGGACTATACGTAAGCAGATCGCATCCGCACTCGACTTGGTTGTGCAATCTGTACGCTTGACCGGAGGAGCGAGGAAGATCACTTGTATTTCTGAGATTACAGGTGTGGAGGGAGATGTTCTGACGATGCATGATATTTTCAAGTATGTGCAGACTGGCGTTGACGAAGACCGTCGCGCAGTGGGTTACTTCCAGGCAACGGGCATCCGTCCCAACTGTCTGGAAAGATTGGAAACCAGCGGCATGTCGTTGCCTTCGGAGTTATTCGAAGAACGCATCATGCCGACGCAGGATGATCCGTCATGACAGTCATCGGCGTAGTTATCGTTTTTACGTTCATCACCTCGGTAGCGATGGTGTTCGCTGGAAATCTTGTCGTATCTGATGTGATGGAGCGAAATCGCAAGAAACGATTGGCAAAGATGGAGAACGAGCTTATTCAACGGAATAAGCAAAAGGCGAGGCTCAAAGCGACGTCAAAACAGGAGCGAACGAAGGGAAGTTTGGCTCATGAAGCGGTGCTGGAATCGAAGGCGGATCAGCCGACCCTGATGGAACGCATCAAGCAGATGATTGAGCAATCGGGGACCGAACTGTCGCCCCCGACAATTTTTGGAATTTCTGTACTTTGTGCAATTGTGGCCAGTGGCGTTACAGCGTTGCTTTTGCAGGATTTTCTGCTGGGTATTCCCGCCGGTATTGTGGCGGCTCCACTTCCGTTGATGTGGGTCAAGCTCAAACGCAAGCAGCGGTTAGAGTTGCTCTCGTCACAAATGCCCGATGCCTTGGAATTGATGAGCCGCGTGCTTCGCGCTGGTCAAACGATCACGCAGGCAATGTTAGCGGTTGCGCAGGAATTTAAAGCTCCGATCGGTTCCGAGTTTCTTTACTGCTACGAGCAGCAGAACCTTGGGATTTCGACTGACCTGGCGCTGCGTGATCTAGCAAAGCGAACAGGGTTGCTGGAAATGAAAATCTTTGTTCTTGCGCTAATTATTCACCGTCAATCGGGAGGCAATCTGACCGAATTGCTGGACAAGCTCGCAAGCATCATCCGCGAACGCTACAAGATGCGAGGTAAGATCAAGGCATTGACTGCGGAAGGACGTTTGCAGGCAGCAATCCTGCTGGGACTTCCGCCTGCAATGTATGGATTGCTTTTGATTATCAGTCGTCCCTATGCGTTGGAGTTGTTGAATTATCCCAAGCTCATTTTTGGATGTTTGACTTCGATGACCATTGGCGCATTGGTGATCCGAAAAATAGTCAATTTTGATTTCTAGATTTGGTAAGAGGGTGTAACGATGGAGGGCATGGAAGATGGCACGGTGATGGTGGTGATCGGTATTGCAACTACCGGTTGTGTGTTCCTGATGGTGACACTTTGGCTGACTCGAAAGAATGGACTGCGTGCTCGTATTGATGAGCTTTCGCAGGATCCCACCGTGACTAGTACAGAGTCCGGGTCTGGGTCTGGTGGTTCCAGTGGGAAGCGGAGTAATTCCCGATCGAAGAACAAGGAAGAGAAAGCAAAGGCGGCACTCATCGATCGGGTCATGCAGGCTGGTCTGTATAGACCTCAGATGCTTGCGGTCTATCAAGTGGTGCGGTTGTTGTTGAGTCTTGTTCCCGGCGTATTGACATTCATGGCCTTCCAGTCGAGTATGTTGTCACTCAATTGGGCATTGGTTGTTGGAGTTGGGTCTTGTCTGTTCGGGATCCTTGCGCCAAGCCTGTGGCTCGATTACAAAAAATCGTGCCGGCAAACCATGCTTCGTCGTGCACTGCCGGATGCTTTGGATGTCATTATCATCTGTGTGGAAGCTGGCTTGAGTGTGCAGGCCGCTATGGCGAAAGTCTCCCGGGAACTCTCAAGTGTGCATCCGCTGCTGGCGGCCGAAATGATGATTTGCCAGAGGGAGATGCAGTTGGGGGCATCAGCGGGCGAGGCTCTCAATCGGCTCTCCCAGCGGTTTGATCTGGCAGAAATGCGCAGTCTTGCTTCTGTCATCAGTCAGGCGGAGAGATTTGGGGCCAGTATCATTTCCGCGCTTCGAGTGCACGCTCAGACTTTGAGAGAAAAACGGTTTCAGCGTGCTGAAGAACTGGCTCAGAAAGCTAGCGTCAAGTTGGTGTTCCCGACCATCGCGTTCATCTTTCCGGCCTTGTTTGTGGTGTTGGCGGGGCCAGCAGTGGTCAGGATTTTCGGTATGTTTGACAAGATGGGACCTTGAAATGAATGCAATAAAAGCAAGGCCCGTCAGTGAGTTCAAGCAGGAACCCAGGGCCGCAGGGATGAGGGATCAACACAGTACGGCGCGAGTCGCTGTCGGTTCAGCAACCTGTACTCAAGAGGTTGCCTTTTGCTGGGACATTTGGTTGGCAACCGTTAAGTCCATTGAAAGGAAGAAGCGACCGAAAATTTCGAAAAGCAGTTACATGGCGACACACGCCAAACTATTGCGACTTTGTGAGGCTGGGGACTCAGGCAAGATTGGGACACCGGAGTCTGTGCAGCCGATACATGTATCAATGAACTACTTGGTCAGTCCGTGGGTGACGCTGGAATCTCTTGAGCAGGCTGAACGCAGCATTCTCCGGAATCTGATTTGCCAATGCCGTGACGTTGACAAACTGGTGCATCCTTACCGGATTCGACTCGATAGCCGCATGTTTTATGTCGCTCTGCTTCTTGTGGCCATCGGTGCCGGGTTGCTTGCCGTCTTTGAGTACGAAATGGTGATGCAATTCTTGCGCTCATCAGTTGATATGTTCCGCCGGCGTATCGCGTTCGCTTTCATTTCCATTACACCCTCCCACTGGTTGAGTGGTTTAGCTGTATTGGTTGTTTTCGTGGGCGCGTGGATGACCCGGGACATGCGGAGTTACTGAAAAGAGTATCAGATATGAAAAATCCAGCACAGCAAACGAATCCAATGCAACCCTCGTATTCTCGGTGGGAAATCTTGTGGTTGTCTGGATGTTGCGTGTCAAGTCATGGCAAGGGGGACGCTCAACGCTGCAAAGGAAAACTGAATGGTCGGATGCATCCGCATCCTCGCAGACGAGGAGCCACTGCTGTCGAAATGGCAATTGTTCTTCCTCTGCTGCTCGTGCTGGTTTTCGGAATCATCGAATTTGGGCGTGCAATGATGGTTCAGCAAATCCTCGTCAATACTGCGAGGGAGGCTACACGTCGCGCGGTAATTCCTGGAGCGACGGATGAACAAGTCTACAAAATTATCGATGGATACCTCGCCAACGCGGGCATTGATGAGTTCGACGTCAAACTGGAACTTGATGACACACCTCATGATTTGGAAGAAGAGATTGAAAATGGTGAATCGCTTTACAGTGACAGCATCGAAAATGCACACTCCAAAACAAGGGTCGGAATTGAGGTGAGTGTCTTGCACGAGGATGTCGCGTGGGGCCCGTTGAGAATGATTGCCAGCGACCGCAGGATTTCTTCAAATATGATCCTCATGCGAAAAGAATGACTAGCACGATTATGAAAAGAAGCATGTCTGAATTAATGCAAACACAACATCACCAGACGTCATCTGATACCTGCTCAGAGATGGTCTGGAACATCGATTGCTGGCAGGCGAGCCAAATTTGAGGAAAATCCAATCAACAACAGTTTTAGTATTTTTGGACTTACCAAGTTCCCCATGTAAAGCAGATGGGCAACGTTCCGGAGATTTATGTCATGAATGAAGAATTGCAACTGCATGGAAAACGGCAACGCAGCGGTGCCGTTGCAATCGTAGCGGCCATTCTGCTCGTCATGCTGCTTGGGTTTGTTGCTTTGGCAATCGATCTGGGTTACATCGTCCTGACCAAGACTTCCATGCAGGCCTGCACTGATGCAGCATGTCTAAGCGGTGGAACGGAATTGATTGATGGGATGGGAGTCGATGCTGCTTCCCCAGATTCGGTCACTGAATCTGCCAGGGCGATTGCAAAAGACTATGCCGCTCGTCACCGAAATGGCGACGTGGAATCATCGTATATTGATTCCGACCGGGATGTTCGCTTTGGATGGGCAACGTTCGACGATGAGTCAAATGAGTGGGTCAAGAACTGGGAAGATGAAATTCCCGACGCCGGTGGTTACAACCTGATCGGCGTCACTTTGCGACGTAATGTTGCGAATAGCAGCAACGATGATCGTCCTTTACCCTTGATTTTCGCTCGAGTCATGGGGCGACAATTTTCCAACTTGGAGACCACCGCTGCGGCAGTGGTCATGCCTGCAAACGGAGTCCGGTTTGGCCAAGGTGATGACGATACCGCGGACGTGCTGCCGTTTGTGCTACGCGTCATTCAGTGGGAAAAATACCGCCGTGCGCAGGCGTATTATGAGGTTCATGGTTTACCGAGCGACCCTGTGGAAATCAGTGGAATCATCGACAACGAAACCAATAATTACTGGGGGACGCAGCCTTCGGGTGAGCCGCTCTTTGGTCATTGGGTATTGAAAAACAATAAGCCGCCGGAATTCAAACAGGACTTCGCGGATGTTTGGTCATGTGAATGTGCAATCGATGCGCAGGAATCAGATGTTTTGTTCGGTTCCGATGGTGTGCTCGAATTGGATATCTTTCCCCGGGACGACTACACCTCCGGTAACTTTGGAACGGTCGATGTTGGAAGTTCCAGCAACTCAACCGCCGATCTATCCAGACAGATTCTGAACGGCGTCAATGCTGACGATCTATCTTATCTGCCCGGTGGTGCCCTTACCTTGCCGGTTAGCTTGCAAGGTGATACCGGGGTCAGTGCTGGCATCAAGGATGAGCTTGAAGCAATTTACGGTCAATGCCGTGCGATTCTGTTGTTCACAACAGTTTACAACCCTGGAAACAATGCTTTGTATGAAGTCGTTGATCTGGCGGGAGTCCGTGTCATGGAGGTGAAATTGACGGGGTCACTTAAGTACAAACACCTTAGCGTACAGGTCTGTCAAACGGTCTTGGGTAATGCCACTCCTGATACCGGCAATCCTGTCGGCAAGGGAACCACAGTGTTCACACCCTTGATTCTGGTCGAATGACTGATCATGCAACTTGATTTACCCGTTGGAAAACACCATGAGTGCAACATCGACGACGCCTGTGAATAGCGAATCCAAAGCGACTTGGGAACGATTGCCTCCCGCACCTGAGAGCATTGATGAGTTGGGGATCTCAGAATCATTGGTGAACGACCTGGCGCTCAAGCTTGCCAGCACAGTGCCACAATTCAACACTCAATGGGGTGCGGACCGATTGCACCTGCCCGTACAGTTGGCTGAAAAGGTGTTTTGGAAGCTGAAGCAGGATCATTTCATTGAGGTCCTCTCCCAGGACGGACCATTTTGCTACCGGTATGCATGTACGGATCGAGGTCGGCAGTTAGCAGCCAGGTCTTTTGAGGTCTCGGGATATATCGGTCCGCTTCCAGTGTCTTTGCAGGATTATACGTCAGCCCTGAAACGCCAACGCAAGCAACGTGCTCAGGTCACGTTGGATAAAGTTCGATCGTGCATTGGCCCGCTTGTGCTGCCTGAGTACTCAGTTCAGATAGCCGCGTTAGCCGCGCTGTCAGGCAGAAGCCTGTTTTTGTTTGGACCGGCGGGAAATGGAAAAACCACACTTGGTAGATTGCTGCACCAAGCTACTGAGGGGAGTCTTTGGATTCCACATGCCATCGCCATCGACAACTCCATCATCAGAATCTACGACTACGAGGTACATGAGGAGGCAGATGACTCTGCATCTGATTCTGATCCTGCCACGCAAGCTTTGCTGCACGACAAACGCTGGATTTGTGTGAAACGACCATTCATTGTGGCCGGTGGTGAAATGACCATCGAGGAACTCGATCTTGCCTACAGCCCTTCATTAAGATTTTACGAATCACCGCCGCACTTGAAAGCGAACGGTGGAACGTTCCTGATCGATGATTTTGGGCGGCAGCGTGTAGCACCAGCAGAGTTGCTCAATCGGTGGATTGTTCCGCTTGAAAACCATGTTGATCATTTGACACTGCAAACCGGTCAGAAGATCCAGGTGCCGTTCGACTTGATGCTGATTGTGGCGACTAACCTGAGCGTCAGCGAAGTTGCAGATCCTGCTTTTCTTCGTCGCATGGGGTATCGGCTGCACATGGAACGCCCCACGGAAGAGCGTTACCTTGAAATTTTCCAGCGGTACGCGGAAAGTGCTGGCGCTGACGTTCCCGAGGGGGCCGTTCAATCAGTACTTGATCGATACGAGCGGGAGTCCCGCGAGTTGCGGGGTGCCGAGCCACGCGACCTGATCGAAAGGGCTCGCGATATCTGCAAGCTTCATGACAAGCCTTTGCAACTTTCACCGGACGTTATTGATTTGGCGTGGGAAGGCTACTTCGGTAATACTCCTACCGATTGATCGGTGAATCGACGGCACGTCAGCAAAAAGCAACCTGCTGAAAGAACGCGTTCATCATGCTCGATGGATAGAGACGAATTGCTTTACCCCAGTTGCGTGCTTTTCTCGGCAAAGCCATTTGGGCCTCCCATTGAAATGCCGGACTCACTCGAATGCCGGCCAGGCGACGATAGATCCGAATCAACGGGCAGATGCAGGTTCCGAATAACGGAAGCAGATCACCAAGACATGAACGGCTCCCACCGCCATGAACATCATACTCAACCACATCAGTATTCCCGTCAGTGATGCCCCACCGCCCAGTTGCCGTCCCAAATAGCCGGCAGTCATCGCTGCAATGATTGTGGATACAGATAAAAGAACCATCTTCACAGCAACATCCATCAATGTTCGCCCAAAGAATTCGATATCGACTCTTTCTGCCGGAGAAACACGGAAGGGGGCGAGCAGAAAAAGCATGTTCTCAACAGCATACAACAGGATATTGAACGGTAACACAAACGGCACAACCCACAGCAGCCAGTGGAAGAGATCGGGATCGCCTGTTCCCATCATGCTGAACAGAAAAACCCATTCCAACAAGCATGTGAATAGCACGGGAAATGCAAGATGACCTGCGACTACCGAGAGCGGTTTCATTGGTAATCGCTTGATCCACTGTAACCTGCTGCTGTGGTCGCGGAAGTCAAAGGGAAGCGTTCGTGGAAGCAGGAAAACAGCCAACGTGACAACGATACCAAGACGCATCAATGGTGAGCATGATGACAAACCGTGCACCATGACTGGCCCGGCAGCAATCGCAACAAGTCCCATCAACAGTAATCGTGTTGATGCACCGCGGAATGCGACCACTGTCTTTAACCAGCAAATGGATACAACATCCCGGTATGTTTCCGGGAGCCGATGAAGCAGAGCGATCGAAGGTGCTGATCTTCCGGGTGAATTTGTCAACCGCCGAGTCGTTTGTTCCTGACCACCGCCGCTGAGAATTGAGCCTCCCAGCGCGTCAATTCGCAGGACAATCAACAGGAGCGACAGGTTAACTGTCAATCCAAGCATTCCCCACAGACTCAAGTCGGGAAATAGGTTTTCAGAGAGGGTAGTTCGAATCAACGAACTGAAAGGTAACAGCAGAACCTCGATCCATTCTGTTTCGAGTAATGAAACGACCGTTGTCGGTGACCCGTTCTCGACCGGTGCGAGACCCTGCTGTACACAGTGAATCCACACCAGCGTAAGCAATGCTCCTGACAATGTGATGGCGGCGAATATCGACAGACGAAAACCAATGCTGCTTACCAGCAGCCTGAAACCAGAGGCTAGGCAGACGCGTGATAACTCGAGAAATACCAGAGTAAGTAACGTGCCGAAGAATACAGCCAAGGGCAATCGATAATCAAATAATGCACTGACCAGCGCTAAAAGAAATGCAGAAAGTGCCGCCCCGCATAGGCAAGATGAAACCTTGTAGAGTAGCAGCGACTGATTTGAAAAAGGACCTGTCCGTAAAAAACTGTTTTCTGCGGGTGACAGTTTGAAGGCATCGTGAGAATGTATTGCTGGGCCACACAATGTGGTGATCACCAAAGCCAGTACCATCCAGGCTTCAGCACGGATCGCAATTCCCTGCAACGCTTCAGCACTGGTGGTGGGTGAAAATAAGCCTGATCCCCACAGCACGCAGGGAAGTAGCACTGCAACGAGGGCATACAGCAAACCATGGCGGTTGGTTAACTTGGCAAGGCGGTCTCGGAAACTGCCACGAATGCGAAGCCTCAGTAAATGCAGGAGAGCCAAGTCCATTTAGTGCTGTTCGTACGTATGGCGGCACTCGGGTGGGGCGTCTTGGTGCGTGTTAAGCATTCTTGTCCGTTCCGGCCAAAAGCATCTGCTCGAGGCTCATCTGTTGAACAGGATGACCGCCGTCTTCGATCGTCAGCGAATCGGCTTTCATGATGCGGCCAACACCGCGTTGCATGAACAGGACTCTGGTCGCCAATTTTTCAACCAGCCCCAGCATGTGTGAACTGATCACGACCACGCATCCCTGAGCGGCACGCTGCCGGATTGAATCGGTCAGCGTGGCAATGCCCTTTTGATCGAGACCCGAGAACGGTTCATCAAACAGCAGTAATGCCGGATCGTAAAGGTAGCAGCAGATCACAGACAGCTTTTGACGCATTCCAAGCGATAGACTGTCTGTTAACTCGTGTTTTTTATCGTCGAGTCCAAAGTCTCGAAGCAGCCCGTTAGCCAAATTCTCGAAATCTGATACGCGGTAAGTTGATGCCGTAAATGAAAGATGTTCCCAGACTGTTAAGCCAGCAAAGAACTGTTGCCGGTCAGGTACGAAGCCAACTGTTTTTTTCGTAGACAACGGGGAAAGCGACATGTCATCGCCATCAATCAGAACCCGTCCGCTGGTCGGGGTAATCATGCCAGAGAGTATTTGCAGAAGCGTGGTCTTGCCTGCACCGTTTTCACCCACGATCGCCAGAATGCCACCGGAGTCCATCGAGAAACTTAGCTCCGAAAGAGCCTTGACACTGCCATAAGCCTTGCTGATCGCATCAATTACTAGCCTTGCGTTCGTCATGGGCTCAATGTGAAGCAACTGTGGCGATTGTATGGGACGCCTCAGCATGGTCACAGACTCCTGCCAACTGTGTACGTAATGGTGCCTGATAGAATCGGATGTATCTGGCACCCCGTGTGAACGTAAGTCTAGCTGATTTTTAGGAGACTGGCGGAATGGATTCTTCACCGTTTGACAGCAATTCCCGGCACGCCTGAGAAAAAACGCTCGCGCTCGTCTGTCGCTTGTTGCAATTACGTGACACGGCTTTCATGCACAAATTTCGCAGGCGAACCACCGAATTGGACGGAAGACCGGTGCTTTTCAGCTTTGCTGTTAGTAGTGGCCCGTTGAAAACACGTCCGATTCCATGAGAGGGTCGTTTGCCGGCTAGCAATTCGTAAAGAATCACACCCAATGAATAGATATCACTCTGTGGTTTTGCAAGAAGTGCGTCGCCAGCTAACTGCTCGGGAGCTGCGTAATCAGGGGTTCCCAAGATTGATTCTGGCGCGAGTGTTTTTCTGTCCTGAATGGCGTGGCGTGCGGCGCGGTAACGCTCGATCGTCATCATGTCGCTATCTTCCTCGCTCTTGCAAAGTCCAAAGTCAATGATGTGCGGGCATTCCTGGAAATCGACAATGATATTGCCGGGTTTGAGATCGCGATGTACAAATTTTTGCTGGTGAATGTACTCCAAGGCATCCCCGATTTGTGCACAGACCTTAATGGACCGGGTCGGTGTAGGTGAGTGCTCTCGTGCCCACTGGTCGAGTGGTAATCCGTCCACAAAATCGCTGATCAGATACCAGTAGTCGTCCTGTTCACCAAAGTCGTGGGCCGCAACAACACTGGGATGTTGTAAGCGGCGTGAAGAATGGATTTGGCGTAGCAGGTGAACCCGTTCGGCCTTCGAGACGCTCGCTTTTTCAATCAATTTAAGTGTGAACAGTGAGCCGGTGTCGGCTTGCCTCACTTTGAGGACCATTCCAAATCCACCTGACCCGAGCATCTCCAGTAACTCGTATTTCCCGAAAGTTCTTTCTTCTTCCGTTAGATTCAGCGGGTGCTCACACTTTGGGCAGAGGGCAGCACGAAGGTCCGTTCCATTGCGGAGCTTGGTAGGAAATTTGCAATTCTTACAGTGAAACCGCATTCGTTTTCTCCACGGCTGCTTCACTCCAGCGTCTCATTGCTGCAATCCATGTCAGCAGTATTTTTTCGCGACTTTGATGCTTTGTGGATGCCACTAAATCCACGCTCTACCATACTAGCGGATTGCTTTCCCTGTGGGGCAAGTTCGCTGGACTCGCTAGCAGAAATTGGCGAAATATGTACCGCCGGTGATCCAGGGAATGCTGAGTCATCGATTGACGGTCACTCGCGAGCCGACGAGTTCTTTTTTATGGAATCCTGCGGATTCTGATAGAATCTGATGGCACGTATCAATGTTAACTCAATTGCTGGTGCACAACGTTTGGTGTGGCGTCCCTCTATTATGTCTTTCATGTCAAGGACTGGAGTTCGCGTCTGAGTTGGCCGAGTTGGCCGAGTTGTCTGAGTTGGCCGAGTTGGCCGAGTTGTCCGAGTTGGCTGAGTTGGCTGAGTTGGCTGAGTTGGCTGAGTTGGCTGAGTTGGCCGAGAGCAACAGCCTGCCTTTCCTGTCGATGTGCGAATCATGATCATTACTTTCTGCAGACGACTACGATTCAGGTTATGCCGGTTGCGTTTCGAAAGTTCATCCACATGTCACTTGCAGTTCCATGGAGCGTCTTGTCGGTTGTTGCAGTACGCGGTTGCAGCATTCGTCGTGGTGGTAAGTTTCCTGACGATCCCCCTGAACCGGATTGCAGCAGAATCGCCCGGCTTTGAATCTGTCATCGCTCCTCTTCTGATCAAGCGTTGTGTGGAGTGTCACCAGGGTACAAATCCCGCGGGTGGCCTGCTGCTGACAAATCAACGTGGATTCATGCAAGGTGGAGACTCTGGCGATGCGATCAATCTGGAGTCCGTCTTAGAGAGTCACTTGTTACAGCGAGTTGAGCAAGGCGAAATGCCTCCGGACAAGCAAGGGCATTCACAGAAACTTGGCGAAACAGAAATTCAATTGCTCAGAGACTGGTTGACGAGTGGTGCTGACTGGCCCAACGGCCGAGAACTCGACTTTTTTGAAAAGACCAACGAACTGAGGGCAGGACGTGACTGGTGGTCGCTGCGACCTCTGCAACGGCCCGCAGTGCCCACACTGAAACAGCAACCGCAGCCTCAGAATCCAATTGATGCTTTCGTACTGGCGAAGCTCGAAGCTCACGATGGATCTCTAGCGCCAAGAGCAGATCGGCGCACTCTCATTAGGCGAGTTCATTACGACTTGCTGGGGTTGCCGCCTACAGAGATCGAGATCGAGTCATTTGTCAACAGTGAGGCGGTCGATGCATGGGAACAACTGGTTGACGAGTTGCTCGCGCGTCCGCAATACGGCGAACGATGGGGACGCTACTGGCTTGATCTCGCGCGGTACGCCGACACCAGCGGTTATGAACGAGATCAGGAAAAACCATTTGCATGGAAGTATCGCGACTGGGTGATTGCTGCCTTCAATCAGGACATGCCATACCAGCAGTTCATCAGGCATCAGTTGGCCGGAGATGAAGTACCGGACCGAACAGAGCAATCTGTGATTGCTACCGGTTTTCTGCGTTTGGGCACCTGGAATGACGAGCCAAACGACAAAGAAGACTATCGGTACGAGCGTTTGGAAGACCTCGTACACACGACTTCCTCAGCGTTTCTTGCCTTGACGGTCAAGTGTGCCCGTTGCCATTCACACAAGTTTGATGCCATCACCCAGGAAGATTATTACCGCATGGCTTCGTCGTTCTGGCTTGGACCTTTGGCAGCCAACCGGAGTAGCAACCACCTTGGTGGACCAACAGCAGAAGAACTTGGGTTCACAGAAGTGCTGGCGTGGACTGACGTTGGCATGGATGGACTGCCGCTGAATATTCTCAAGAATGGTGATCGGAACAAGCCGCTACGCAAAGTGATTCCAGCTTCTTTGTCGACAGTGCCAGCGTTGGAGCAACAGTACCCAGATCCACCAAAAGATTCGAAAACGTCCCTTCGACGACTCGCTCTTGCGAATTGGATCGCTAATCCGATGCATCCATTGACGGCAAGAGTCGCTGTGAATCGGCTCTGGCAGCGACATTTTGGAAAAGCGATCGTTCGAACACCTAACAACTTTGGTTTCCTCGCAGATCCGCCAACTCATCCGAAACTGCTCGATTGGTTGGCGACCGGGTTTCTTGCTGAGGGCGGTAGGATCAAATCGATGCATCGGTTGATTCTGAACTCTCGAACCTGGCAGCAGTCAGTCATCCATCCAGAGGCGGACCAACTAGAACAACGCGATTCCGGAAACCGCTGGTGGTGGAGATTCGAGCGGCGACGCTTGGACGCAGAAATGCTGCGTGACTCATTGTTGGCAGTGAGCGAACAACTGGATTTGAAGGTGGGTGGACCAGGCTTCAAATCAACGATCAGTCCAAACGCGCTGGAAGGCTTGTCAAGAAAGTCATCCGCATGGGAGGCAGCTGAACCTCAAGATCAAAAACGTCGCAGTGTTTATATGTATTTGAAACGCGGACTTCTGCCACCCATGATGACAACTTTTGATTTGTGTGATCCGACTCAGTCTTGTGGGCAACGTGATGTGACTACCTCGCCGACACAAGCCCTGATGCTTTTGAATAATGAGTTTGTCCATGACTGCAGCGAGTACCTTGCGGTAACCATTGCGGGAACCGAGTCGCACGTCGACCAACGGGTTCAACTCGCCTGGTCGAATGTGCTGAAACGGCAACCGACGCCAAGCGAGTATCAACTGTCGCTAGAGCACCTTGAACGACAGGAAAGAGCATTCACTCAAGTTTCCAAGCCAAACGAGTTGAGCGGAACGGGTCAGGATAGTGTGGACTCTGCATTGGTGTTGCACCTGAGAGCAGATCAGGCCGTTGTGGCAGCTGAGGGCACCATGCGGGTTTCATCGATTGCCGACCTTTCCAGGCATTCTCATCGAGCGTTTCAAGAAAATTCGATTGCTCAACCGGTGCTCCAACGCCACGGCTTTGGTGGAAAGCCAACGCTGGTTTTCAATGGTCAGGCACAGTATATGAAGATCGACGGCGAGTTATTGCAGCGGCCTGAATGCACGATTGTGTGCGTAGCGAATGACAATCATGCCTTGGGGCACCGCGAAGTGATCTCGAATTGGAATGGAGCGGCAGGCAATTCCACATCGTCGTTGTTCCTCGGCATTACTAAAGAAAATACGGTTCGCTTTAGTGATGCCTTCTCGCCGAAGAAACCGATGGTTCGTCGTTCCGAACCATTCATTCTGACCGCTGTCAATGGATCCTCGCAGGTCAGTGTGTTTCAGAATGGAAGATCGCTTGGGCATGGCGGTCCATTGACAGGTCGCAAGTTGGGAACTGAGTGGGTGTTGGGACAGCAGGGAAATATCAATGGTGAATACTGGAGTGGTGGTATTGCCGAAACACGTATTTACAATCGCGAACTTACTGAGATGGAACGGCGGCAAGTCGAAGCACAGCTGTCCGTTCGTTACGGGATTCCACTCGCAAAAGAAAAACAGGATTCTGAATTGCCAGCCGCGACTCTGGCGTTGGCATCATTGTGTCATGTCCTGATGAACTCGAATGAGTTTCTGTACCTGGATTGAGGCACCTCATGTTGGCGTCCCACACTGGATTACTGCAGCAATCAAACGAGAGACCTTGGTTTCGACCCACACAGTAGATGAGAGTATGAAACAAAAACAATTCTTTCCCTGCGGTCGTTCGCGGCGTGAATTCATCTGGCAAATGGGGGGTGGTTTCGCTGGGTTGGCGCTGGCGGATTTACTGACTGGCGATCATTTCTTTCAGAAGCACGCAGTTGCTGATGGTCTTTGCGACGAACTCGGTCCGTTGGCGGTGAAGCAGCCTCATTTCAAGCCACGTGCGAAGTCATGCATTTTTTTGATGATGAACGGCGCACCCTCTCAGGTCGACACGTTTGACTACAAGCCTGAGCTTGAGAAATACGCGGGAAAGCAACTTCCTGCTGACAAAAAGTACATCAATTCAGGTGGGCGAAAAGTTGGTTACCTGACTCCAGCATGGAGGAAGTTTCGGCCGGGTGGTGAGAGTGGTTTGCTGATTTCAGATTACTTCCCGCACGTGCGTCAGCACGCCGACAAACTGTGCGTGCTGAATTCCTGCCACACAGACAGCCATGCTCATGGGTCCGCGCTGGTCGCGATGAATACAGGCAAGACGCAAGTTGGTCGTCCTTCGCTTGGCAGTTGGTCTGTGTACGGTCTGGGAAGTGAAAATTCAGATTTACCAGGTTATGTGGTGATGCTTGATAAACGGGGAGGCCCCATTAGTGGTCAACCGAACTGGGCGAGTGGATTCATGCCCGGCAACTTTTCGGGAACTCTTTTTCGCCCTGCTGGAGATCCAATCCTTGACTTGAGTGGTCCGGCACATTTGACAGGTAAGGCTCAGCGTGAGCAACTTGACTTGCTGGCAGCCATCAACCAACAGCATCTGGCCGAACGACCAGGTGGTGATGAATTGGCCGCCCGCATCAGTAGCTATGAGCTTGCATACCGAATGCAGTCTGCGACCCCCGAAGCAGTTGACTTATCAAAGGAGACAACGGAAACACTCAAGATGTATGGGGTTGGCGAGCAGCCGACTGATGAGTACGGCCGCAACTGCCTGATCGCTCGTCGGCTGGTAGAACGTGGCGTGAGGTTCATTCAGCTCTATTCGGGTGGTGGGCATTTGGAGGAAACCTGGGACGCGCATGCGGGTATTGAATCAAATCATGGTCAGCATGCCCCCGAAGTTGATCAACCGATTGCCGCCTTGCTGACTGATTTAGAACAGCGGTCACTGTTGCAAGATACGTTGGTTATCTGGGGTGGCGAGTTCGGGCGAATGCCATTCAGCGAAGGCAAAGACGCAGCGGGCCGTAACCACAATCCCTATGGATTTTCGATGTGGATGGCAGGCGGCGGTGTAAAGGGTGGAATGAACTTCGGTAGCACGGATGAGTTTGGCTTTGAAGCGGTCGAAAATAAAGTGCATCTTCACGACCTGCATGCCACGATTCTTCATCTGCTCGGGCTCGATCATGAATTGCTGACCTACTTTCATCAGGGTCGTGGCGAGAGTCTCACTGATGTAGGTGGATCAGTGATTCACGACATCATTGCCTGAAATTCTGCAGCATGTCCGGCTTCAGAATATCACTCCGGGGCCGAAGTGTTCCGCTTCAAGGACTCCAGCTTCAAGGATTCCAGCATCACTGCGGCTGGCACGCAGTCACGGAATACCATTTGCGATACTTTGTCACTCTTGTCACCGACACGCAGACTGTTGGTTGAGGTTGCCATTCCCACGACGTTGCCAAGGCGATCAAACACTGGCCCGCCACTGGAACCCTTGCCGAACTCGGAACTGACGCTGATCCACCTTGTGGGAACCTTGACCGGTTCCCTGGCTGGCGTTCCATCCTCTGGTTTGGTGCCCGGTCCGCGCTGTGGTGGACGGATGTAGCGACGGGTAACGATTCCGCGACTGTATGTATAGAAGCGTCCGCTGGGATGTGAGATCAAAGAAACCGTCGCGCCCACAGGAATGTCTTTTCGGAAGGCAAGGCCGCGAT
>JAPKCI010000379.1 GCA_028823035.1 Rubripirellula sp.
TGGTGACAGGGCCGATCTGGTGACCGAACTGTCTGGTGACAGGGCTGACTGGTGAAAACAGCACCACTGCATGGAATTCAACAACAAACACAACAAGGGTCGTTGGGGCTGGAATCGCTGACATTCAACGTTGCCCCAAAACCAGGTCCGCAAGTCGGAATGAGCACCCGTCAGAATTCAAGCATGAATCTCGACTGCTGGAACACTTGCGGCGGGAGAGCAAGTACAATCAGTTCCGCTTTTGAATCACTGCAAAGGCACATGTACCATTCCCCATCCCGCCCTAACTCTCCGCTGATCAAGCCCATGCGTCACGCCATCACTGTTGCAACCTTGCTGCTCACTTCCGCCACCCTCTGTTCTGCCAAGACACCCAACACACTGGGTCAGGTCGAACGTCTTGATCCAGCCTTTGACAACATCGTGGCACCGGATGCCAAGATCGAGGTTCTGGCTAGTGGTTTCACCTGGACAGAAGGCCCCGTATGGGTGGCTGATGACACCGGCGGCCATCTGCTGTTTTCAGACATTCCACGGAACAGCATCTTCCGCTGGTCCGAGAAACGAGGCACGGACCTGTTCATGTCACCCAGTGGGTACACAGGTGCGACTTACTATGGACTGGAACCCGGTTCCAATGGTTTGACACTCGATCCACAAGGTCGGCTGACAGCTTGCGAACATGGCGATCGCCGCATCTCTGTGCTCACGAAAGATGGTGGCAAACGAACGCTCGTCGACAACTATCAGGGAAAACGTCTCAACAGCCCCAATGATCTTGTCTTTCATTCCTCAGGTTCAATTTTCTTCACTGACCCACCGTACGGTCTGCCGGATCGAGAATCCGATCCCAGACGCGAACTTGATTTCTGTGGTGTCTATCGACTCGACACCGATGGATCGTTGACCTTAGTCAGTAAAGAACTTGCCCGCCCAAATGGCATCGGACTCTCGCCAGATGAGAAAACTCTTTACGTCGCGCAGAGTGATCCCGACAATCCCATTTGGATGGCGTTCCCCGTCAAAGACGACAAGACACTGGGCAAAGGCAAAGTCCTGTTTGATGGCAAAAAATACATGCAAGAATTCCCGGGACTTCCAGATGGCTTGGCCGTGGCAAAAGATGGCACCATTTTCGGAAGCGGCCCCGGGGGGATTTATGTCATCAGCCCGAAGGGTAAACTGCTGGGGCGACTGATCACCGGTGGACGCACCAGCAACTGCACGTTCGGTCCTGATGGTAAAACTCTGTACATCACGGCCGACAGTTTTCTTTGTCGAGTCAAGCTGAAGTAGCGTTGAGGTTCGACCAACTGCCACGGGCGCCAATGCCAAACGGCAGATCCGTCTCAAGAACGGTTCTGCCAGATGACACTTGTTTCGCACGTCTGTATCAATCCTCCTGCTGCTCAACCTTCGGGTCGTGTTCGGCACTGCCAACGGCCCTCTGAGTAGTCACAGGCTGCGGATTAAACGTGACGGCTCCTGATGGCCCGCCGTTGCCACCGTCACTGGTTCCCCAATTCGGGTCTTCGGGGTTCGGCTGTCCCGCCATCGCCATTTTCATGGCACCCACGTTCCGGGGAGTTTCTTTAGCACCTGCCTGGTTGGATTCCATGTCACCCTCAGGTCCAGGTTGCACAATCATCGGGTTCCAGTTTTGACGGCCAAGCTGGCCGAATATCTCACTCGCGGCGTCGAAGTCCAACGGGGTGCCGCCATCACTATCGGGGACCGGTTGCCCAGAGATTCCTGACCAAGGTTGTTGCCTGTATTGAGCATTGAACTTCACAGTGGCTTCGCGAACTAACTGCGTGGGCAAGGGAGTTTCAGAACCCGTGCCATCGGGTGCCGGACAATCAGAATCAGATTCCTCGCCCACCGTTTCTTCTTGGCCTTTACCACTGCTGGAATCGCCAGAGTCATTGTCGTCGTCCGTGTTGCCATCGTTATCTGAATCATCATCCCCGGTCTCAAACTCACCAGTGCTCACATCAAACACGGGAGTGGTCCACCCATTCGGCACTTCATCATCTTCCCCGGTCTCAAACTCACCAGTACTCACATCAAACACGGGAGTGGTCCACTCGTTCGGCGCTTCATCATCTTCCCCGGTCTCAAACTCACCAGTGTTCACGTCAAACACGGGAGTGGTCGACCCATTCGGCACTTCATCATTACCGCTGTTGTTTCCTTCGTCATGTTCACTACTGATGGCGAAAAATTCCAAATTGCCATTCATGGAGTTGTAAGACGAATTTTCACAAAACGTCAATGTCGCTAACTCCCACCCGTAACACTCGGTACCCTCGACGCTGAGGCCTGTGAGGATATCTCTTAATTCGCCATCCACTACGATAGCGATATTAAAAACAACTCCCTCACAGCTTTCGAAACTAAACCACTGGTTGCGGTACGGTGCCTGGTCTGAATTGCAACCCGCCATTCCATACCCGAGAACCGCCCCTTCGGTCAGGGCCTTTGAATCGATTCTTCCAGTAATGTCACTCGTAATTTCGTGCATCACACTGGTTAGTTTTTCAATCTCGTCAAGCAAGCTTTCTCTCTCAATCTTTCCGTAACGCTCTGTCTCAGAAGATCGCTCCGCGAGGACATCGTCTATCAGGTTCTCCATTTCTTTCAAACCTTCAATCTGCTCCTGATTCAGGTGCGAGAGATGGTCTTCTATTCTTTGTTGGACTTCGATGCTTTCCCCTTCGAATGAAAGCTGTTCCTTGGTTTGCAGCGCAGGTTCTACATTCGTGGCTTTTCGAACACTCCGATCACCCTTGGACATTTCCTTCGCTCCGTCGTTGTCCTGAGTCGCTTTATCTGCCTCTCGGAGGGATTCCGGCTTCATCGCCACCCAAATCGGTTCACTTGATTTCGTCACGGGTGTCTTCGTAGAACTGGAATTTCCTTTTTCACTCGCATCGTCTTTCGTCGAATCGGTTGATTGACTCTTAGCAGGCGCCTCGGTCGAGATTTCAGCAGGCGTCTCCTTGGATTCGATCAAGTCGTTCATCACATCAGCGGCCAACAGGACACGATCACCCAGTTTTTCAAACTTCAGTGCCGTTCGACGATTCTTTCGTTTGCCAAGTCGGCTTTTTCTTTCACGAGTGTTCACGACTCTTAAGTCCTTACTTAGTGTTTGATTGATTCGGGGGAATAACGCTTCCCTAACGAGGTACTCCAAAACCGAATCGGTTTTCCCGCACGATTCACTCGAGATTCCCTAAAAAACTGTCAACCGCGAAATTCGGCGATTAAAACGCCCTCCCTTGGTCGCGTCATGGACATCCCTAGCCTGATTCGATGGGTTAACAGGCTGGCATCCATACCCAACTTGCACCGTTTGAATCGACTGAGCACTCTGACCAGACAAGCGACCACACAAGGCTGCACCCCCGGGCGAGACCTGTGCCTGTAGAATGGTCGCTTGACACTGGTTTCCCGCAGTCTGTGTCTAGAACGATCGATTCGAATTATTTTCCCAACCAATGACGGGTCTTGATGACTTCTTCAGAACAATCGGTGACGGTTTGGATTTCCCAGTTAAAAGGTGGTGACGAACAGGCCGCCCAGCAAATATGGGAACGCTATTGTCAGCGTCTCGTCCGATTAGCAGCAGCTAAGTTTCGTGGAACGCCGCGCCGCGTCGCTGATGAAGAAGACATGGTCTTGGCAGCGTTTGACAGCCTTTGCCGAGGTGTAGAAGCAGGCCGTTTCGCTAAACTGAATGATCGTGACGACCTGTGGCAATTGCTGGTGATGATCACGGAACGCAAGATCATCGACGAATACAACCATCAACGGCGACAAAAACGTGGTGGTGGCAATGTTCGTGGCGAATCAGTATTCGCGGGAAGCCATGGTGACGAATCAGGAATGGGCATCGGTGGGATTTCTGAACAAGAACTATCGCCCGATTCTGCGGTCGCTTCGATCGAAGAGTGCCAGCGTCTCTTGCAACTGTTGCCTGACGATACCCTGCGAAACGTTGCACTGCTAAAACTCGAAGGTTGGAAGAACCGAGAGATCGCTGAAAAACTCCGGTGCGTGGAAACGACGGTCGAGCGAAAGTTAAAAGGAATCCGAAGCCTCTGGGAACGGGAGTTGAATCTATGACTGACAAACCCGAGGGCGAAGCAACTCTATTCCTGGCGTTCAATTCCATCTGCGATGCTTTTGAATCTGCCTTGCAAACCGATTCATCACCGCGGATCGAGGACTACCTTACGAAGGTTGGTGACAATCAGCAGGAACGACTGCTGCGGGAACTTTGTTTGATCGAGATCCAGCACCGCATCGACCGCAAAGAAGAAGTATCGCTGGCAGAGTACGCACAACGGTTCCCGGCTAATCGGGAGTGTCTGGAAAGCCTCGTCAAAGAGAATCCGCGTTGGAGTTTAGAATTAAATCCGCCGGATCCTGATGAAACCCTTGTCACGGGGTCAGCTCCAGAGTTCACCAGTTCGTCCAACTGGCAGTCGCTCGAGACGATGGCTGCGGTGGGTGATTCAACCGATCCAGAAAACCCACCCTCATGTCGATTCGGTGACTATGAGTTGATCGAAAAAATCGGTCAGGGTGGCATGGGAGTCATTTACAAGGCTCGCCAACAAAAATTGAACCGCATCG
>JAPKCI010000380.1 GCA_028823035.1 Rubripirellula sp.
GTTAGATCAGTGTTAGATCAGCGTTAGATCAGCGTTGGATCAGCGTTGGATCAGCGTTGGATCAGCGTTGGATCAGCGTTGGATCAGCGTTAGATTAGCGTTAGATCAGTGTTAGATTAGCGTTAGCTCAGTGTTACCTCAGTGTTACCTCAGCGCGAAACGGGCGTGAAAGACAGCCCTCTGTAACAATCAACCGAAGTGATATCAAACAGCTTTCGAGCAGGGATTTTGGTCAATTCAATGGCTACCACGCTGCTCGTCTGTTCCGCTGGCAAAAGCCAATAGCATGGCCGGCAGAATTAGCAGATCACCGATGAATGCAGTCAGTAAAATGATACAGCTCAGCAGCGCGAACATCTGAATGCCAGGCATCGGGCTGACCAACATTGCGCCAAATCCGCTCACCAGAATGGCCGTCGTGATAGCGAGCGCTGGACCGACCTGACAAATCGTTAGGCGAACCGCCTCTCCATCCGCAACAGCGTCGTCCTCACCCCGCGTCTCGCTGCAACCCGCTGCTCGCAATTGTTGGTACCGAGTCATCACATGAATGGTGTCATCAACTGCCAGCCCCAGGCACAGTGAGAAGGTCAGTGCAGATGTAATCTGCAGCGGATAGCCCAGCAAAACCAAACCCGCAGCTGTCACAAGCAGCGGTAATGCGTTCGGGACGACACTGATCAATCCCAAACGTATTGAACGAAAAGCCAGCGTCAGCACGAGAAAGATAATCAGGCTGGCGACTGCAAGACTCATCCCCAGATCAGCAATGAACGCACGCATGTTCCGAGCTGCGGCCACGACGGTACCCGTCACATGAAGGGAATAACCGGGATGCTGTTGCTCGATATTTCGGAGCAGTTCTTCAAGAACTTTCAACCGATCATCCAGAACTGACGCGCCGTCGTTGGGTACCTGTGCGGTGACCACAAACCGGCGGCGTGATTCGTTCACAAGCCTTCCAAGTTGGTCCCCGGCAACGCGGCGGCAACGACGGTATCTCAACGTAGGATCTTTGACAGGAATGGTTTCCAACACATTCAGGACCGAAAATGGACCACTCATACCCTCCGTATTGAGAATGGCATGATGAACCTCACCCGCCACTCGAAGCGTCTCACGATCAGACAGCCCCCTGTCTTGAGGCCACTGCACAACCACATGAGCCCGCAATGCCCCACCCATCACACTGTCAGCTCGTTCCAGAGCCAATGTCGCGTCAGAATCATCCGGCAACGTTTCTGTCCAAATGATATCAGGATTCTGCTTTAAAGCGGGAAACACTAGAAGTAAAGATGCTGCGATCCCCACAGCTGAAAGCACTTTTGCGTAGCGCAACGGAAAGGTGGCAATCCAATTCATGCACGCAAACATCTGCACTTCGGTGCTGCGGTATTTTCCCAACAGCGCAACCGGGTCAGACAGGCGAATCAAGATGGGCAACACCAATAGATCGGCGAACAGGGCAAGTGCTGACCCCAAAGCAGCACAGAGACCGAATTGCTGGACGCTTGGGGTTTGTGAAAGCAACAACGACCCAAAACCAATCACCGTAGTCAAAGAGGTCAACAGGCAGGCGGGACCGGTTCGACGCAACATCAATCCAACTGCTTCCTTGCAGCTCTTACCAGCATTGAGCTGTCGATTGGTTTCCAACAAGAGATGGACTGCATCCGTCAATCCAATCACCATAACAAGTGTGGGGATGACAGTCCCCAATGCACCAATTTGCAGGCCGGCCCATCCCATGACACCTAGCGTCCACAAGACTCCCAACCCCGGCGCGGCACAACAAATCAGGACTGGCCAGACGCCCCGAAACAGCATGAATGCGACCAACGCTGAGACAAGCGTTGCAAACAACGACCCTGTCACCATCGATTTCCTCAGGGACGCTAAGGTCTCTGCACGAATCACCAAATGGCCAGCGAGCAAAGTCCTACAACCTGATTCTGTTTCAAATCGCTCGCTGAGTAGATGCACATCCGCAACCGCTGCCGACAGCTTTGAAAGGGGAAGGGATTCACCAGCAATGTGCGCAACCATCACCAGCATGTTGCCATCAGCTGACACAAACTGGTTTTTACCGATTGGGTGCTGCGTGACTTGGCGTTTCAGGCGATCCGCATCACTGTCTGGAAGCATATAGCGAGGCAACACCAGCAGGCCGCTCTGTCGTTCCCGCAAATCGAAAATGCTGCTGACGTTCAGCACATCGGGCAGATCAACAAGTCGATCACGATACTGCCGAAGCAGTGCCAGCATCTCGGGTTCAAACAGAGTTGGACCTTCGATAACGACCACAATTTCGTTGTCGTCATGGCCGAAATCACCGTACAGCTGCTGCAACTGTTTTGAGACGGCATTTTCTGACAGGAAGACTGCGTTGGGCGAGACGTCAAAAGAGAGACGTAGCACACCTAACACAGCCAGAACCGACCCAAAAACGACCAGCCACGAAACCAGTTTCCAGTGATCGACGATGATCCGCGACACAAAATGCATGATTCGCGGATTCCTTTAACCGGAACGGAGGCTAATCAATGACCAAGTCATCCGCATCGCCATAGATCCATGAGACCGTGGTTGGTGGCGATAGGCTTGTGCTGCCAACACCCTGATTCGCGTGGACGCCGTCCACTCGGAAAACCCATCCCTCCGTCCCGCTAGCCGACTGATCGCCGATTCCATCGACAAAAGCGGTGACACCAGATCCGCGAATCGACACAGGGATCTGCGTGACCGATCGCATTACATCTTCGAGGGAAGTTCCCACGGATACATCTGCAATCTCGATCGTGAGCGGTTCGCCAGAACCCTGAATTTCAAGCGTCACGGTGCCGGTTTCAACGGCGGCGTCTTTCTTAACCGAAGCCTTAGGGGAGCTGCTTTCCGGCTCAGAGACACATCCAGCAGAAACCACCAGCGAACACAGAAGTACCAGCCAAAGTTTATTCATCACTCATTCCAATCGGAAAGCCGCAGCGGCGCATTAAAAACGACCGGTTCGAGGGCCGGTCGTGCTCTGATTCTGGCCGCGGGCACGTCTAGCGGCGGGTCTTTTTGACCTTTGCACTACCCTGACGGACCTTAAATCTCGGATTGCTTTTACAAATCACATAGATGCGACCGCGTCGTTTTACGACTTGGCAATCGGGATGGCGGTACTTTAACGCGCCAATACTGCTAACAACTTTCATCGGATCGATCTCTTCGGACGTATCGTATAGGTTGGTTTTCTGCAAAGATTCGAAGGCGAGAGTATACCTTCTTGCACAAATCCTTCAACGGCAAACGACACGCATTTCCTCGACCAAGAAAGCAAAAAAATGGGGCGAATTGCCTATTTCGATTGTATCAGCGGAATCAGCGGCGATATGACACTGGGCGCCTTGGTTGATTTAGGGGCTGATGTCTCAGCGATCGAATCGGCCGTCAAGTCGATGGGGTTACCTGACCTGACAATCCGTGCCGAAACGGTCAAAAAGCGGGGATTCAGGGCAATTTACGTTCATATCGAGCATCCTCCTGAACACGCACATCGGCACCTGCACCACATCACCGAGATGATCGACCGAGCCTCAGAAGTGGCACCAGAGGCGAAAGAGATCGCACACCGAATCTTTCGAAAAGTCGCCGAAGCTGAGGCCAAAGTTCATGGCTCGACGCTCGAGAAAGTACATTTTCATGAAGTTGGTGCGATCGATTCGATCGCCGACATCGTTGGAACTGCCGTCGGCATGCACATGCTGGGGATTGAAACGGTCCTGGCATCACCGGTCCCCACCGGCACTGGCGAGATCACCATCGCCCACGGCCGCGTCTCTGTCCCTGCCCCCGCGACCGCGGAACTGCTGATGGGCATCCCCATTGTGGCGTCGGATATTCGCGCGGAACTGACAACCCCAACCGGAGCCGCGATCCTCAAGGCGTGCTCAACTGGTTTTGGGCCTCTCCCATCGATGACCATCCAATCAGTAGGCTACGGGGCTGGAACCATGGATCTGGAAGCTCAAGCCAACGTTTTGAGAGTAATTCTGGGTGAAAGCACAGAAGAATCCTCGACCTTGGGCGAGCAGATCGAGTCAGATCAGGTCGTCATGCTGGAATCGAATATTGATGATTCAACACCAGAACAACTTGCTGATTGCGCATCCCGCCTACTGACCGCCGGTGCACTGGATGTCTATCAGACGCCCTGCACCATGAAGAAAGGAAGGTCCGGAGTCATCTTGACCGCAATGGCCTCAAGCACACACATGCAATTGCTCGAGAACATCATCTTTGAACACTCAACAGCCATTGGGATCCGGCGTCACACAGTGGATCGCCATAAGCTGATTCGCGAAAACATCGTGGTCGACACCAAATATGGGCCAGTTCGAGGCAAAGTGATTCAACTGCCCAACGGTGAGACACGGCTTACGATCGAAGACGACGACGCTAGGTCCATCGCAACGTCAAACCAAGCCAGCACCGACCATATCCGCCAAACGGCTATGGCGGCGTTTGCCAGCCAGAATGCGAATTAAGACAGCAACTTGCCATAGCAGGTGTCGAACACCCTGCTGGATCTGTAGAACGCTGGACCTGTGCAACGCTGGACCTGTAGAACGCTGGACCTGTAGAACGCTGGA
>JAPKCI010000381.1 GCA_028823035.1 Rubripirellula sp.
CTGCCCAGTTCAGTGCTGCCCAGTTCAGTGCTGGGAGGAGTGGAGGGATTGGTAGATTGACGGAAATCGTCTTGGTCGCTGTGTTTGGCAGACTTGCTGGTCTTGCTCTGGTCCGACGTCATGATCGAACGATACCTATTCCAAAATGGAAGGTTTGAGCAGACGCAACGATTCCTCTTCGTTCATGTTCTCGGGCGTGGCAACGTATTCGCCGGTTGAAATGAATGCTTCAGCTGGTTCACCGTTGATTGCATTAATCATCGTCTTGACTGATTGATAGCCCATTTGGACAGGGTCCTGGATGACGATGCCACTGCAGGACCCGTCATTCAAGGCCTCGGTCAACGCATCACTTGGGTCAAATGCGATCAGTTTGACTTTGCCATTGAGCCCAGCATTTCGGAGCGACTCGAGAGTGCCATTGGCATTCGGTTCACAGACGGCAAATATCCCGGCCAGATTCTCGCCATAGGTTTGCAGCAACTGGTCGACCTTTTCCTTGGATGATGTGGTGTTGTCACCACCTCTTTGATCGGAGGATACCACTTTGATATTAGGGTACTCTTTCAATCCATCCAGAAAACCCTGCTCACGCTGTTCAGTACTCTCACTGCCAGCGATGTAACGTAACAGGATCACATTGCCCTTTTCTTCAATCGCAGTTGCCATCTGCTTGGCTGCCATCTGGCCACCCTTGTAGTTGTCGGTCGCAACATAGCTGACGATGTCGGGACCTTTGTCCAGACCACTATCGAAAATGACCACAGGAATGCCTTCGCCAATCGATTCTTCGACCGCGTCGACCAGTCCACCTTTCTGGTTGGGTGCCAGCACGATGCCGTCGACTTGCATGGTGATCATATTCTTGACCACTTCGATCTGACTGCCGGTGTCACTTTCCACCACAGGTCCGCGCCAGATGATTTCGACATCGCCGATTTCGTCAGCCGCTTTCTGAGCACCGAAATGAACGGACTTCCAGAATTCGTGACTCGTTCCCTTGGGAATCACCGCAATTCGTAGAGGTGTGTTGCCAGCGTTTCCAGCGCCACCGCCACCGCTAGAGGCTGTTGTGGCTGGATTAGCCGATGGTTTGCATCCGCCCAGCAACGCAATCACAAACAAAACGGACAGAAGAGGGCTTGCCTGTAGGAATCGAATCACCGTACGAGTACTCCGTTGAGGAACACGGGAAATGAAGTCACACAGTGTACCCATTTGGGCCTTCCTCGTGGCTGGAACCGATGATTTCGCAACCCAATTTGCAAGCTTGTCAGGCCGCAGGATGGGTGTAACAGTGACAAATACAGCAGTCTGCGTAATGTGCAAGCATGTCAGGATCGCGAACGTGAAGCAGGCGGGCCATCAACGGGGCGTAAAAGGCAGTGCGTATCAGCGGGCTGCGGGAACCGCTGAATCTGAATGCTTCGCTGGTGAGGCCATCCATAGAGTCAGCGTCCTCGCTGCTATGGGAGGTCTTGGAACTGGCCCCCGGATTCCATCGGCGTAGCTCGCGTACGGCGATGGATAATCTGGCAATGGCTGATACAGAGTCCCGCGTTCAACGTGCTAATGAACCGACGTGCGTTTTAAAACGACCTTGCAATTGCGGGTAGACCAATTTTGTTCGATCCTTGCCAACCGCGTTGCCGTTCACGGTGTTCGCAAACCAGAGACCACCGTCGGTGCCCATCAACAGCACCTCGTCGGCGTCCATCAAGTCGGGGACAGAGATGGGGCATTTGGACCAGGGAATCTGCAATTCTTCGGCCAATTGTTCCATCACCCCCTGAGTGATGCCACCGAGCACACGATCGGCTGGGGGCGAAATGATCTTTCCATCGATCACGATGGCAAGGTTTGCAATGCTGGTTTCGGTGACGGTGTTGTCACTGTCGAGCAGGATTCCCGAAGCTGCCGGGTCTTCCCGATGGGCGGCTAGATCGGCCAAGTGATAGTGAACCCGAGAACGGATCTTGATGGTCCGTGGCCAGCATTCGGGAGCAGGCTGCTGAATTGGCGTGACGATCAGTGGTTGGCCTGATTCTCGACGTTGGCGATTCTGCTGACTGTTGAGTCGGTTGACATGCATTCCAAAGGTTGCTGTCCCGACATCGGCTGCACCTGGAGTGGCGAACAGGGTGATGCCCAGTTCGCCCTCCGCATCAAGAAGAGTTTGATTTCTGTCAAGCAGTTCCTGCAGCAGGTTTTTGATCGTTGTCTTGCTTGGCAGTCCGGTGATTTCCAGTTCTGCGGTGCTGTGTTGCCAACGTGACAAGTGCGCGTCGGCAGCGAAGATGGATTGGTGATAAGTTCGCAATCGCTCAACGGCAGTGACACCTTGCCGGAATCCGGTGTCGTCAACACTGACGGTCAGTTGGCCATGAGGCACCCAATTTCCCGCCAGAAACCCGATGGGAACGGAATCAGGATTTTCATGGGGTGTCGTCAATGTCATTGATCAGTTTGGACATGATGTTTCCTGCGTGACGGGACTTGGTGTAATAGTCCAGTTCGTCATGCCGCAGTCCGATGTACGAGGAGTAATCGCGAGCCACGACCGGTAGTTGGCTGCCATCGACGCGGGGTGCAAAGGATCGCGGCCCGGTGTAGCCAAGAGCCACCCGGCCCCGCACACGATCAATCAGCCAGTATCGTTTCAGGACGGCGTCGCGACGATTGTACAGCACCGCTAGCTGATCCAGATTTTTGGTGGCCAGTGAGTGATAACCCTTTTCAGAAAGCCAGTGACTATCAATCGCTGGTGCAACCAGTCCGACATCGACGGGGATTCCGGTGGTCGGTGGTCCGGGCAGCAGGCGTCCCCCCAGTTTTCCACCGGCTAGGGAATGCAGTGCCCCGGTTATCACTCGACTGCCAAAACTGAAGCCGATCATCTTGGTTGACTCGGCCTGTTTAACCTGTTTTCTAAGTAACCAAGCGAGGTACAGGCCCTGCCCATCGGTTCGCGACGCCTTTCGGCGGGCGTCATGTATCAGGATTCCCTGCTTAGCACTGGGCCAACTCCAGATAACCCAGTCCACAGGTCGATTGTCTTTGCAGCGGATGATGTGGCGATAGACCGAAAAACTGCGATGCACAACTTCGCTGGACGCTATCCGGTTTCCGTGGACGTAGACCACGACCTGGCGGTCTGGGTTTAAGGCGGCGAGGTATTCGTCAAGTGTTACCGGGGACGATTTTCCATTGCAGTCGAGTTGATAGACCCGCAGGTCTGGTGACTCAAGGTTAACTTTACAGGTGGAACTGGTGAGCGATCGCGTGCTGATCATCCAGAATCGATCGGGCAAATCCGCAATCGCCTTCGTGTTGATTGTCTTTGTTGCTGGCCCAGCAGTAAATTGAGGGATGGTGGTTTGCACCAGCGAGTTTGCTGTCTCCGTCAGGACGGGAGCGATGTCGTGCTGTGGAATTGCAGGCGGCCCGCGATAGGCAGAAAACTCTTCTGCCAGCGTTGGCCGCGAAACACACAGCGATACCAAGGCAGCCGCAATCGCGGTTCTTGGTCGTCGTCGTTTATCGGAGGGAAGCTTCATGTGAAACAAAAAGTCAGTGAATCTTGGTGGATGTTCTTATGCGTCACCACATTGTTGCAGAAAAAAAACAATGTTGCGTTTGCACATCATTGACTGTGGCCTAATTTTTAGAGGTCTCACCTATGAGACTACCGAATACGCACGCTATGCATATGAAGGAAAAGAAAATGAAAAATCGAATTTGCTCGGTCATCGCGATTATGACGCTGATGAGTTTTAGCACAGGTTGCACTGGAATCAAAAACTTTTTGTTTGGCCGTGGAGCCCGTTGTGGCCTCTGCAGCGGTGGATCAACGCCGCAGTTCGGCAATGCCATGCAAGCTCCCAACAGCCAGCAGCCTGGATGTGGTTGCAATGGTCAGGTTTATTCCGCACAGTCGTATGGCGGTTGTGGTGTCAATGATTATGGGGTCGCTGACCCTTACCAGTCGGGTCAGATGATGGGGGCAGCAGGCGTCTCCGCCCCTGCCGACAGCTTCAACGCACGCAAATTTGATAACGACGGCAGCAGGATTTTGTGGGAACAGCCAGTCGGTAACAATTCGCTGTAGACTCAACGGTATTTCGCCTGTCTTGTTGGACTCGATCAACACCCGGTGACTAAACTGGGTGTAACCGTAGCGAGCGACGGTCGGGGTAAAGATTGCTTGCAGCAATCATTTGCTCCGACCGTTCGGTATTTTATTTTCCACCTGCCTAAGAGTCGGATGAGTATGTTGCATCCACAGAGTTTGCTAACCCGTCGTCATCTGCTTTCTTTTGGGGCGGCAGCGTTTTCCGCCAGTGCTGTGTCGAGGGTGATCGCCCAAGATCGGGTAATTGACGAGCCGGCTGAGGGAACTGAGTCTCGGCTCAGTTACGAAACACCCCAAGTGCAAAATTGGAGAATTGGTCTCGTTTTGCAAACACCGGTCACCTGTACCGATGTTTTGGCTACGTTTCCTGTGCCGATGAATTGGCCCGAGCAAAAGGTTACGGTAACGGGGCGAACCATCGATCCGCAGGTTTCAGCCTGGACTACCCGCGAGGTTGCTGGTGGA
>JAPKCI010000382.1 GCA_028823035.1 Rubripirellula sp.
CAGACCCACCAGCAGCAGACCCACCAGCAGCAGACCCACCAGCAGCAGACCCACCAGCAACAGACCCACCAGCTACAGCTGGCGATGATTCGACTAAGTGACCCCACGCCGCGCCGTTGAACACAGCGAAGCCAGCCCCCAAACACATCGTGGGCTGGCTCTGGGTGTACCCAAACGCCCTCTGTTCGCCGCTGTCAGGAAAACCCGTGTTTACCAACGCGTCTTAACGAAGGACTTCCAAAGCTGCACGGGCTGATGCCGGTGCCTGAGTCAAGTCGAGCTGGGCCAACAGTTGTTTGACCCGATTGGGATCATCGAGCGCAATGCGGCCCGCGACATGAGCCAACGTCATGAAAGCATGATTACGGACAGGTTTACTGGATGGCAACTTGCTGGATTGTGACGAACCCTTCAGCAAATCAACGAGCCAGTTCATGCCATCCTCAGACGAGAACCGTCGAAGGATGTCGAGCACCAGCAAACGTTCATCATCGCGTTGCGCCCGCTGCCACCCCGCCTTGCACAGTTGCAACCGATCCTGTCTGTCCATGTCCAGTTGCCGACCGACACGCAGATAACCACGCAGAGCACGAAGTTGATATTTGCCGGCAGGCAACTGATCAGCCAGTTGCAGCAGTGGTGCAGCAACGTCAGCCGTCGTCCATGCCCCCAAAACGCGAGTGGCTGCATCAACAGATTCTTCATCCCCAAGCGATTGCCCATTTCCAGATTGGGCATACGCAACCACGAATGCCAGAGCCCTTTGCCCACCCAGAAACGCCAACTGATCCATCAGCCAATCACGCCGGCCAGGCATCCGCGAGGCTCCAATCGCCGCACCGAGACTTTCGGCTGTTGCATCCTGAGGCAAATGCACCAACGCAGCCTGCAAAACCAGGGAAGCCGAGCCAGGATCGTCGTCAGCAACCTCACTAACTTTCGCCAAAAATGCTGAAAACTGATCGAGTTTGACCGTTGCAGCAGCCGCCGTCAGAAACGCTTGCGCCGTCTCCCCATCCAAAGCCGCGAGTTGCAACAACGGTAAAGTCACCTCGCTCAAGCGGCGTTGCATAGCATATTGAATAACCGCAGAACGCCACCGTGGTTCAGCACCCGCGCCCTTTGCCATTTCCTGAATCATTCCGATCACCTGAGAATCAATCGCAATATTCTCAGCCGCAGCAATGGACCTCAAAAAAGACACTGCCTGTTCTGGTCGCTGGCGCACAAAGTCCGGCAAGCGGTCCGCATCTACAAAACCTCCCAAGGTGACGACCGTATCAACCGCGCTCGCGGCAACCTCGGCTTGCTTCGATTGCATCAGAGGCCGACACAAATCAAGCACCTGACGATTTTCAAGTTCCGCCAGACAAATCAGGGTCAGCACCTGGCGTGACGGCTCAGCCGTCCGCAGCGACAAGGCAAGATCGGGCGCAGCCACGGCCCCCAGCCGTCTCGCTTTCAAAAGTGCGTCCCGATATTCACCATCCCCCGCCTGCAGGTCTGCTTGCAATTGCAGTAAGTCACTTGAAACTTGATTGGGCAGCCCCGCAATGCGGACTCTCTGACAACGCTTGATGGCATCGGCGTGCACACGCCTATAGCGACCACTGCGATCAGCCACGCTCATCTGCTGCAAAGCTGACTCAGCTTGGGATGTTCCGATCGCACCAAGCATTTGAATAGCAGCAAGCAGCTCAGTTTCACTCCACTTTCTTTTTCCAAACTCGGATTGCAACTTCGGCACCGCGTCAGCGACCTGGCGTTGGCCAATCGCATGCAGCACACCAATCAGAGATCGTTCGCGTAATGACGATACCGAAGCTAGCAGAGCATTATCAACCTGCGGCCCTGGAATACGGATTAACGCTGACAAAGCATAGTCCGCAAGACGTGGATGCCCCAGCAGTTCAGACAACGGCTGGACCGCATTGGAATCACCCACCAATGCGAGCTGTTGACAAGCCTTTGCTTTAGAAAACTCGGTCGCATTGGACCCCAAGACTCTGATCGCCGATGCCTGCTCGGCTGCATTTTCCGACGCCGACGCTGCCGACTCAAACAGGGCCGACTCAAACAGCGCAAGCCAACAAAACCAGAGCATCAAAAACGACGTGAACGAAACAACACAACGAATCATCGATCAGACCTATCTGAATAGAGACACAAATCCATCAAACAATAGAGTTCGAATAAGCTGCAATCACGAAGCTTTGAAAAGAAATTGCCTCGCATAGCGACCGTCGGGCTTCAACACGTTCAGCCCCACATCGGACCGAGCACGCCAGCCAAACCAATGACCAGCAATAATGCAAGGGTAACACGGCGCAGCCGTTCCCGTCCCAGCTTGGTCCCGAATTTCAAGCCAAAAACAGTCACGCCCCACAGCAGAGGAACCATCATCAAAGCCAAGGCCCCCGACTCGACAACCTGGTTCCCGAATGCCATGTACAGAAATCCTAACGCTGGCAGGATACTGACCAGATACATCGTGAACAAAAAGCCGCGCGACTTTTGCGTCTCCCAATCATGTGCTTGAACCCAGAAAACCATTGCCGGTCCGCCCATCCCAACTAACCCCTGAAAGAAACCCGACAGTGGAAAAGCGATGAACGCCCAAATCGGATGCAGCCGTGGCTGGGGCTTCGGGCGAATGTAAATGATGGCAAGCGTTACACTCAAAACAATTAGCCCGACGATCTGTCGGACCGTGGCTTCATCAACAAAATCCATCAATTTCAAGACGACGATCCCGACAGGCAGAAACAAGATCCGCCCCAATCCGGGCCATGCCACCTGACTCGGCTCGATACTCTTACGCAAACTCCAAACACCCCAAACGTTTTGCGGAATTGTCGCCACAAGTAGTGCGCATTGAGCATCGGGAATGGTGTAGCCACACCACAGTAATGCCGGAACAATCAACAGACCAGCTGCGAAACCGGCGGCCGCTTGCACGAAGATGCCTATAGACAGGATCGCGGCAAAAGAAATGAACGAAAGTAGGGTATCGAAATCCATGGCGGCATGTTATCCGAAGCGACATCATACCGTCAGCCTACGTCGGACACTTTCACTCGTCTCCCACTCGATTTCGAGAAAACGTGAACCTTTTCGCGATCGACCAACAACTCAAGCGAACCTCCGATCGGAGGCAACTGACTAGAGACATCTTGATCAGTCAAGACGGTCAAACCAACCCGCCCCGCGTGGACCCTCAACTGAAGCCGACTCTCGACAACCCGACACTCCTGCAAACTTGCTTGAGTTACGATTCCACCGCCGATCGTCCCGCCCTGTTCGCGAAAGCAAGGGCAAAAAGCATCAGGACGTACTCCCACCAGCAGCGACTGGTTTTGGGCGTTCACTCGGAAGGATGGCAATGCCTTGATAGCCGCCTCGTTAAAAAAAATCACACCGTCAATCAGTTCAGCCTCGATCCAGTTGATGACAGGGATACCAATGGACTTGGCAACTGCAACAGTTTCCGGCTGATCAAAAACGTCTGCCGGAATTCCAAACTGAACAATCCTGCCACCATCCATGACAGCGATGCGATCGGCGACACGCATCGCTTCGCGACCATCATGCGTCACATGTATCGTGGTACCGGGCACCGATCGATGCCACCGCAGAATGTCATCCTGCAAGCCCTGACGAACGGCAACATCGAGTGCAGACAGGGGTTCATCAAGCAGTCTGACAGCGGTTCGTTTAGCGATGGCGCTGGCGATCGCAGCGCGTCTGAGTTCACCCCCGCTAAGCTGACTCGGAAACTGTTCCAACAAGGCATCGACGCCAGTCAAGGCAACCGCATCACGGAATCTGTCATTGATTTCGGACGCTGGACATCGACCACGAAGCGCAAATCGAATCGCCTGTCCAACGTTCAAGTGGGGATACAGACCATCCTGCTGAAACACCATCGAAACATCTCGTTTCCTCGGTGGCACAGTCGTCACATTGGCACCGTCGAAAACCACCTCGCCCCCATCAGGTTGTTCCAACCCGGCAATGATTCTGAGTGTCGTTGTTTTACCGCAACCACTGGGCCCCAGCAGGACAAGATAACTGCCTGATTCGACGTCCAAACAGAGAGCGTCAAGAACCAATTGATCCCCATAATTCCTCGTCAATCGCAGGAGCTGGACAGTGGTCATAAACTAGAGAGATGGTTAAGTGTTTTCTGCGGATCGTGCTGCGAGAAGCGAGATGATCGTGACAGTGGCAGCAACGGCCTGTCGATTAAACGCCTCTCACAGAGGCAATGCCAGCCCCATCCTTCAGCCCCATCATATCGAGGACAACCAGAAAACAACGCCCCCACGCATGAGATCGTCCCAGCGAAGACCAACGAAACGCTTAATGACTTGCAAAAAACCGGCGATTGCAGTGATAATTGAAAGAACGACTTGGTTAAAAGGAACCCAACTGATGAAACCCTACAAATTCAGCACAATACTTGCCTGTGGGATGATCGCTACCGCGATGCTGGTAACGATCGGAACATGGTCTGTGCTTGCACAGAATGACGCTGCGGAAAATCCAGCGAACGAACCAGCGAACGAACCAGCGAACGAACCAGCGAAC
>JAPKCI010000103.1 GCA_028823035.1 Rubripirellula sp.
GCAGGATCAACAGCAGCAGGATCAACAGCAGCAGGATCAACAGCAGCAGGATCAAGAGCAGCAGGACCAAGAGCAGCAGGATTCGGACGAGATGAATCCTGATCCGATAGACCCCAAAGACGAATTGAACCAAGAGGGCGAAGAGGACGAGTCGGACACCACACCTAGCGGTGAACTGACCGCTGTGAATGAGACGACCGAGCAGTCAGGCGAAAAACCCGAAGAACCTGTAGCCGTCATGAGCGATCGCATGACGGAAGAGGAAGCACGCAAGTTGTTGCAGTCCATTCGTGATCGAGACATGCTACGTCGCTTGCGTCGCCAAGCAGCAGACCGTGCTTTGCGTATGCCAGTAGAAAGGGATTGGTAATTTTGATGCGTCATCAGATCCTCACATGGTCCTTGCCATGCCTTGTTGCCCTGTTTTGCCTGCCCCAGCGTTCTGACGCGGCGGACGTCCAAAGCAGTGTTTCGACCCAGGAAACCTATGTGAACCTGCCGTTCACGCTGCAGATTCAGATCAACAATGCCAATGAACACGAGAAGCCAGTCATCCCAGCGGTAGACGGTCTGGAGATCGTCCCGCAAGGGACTCCGTCACGGAGCTACAGAACCACAACGATCAATGGCCGAACCACAAAACGCAACACACTGACCTACTTGTACTCGGTCACTGCGACTCGCGAGGGGACGTTCATCATCCCAGCCATCAAAGTGGTCGCGGATGGGCAAGAAACCGAAACCGGTGCGATGCGCATCGTTGCCACGCAAAGCGAAACGGACGACTTGATGTTCGTTGAAATCGTAGGTAACGAAGCTGAAATTTTCGTCGGTCAGGCACTGCAATTGAGCCTCAAAATCTGGATTCGCGCCTATCGCGACAAAGAGTTCAACATCACGCTCAATGAAGCAACGATGTGGTCCTTACTCAGCAAGAAAACGCAATGGGGAAATTTTGCCGAGTCAATGAAGAAAATGTCAAAGAATCGCCAGCGTCCCGGCGGAAAACTGACTTTACGCGAAGACAGTGAGGGCCAAGAGCGAGGCTACCTGCTGTATGAAATCGATGCGACCGTCTACCCTGATCGACCGGGTAAAATCGATGGCGCCGATGTCCGTATCCTCGTCAATTACCCCGAAGAACTCGGACGTACCAGAAGCCCCATTTCAATACTGGGTAATGATTTTTTTCGGGGATCCAGCATATTCAATGACGACACGCTCGGAAGCTTTGGCACACAACTGGCAATCACGCGCATCCGTCCAATCGTCGCTGAAACCGAGGTCGAATCCATCACGGTTAAACCAATCCCCGAAGAGGGCAGGCCGGCAGACTACCGAGGCGCAGTCGGCCAATATCGCATTGTCAGCGAAGCGGGTCCAAGAGCCGTCAAAGTTGGCGATCCGATCACATTGAACATTGGCATCGCAGGAAAGGGTCCGATGGATGTGCTGCGAGCCCCTCCGTTGGCAGACCAAACAAGCCTCACCCGCGATTTCAAAGTTCCCAACGAGCCTTTGGCCGGATTTGTCGATGGCACTCAGAAAGTGTTCTCCACGGCAATCCGACCGCTGCGGGAAGGTACGACCGAGATCCCGCCGATCGAGTACAGCTACTTCGACCCTCAGCAGGCAGCGTTCGTATCGATCAAGAGCGATCCCATTTCCATCACTGTTGACGCAGCAGACGTTTTAAAACTTGACTCGATCGTGGGAACAAAGCCCGCTACTCCCAAGGGTGAATCTTCCCAGGAACCACTGGCCACCCGTTCCGACATGGATTACTCACAGTCCCTGGAAGCTGTATTATCGATCGTCCCACGTCCGGGCACGCTTCCGCCGGCCATGCTCGTTGCAATCCTGTTGCCACCGATGTTCATCGTCGCCTTGACGCTCTTCGCAACTCGTCATCATCTCAGTAGCATGGTTTCGGCTAGTCGTCGGTTCAAGCGTTCCATGGCGCGAGCCATCACGCCGCACGAAGTCGCCGCCGGTCTCGAACAATTTCTAGGCAGTCGCTTTCGTTTGCCGACAGGACGGATGCTAAGAGACCAGACGGTCGGAAAGCTCCGCGCAGCCGGGGACAGCGAAATCGCCATTGAAGTCGAGCGTCTTTATCGCGATAGCGATCGCTTGTCTGATGCGGATAGCCCCGATCGACTCCGCCAGAACGCCAAAGCGATCGTCGCTGCAATCTGTGATTCGAAGCGTTATGGCCGCAGCCCAATGGGAATCAATCGACTCAATCCTACCTCGACTGCGTTTCTGCTAGCAGTCTTTCTGTCACCCATTACGATGACGCTGGCAACAGCACAGGATCCACCGAGCAATTCATCGAGCAATTCACCGAGCAATTCACCGAGCAATTCACCGAGCAATTCATCCGATGTGCAACTCACCGACACCCCTCAGCAAGATAACACGAGTTTGGATGGTCAACCTCAACAGAGCCTCACACAAGCAGCCACCAGTCTAAGCCGACTGTCCGAGGGTCAGGCTGGACAATTGCTCAAAGAAGCCACGCGAATGTATACCAACGGCGTTCAAGAAACCGACAATGCAAGGGGAAAGACAGCCTTCGCAAAGTCAGCCGAAAAATTGCAACTGCTCGTAGATTCAGGCTTTGCAAACGATCGAATATTTGCGAACTTGGCAAACGCTCAAGCACGCGCAGGTAACGGATCAGAAGCAATCGCCAACTATCGTCGAGCCTTGCGGTACGCACCCACTGACCAACTGTACCGCGAACAGTTGGCAAGTGCAGAAGCAGGTTTTGATTTGAAAGAAACCGTTCAAGCGGGGTCGCTGATTCAATTACGCAAATTCAATGATCTGATCCTGCGTGTCATTTCACCGAAACTGATGCTGATCCTCGCTTTTTGTGCCTGGTGGTCGGCTTGGTCGATGGTCGCATGGCGAATTGTTTCATCCCCCCAGCACTGGAAGGTTCCTGCTACCTGCCTGCTGGTGATCGCCATGACTGCCTTCACATCTTATCGCCTCAGGGTCACGGAATTCACCGCCGACGATCAAGCCATCCTCGTTCAAGCAAACCTCTCGTTACGGGCTGGCGACGGCACCGAATTCGATGTCGTCCGCGAATTGCCTGGCAGCGATGGCCGACTGGTCCGTGTCCTGACCCAACGTGGCCAATGGCACAAAGTTGAATTCGAAGACGGATCGACTGGTTGGTTACCTAACACTGCGTTACAAATCATTTGAGGCTCACGCTTCAGAACTCGGTTCCCATGGTCTGCTGCGTCAACGGTTCGGTCGAGGTTTTCGTAGGGATGGCGGTCGAGTTTTTCTGTTTGCAGCAACTGTTCTTCCCAAATTTCCAGTTTGATTGATGCAGTCGTTGTTTCAGGGTGGTTCCGCTCAGCGTCAAGATTGTCGAAACTCTTTGGCATGACTTCCGTTGCCCACGAACTACTGCCCTACACTTCCCGCGAACATTCGGTGGGCGGACACAAACTCTGTTACCTGGATGAGGGAACAGGACCGGAAGTGTTGCTGTGTGTTCATGGCAACCCGACATGGAGTTTTTACTGGCGGAGAATCATTGAGAGTTTTTCGTCCGATTATCGCGTGATAGCCGTCGACCACATCGGTTGTGGGCGAAGTGACAAACCATCGCAAGCGGACTTTCCCTACACCCTTGCCGCCCACCGAGACAATCTGGTTTCACTGATTGATTCACTCGATCTGGATCGCATCACACTGGTTGCACATGACTGGGGCGGGGCGATCGGCTTGACCTCCATGCTTGAGCGCAGCGAGAAGCTACAGCGAATCGTCCTGCTCAACACGGGTGCTTTCCCCCCACCTTACATCCCACAGCGAATCGCTGCGTGCCGCCTGCCGGTCGTGGGCACGCTTGCCGTCAGAGGTTTCAATGCCTTTGCACGTGCCGCGATTAGGATGGCGATGTCACGCACCAAAATGCGCCGCGAAGTGGCTCAAGGACTGCTGGCACCTTACGACAACTGGAAGCATCGAGTTGCCATCGATGCGTTTGTGCGTGACATACCGATGTCCCCCAAGCACCCGACCTATCAGACCCTTGCGGACCTCGAAGCCAACCTGCCAACGCTGGAAAACATCCCTTCTCTGCTGATCTGGGGAATGCAAGACTGGTGTTTTCGTCCAGAATGCTTGCGGCGTTTTCAGGCGGCGTGGCCCAACGCTTGCTCCGTCGAAATCGCTGATGCCGGCCACTATGTGATTGAAGATGCTCCCGATGAAACGCTGCAGGCTATTTCAGAATTTCTGAACACCGATCAGGCTGATCAGTAACAGCATGAGCTTCATTCACACTGGTGCCGTTCGTTCGGCGACAATTCACCTTCACGATACATCAATCGACTGTTAATCGAGCGGCTCAAACGACACACCTTGCCATGCCTGACCCGCTTGCGTCCTTCCGTCAACTTTCCACGACCCCAGCCGAAGCAGTGCGATGGGCCTGCATCCTTGAAGCCACTGCCCCCAAACCTGGCAATGTCTTTCCCGGCCGCTCCTTTGTTGACCTGACCCATAGTAACTTCGTCGCAGCCGCAGAAATCACCGCCAGGTGTTTCGGCCGAAACAGTGATCGAATCAGCAACAGAATGCTTGCCGCCGTTGATCAGGTCCAATCCCACCTTGGTACCAATGTCAATCTCGGAATCATCTTGCTACTGGGACCGATGGTCGCTGCAGATGAACGGGCCAGCGTTACTGCCCTGAAACAGGGGGCAGGTAATCCAACTTCGAGTTTTGAGAACCTGCAAGCTTGGATTCCCGGCATCGAAGCAGTACTTGAGGGATTGAATGATGATGACGGAGAACTGATTTTCATGGCAATCCAGCGTGCAACCGCAGGTGGCATGGGGACGACCCAACAGCTGGATGTCGGACAAACCCACACATCCGTCGACATTCTGCAAGCCATGGAACTGGCGAAGACCCGGGACAGAATTGGGCTTCAGTACAGTGACGGATACCGCGACCTGATTTGCCACATCACCCCAATTCTGCTCCGAGCCATTCAATCCACGGGAGACGTTCTTTCAGGCATTTGCCACGCGCACGTCCACCTGCTTAAGGAAGCACCGGACACGCTGATTGCTCGTAAAAACGGAATCGAGGTAGCCTCGAACGTACAACAGCGAGCCTCTGTGGTCGATCCATTTGATCCCGAAAGCATGGAATCATTCGACCAATACCTGAGAGCAAATGGACACCAGCTAAACCCGGGAACCACCGCTGACCTGCTGGCTGCATCCCTGTACCTGATACTGAGAACTATCACCCCGGAGACCCACCATGAGTGAGGCGACTTTCCGCGTCGACGTTAGCAAAGAACAGTTTGTATTTTCTGCCGCTCACTTCATTACCTTTGCAAGCGACATATGCGAGCGAATCCACGGTCATAATTACGCAGTGCGGGCGAGCGTCGAGGGACCATTGGACGAGAACCGATACGTGGTTGACTTCATCGCCCTGCGAGATGCCGTTCTGAAAGAAACTCAAGCACTGGATCACCATGTGATCCTGCCCCGAGATCACGCTGAAATAAAAGTCACCAGCGACGAACGAGAAACAACGGCAACGTTTCGAGATCGTCGCTGGATCTTTCCAAATGAAGATTGCGTGATTCTTCCGGTCATTAATACGACGGCGGAAGAAATCGCACGAGTGATCACTGAACGTGTCATCGAACAAACGCATATGCAATTCGGTCCTCAACTATCCTTTATCGAGATTGCAGTGGATGAAAATTGCGGACAATGGGGCGTCTGCCGCATGCCGTGGCCGAACGAAGCCCCAGCGAGCAGTCGTTGATCTGCTAAAGTACCAACATCAACCTAGCCGCGTTTGTCTGGCCGAAACAAGCTAACACAAGCCCATCGCCCGTGACGGGAACTCCATGCATTTGATAACCTCCATGCGTTTGATGCCACTACTGTGCATTGTTCTGTTCGGACACGGACAGACAGTAGCCGACAGACCCAACCTGCTGTTTGCGATTGCCGACGACCTGTCGTTTCCTCACATGGGTGCTTATGGAACAGAGTGGATCAAAAGTCCGGCGTTTGATCGGGTTGCACGTGACGGGCTGTTGTTCAATCGCTGCTACACCCCCAACGCCAAGTGTGCTCCATCACGATCGTGTCTGTTAACTGGCCGTAATTCGTGGCAACTCGAGGCAGCGGCCAACCACTGGTGTCACTTTCCCGCCAAATTCCCAACCTACGTCGAGGTACTCGCGAACCATGGGTACACAACCGGCATGACAGGCAAAGGATGGGCTCCGGGAATCGCGGTTGACCAAAAGGGAAAACGCCGCCAACTGGCAGGAAAACCTTACGCCAGCAAAAAAGCAAAACCGCCCACCACCGCCATCAGCAGCAATGACTATGCTGCCAATTTTAGTGATTTCCTTGATTCGGTGCCGACCGAGAAACCGTTCTGTTTCTGGTATGGAGCAACGGAACCACACCGGGGATACGAATACCAGAGTGGTGTCAACAAGGGCGGCAAACAGCTCAGCGACATCGACCGCGTCCCCTTATTTTGGCCTGACAATGATGTCGTCCGACACGACATGCTGGATTACGCGTTGGAAGTCGAACATTTCGACCAACACTTAGGCCGGATGTTAAACGAGCTTGAGGCCCGAGGCCAGCTCGAGAACACTCTCGTCGTCGTGACCGCAGATAACGGAATGCCGTTTCCCCGGATCAAGGGACAGGAATACGAAATGAGCAATCACCTGCCGTTGGCCATCATGTGGCCCAACGGCATTCAGAACCCTGGCCGTCAGATTGATGACCTGATTTCGTTCATTGACCTCGCGCCCACGTACCTCGAAGTTGCTGGCGTCGACTGGAATGAAAGCGACATGGCGCCCTCACCAGGAAAGTCATTGACACCTATCTTCAATCAATCCTCAACGGCAGCACATCGCGAATTCGTACTGATAGGAAAAGAACGTCACGATGTTGGACGCCCCAATGACGAAGGCTATCCCATTCGAGGCATCGTTGAAGGCCCATTCATGTTGGTACGCAATTTCAAAACGGATCGCTGGCCAGCTGGCAACCCGGAAACAGGCTATTTGAATACGGATGGCAGCCCAACCAAAACCGAACTCATCAACGCCCGCCGCCAAGGGCGTGACGACACCCATTGGCAACTTGCATTTGGATTCCGCCCCGAGTACGAGATGTTCAATATCGAAACCGATCGTGAATGCCTCAGTAACATTGCGAATGCGAAACGTTACGCCGAACCCCGCGAGCGATTAGAAAAAAAAATGCTCAACGCGCTCAAGCAAGAGGGTGATCCACGCGTGATTGGTGATGGCGACATATTTGATCGTTACCCCTATGCGAATCATCGCGAACGCGATTTCTACCGCAAATACACTACTGACGCGAACTCCGTGCGAGCTGGCTGGGTCAACCAAACCGATTTCGAACCAGCTTCCTTACCGCTGTCACCCATCCCGGCAGCGGGAAAGAATGAAACGCCAAAGAAGGGAACCGCTGAGAAAACAGATTAAAAAACAGTGAGTGAGTTGCCCGAAGGCCAATCTACTGCGTCTGAGTTCCCGTAAACGGCCCCGGGTACGGCTACAGTGACTTTGCTCTTATAACACGTTCAAGCATCCCCTTGATGTCGGAAAATACAGACCCGAGGTTCCAACAACAGGTCACGACGGGGATTGCCAAAATGCTAAAATACCCTAACAGCGGTCAACGTACATTTCGAAACCTCTAGGCATCAGGCCCACCATTAACAGACTTTTCTACAGACCGGTCATCTAAGCATGCTGATTGTTGAATCGCTAACAAAGAGTTTCCCCCTCGACGAGGGAGAGGTTCGCGCTGTGGATGAACTTTCATTTTCGGTCCAGCCGGGCGAAGTATTCGGTTTACTGGGCCCGAACGGAGCCGGAAAAACAACGACCTTACGCATGGTGTTGGGTTTAGTAAAACCAGATTCGGGTTACGCCGAGGTCGATGGATATCGCACCGCCGACAATCCAATCGCTGTCAAATCGCGACTCGGTTTTGTTTCGGCGAGCGATGGTGTGTATCCCTGGCTTAGCGTTCGAGAAATGCTGCTCTATTTCGCCGACCTTTACGATGTACCTCCGATCAAGGCTGCGGCAAGATGTGAACACCTTGCAGAATTGATGGGCATCACTTCGCTTTTGGATCGCCGCGCTGGAACGCTCAGCACCGGGCAGAGGCAGCGAGTCACGCTGGTCCGCGGCCTGATCCACGATCCACCTGTCATGCTTCTGGACGAACCGACACGTGGCTTGGACGTGGTCGGAGTTCAAACAATTTTCGAGTACATCGAACACCTCCGTGAGGTGGGAAAATCCGTCGTGGTATGCACGCACCGATTGGATGAGGCTGAACGTCTTTGCGACCGATTTGGTTTGCTGCACGCTGGACGCATGCAGCAAACAGGTACCCTTGAACAACTTCGACAACAGAGTGGTCACAACCACTTGGTCGAGATGTTTGTCGAACTGTTGCGGAGTTAAAAAAATGCCCAATGCGATCCTGAAGGGGCGACTTCTTCGCCTGTGCCAGAAAGAAATCAAAGAAACAATTCGCGACCGTCGTACGATCGTAACCCTTCTGCTGATGCCCTTGCTGGTCTATCCGATCATGAGCATGGCATTGAATCGCTTTCTGCTGACAAGCGGTGAAATTGATGATGGATTTACGATTTGCGTTAGCACCGAAGCTGAACGGGAATTGCTCGATAGCTGGCTTAGCAACCCTTTGAGTGCACCTCCGAAAGAAATCATCGACAGCAGTGGCAATGAACTAGCGAAATTCATGGTCTCCGTCGATGAGGATACCTCGCCTGCTGAAGCAGTTGAGCGAAACGACGTTGATGTCGGACTTGAGATTTCCAATATTGAAACAAGTTTTCCGACAGTTACGTTCTATGCATATCGAGGTGATAGTGTCAGCCTGGCAGCGCGGCGGGTGGTCGTTGAGCGCCTGCAGTGGTTGAAACTGGCTGACGCAGAACTTGAACTGCAGCGCACGGAGCCCGAGTACAGGCCGCCTTACCAAGTCAACGTTACCGATGTTGGACAAGTCGCTGAGAATTCGCTGCTAGCGACGATTGTCCCGCTGGTGCTAGTCCTGATGACCATCACAGGTGCCGTCTATCCGGCCATTGACCTGACCGCAGGCGAGCGTGAACGGGGAACCATGGAGGCGGTGATGGCCTCGCCCGTCAATCGTGGCTACGTTTTGTTTTCCAAGTACACCGCTGTTGTGATCGTTACGCTATTCACGGCGATCGCAAATCTGCTTGCGATGTTCACGACGTTATGGGCGAGCGGCCTGCTCGGATTACTCACCGGTGGTACACAATTCCCATGGCTGACGATCCTGCAAATGCTTGGATTACTGGTTCTATTTAGTGGGTTTTTCTCTGCGGTTCTGTTGTCGCTCACCAGTTTCGCCAGGTCATTCAAGGAAGCACAGGCCTATTTGATTCCCGTGATGCTGCTGTCATTAACCCCAGCCATGCTGTCACTGATGCCGGGTGTTTCTCTGACCGGTGCACTGACGATTCTGCCTCTGATCAATATCGTTCTGCTGGCCCGCGACCTGCTGGCAGGAACCGTCAATCCGAACAGCGCGTTCGTCGCGATCATCAGTACGACCGCCTATGCCGCTGCGGCGCTTTCGATCGCCGCCAAACTTTTCGGTAGTGATGCAGTCACTCGAACCAGTGAAAAGTCGTTTGGCTCGCTGCTGCATCGCCCACGGGAGGTGAGCCTTCAGCCAACTCCTCAGGCCGCCGCCATGATGCTTGCCATGCTGGTACCCATCTACTTTCTGGTTTCAAACGGACTGATCCGGTTCATCCAAGCTTCAGAAGATACGAGTGTGCAGATCATGCTGCTGCTCAATGCCGCTGCTCTGGTCTCGACCTTCGGGTTGCTGCCTCTCATAGCCGCGTGGCTGGGACGCAATCGGTTCAAGACGACGTTCCGGATACATACGTTTGGCCCACTCGCTTTTATCGGTTCTATTCTGCTGGGGCTCGGGGCGTGGGCATTCGCTCATGAAGCGTTCGTGTTGGCGGAAGCCATGGGGATAGGCGGATTGTCAGAACAGAAGATTGCTGGTGCCAAAGAATCGATCGACAAAATGAGAGAGGCATCGCCCTTGTTGTTGATTGCAGTGTTTGCCGTGACCCCTGCGGTGATTGAGGAACTTTGCTTCCGCGGGTACCTGTTTTCAGCGATTCAAAACACCTTCACGCCGCTCCGCACCGTCGTCAGTACTGCCATACTGTTTGGGCTATTTCATGTTTTGACCGGTAACGCATTGCTCATCGAACGTTTCATCCCCTCGACGCTGATGGGGCTAGTGATTGGCTGGGTCGCCTACCGAACGGGCAGCGTATTCCCAGGCATTGTCATCCATTTCGTTCACAATGGATTGCTGAACCTCGTTGTTTATTATGAGGAAGGTGTGCAGGAAATCCTCAGTGTTCTCGGCGTTGGTTTCGATAATCAGACGCATTTGCCGCCGCTGTGGTTAGCAGTAGCATCAACTTTAGTGGTCGTGGGCGCGACGCTCGTCTGGTTGTCGTCACGCGGACGCATCAAAGCTCAAGCCGCCCTAGCCACCGGATCCGATCAACACGACCGGAAACTCCCGGAAAGCACCAACACAGCTGACACCTGAGTTCGATCACGCCAGCAACTTCAGCAAGGCAGCGAATCGTTGGTTCACCACAGTGTCGGTGAACGTCATCACAAGAAGGTGCAAGGAAACGGCGAACCGCATCACGATTCATTCGGATGCCACCGTCGCCATATTCGGATGCCACGGTCGCCATATTCTGATGCCATAGGCGCCATATTCTGATGCCATAGGCGCCATATTCTGATGCCATAGGCACAACGGTTGCAGAACGTGGTGCATTTGCATCATGGCAATGCAGAGCCGTTCAGCCAAGTTCAATTCACCGAGAGAATACCATTGCCCAAGGCAGCTTGATCCCTGAAAATTCCAGCACGGCAATTGCGATGCTAAGGACCAACATCGCAGCTAACCCAACCAATAACATACGCGGCACGAATCGACGCGAGGTTTTTCGACCCTCGTTCGGATTTTTCTTGGACATCAGCCCCAGTACTTTCGCGACTCGCTGAGGAGCATCATTGTGCACGAAAGCCAATCCAGCGACGTAACCTTTGTCTGAAACACGCTTCCATTGCAGCTTCGTTTCGACGCACAAATCACTATCCTCCTCACCATCGATACAGACGCGTAGTCGCTTGTCATCAGGAATCGACACCTCCGAATGAATCATTAAACCGCCATTGGAGTAGTCGCGAAGTTCAATATCCACTCGGTCAGAATGTAGTGGCCAAAACATCGTCGCGGGATGCGTGACTTCGATCCGTGGATCACTGCGACGATTCAAGAAGCCCTGATCAGCAAGTTTGTGCAACACCGAATCATCAATACCGCCATCTAAATTGCAGCCCAAGATTGTCTGTCCACCCACCCACGGCTCGACGTACTTGATAACGCCAATAAACATGTCGGTAGGCGAATTTGCTTCCAGAGAAATTTTGATCTTCTCCCCAACGTGAAACTGTCCACTGCAAAGAAGACGCATTCCACTGTTTGAAAGGTCAACAACCGTACCGGCAGTGACTTGACCACTATCAACCTCAGCCTCACAACGCAAAGCCTGAGCTTGGTTGGTTTTGTACCGCCGCTGCTTTCTTTTGCCGGACGGGTCTTCGAAAGTGTGGTTTCGGTCTGACATAGTGGGAGAGGAAAGCAATAGAAGACAGCAATTGACTATCGGTAATTAGCTCGCAAATGAACACAATGTCGCTTTTCTGCATCACCGGATGCCGTCTGCTGCAAAATCTGGGATAATCAGTAGGGGTTCCATCGATCGTAACGACAGATTGGACTCAGGCTGATGTGAAACGGCAGATTTTCACGAGTTCGATCGCGTATTATTCCAGTTGTAGCGATCATTCCGAGTCCACTGACGTTTCACTGCATGGCTGGGCATTCAATCACCATTTTGACATTCCGGCTGAAGCAAGTGCAACGCTCAAAGGTACAACATGTCCAGCAGATCCTCTTTCGATTGCCGAGCAATGCGCAAACTAATTCTGTGGGCAGTTTTCCTACTTGCCGGCTTCGTCCTCAACGGTCTGGCAGCTGCCGATTGGCCGCAGTGGCGAGGCCCATTGGGTACAGGGGTCGCCCCTACAGGCACCCCACCGCTGGAGTGGAATACTGGGCATAACATCCTCTGGAAAACAAAGATTTCTGGACGAGGTCACGCCAGTCCCGTCGTTTCGGGCGACATGATTTTTTTGACCACATCAATTCCTGTCGGCGAACCGTTCGCCCCAAGAATGAGCGGTCGTCCCGGTGCACATGACAACAGCGCTGTCACCAGCACTCATCAGTTTCAAGCATTGGGAATCAGCGTCGCCGATGGATCAATCAAGTGGCGAACGACATTGGCTGAAGCGGCACCACTGGAAGGCGGACACAACACGGCGAGTCTGGCATCTGCGTCGCCAGTCACCGACGGCAAGCACGTCTATGTTTCCTTTGGGTCGCAGGGTCTGTATTGTCTGACGAGAGATGGCAAGTTGGTATGGGAGAAACAGCTTGGTAAAATGCACACGAAGCACGGCCACGGCGAAGGTTCCTCACCAGCCTTGTCAGGGCAAACGCTCGTTGTGAACTGGGACCACGAAGGCGATTCGTTTTTGACCGCTCTTGATACCGCTACTGGCGAAGAGCGTTGGCGGATAGCACGAAATGAAGTGACTTCATGGAGCACGCCGCTGATCACTGAAGTGAACGAAACCAAGCAGGTCATTGTCTGTGGTACGGATCGTGTTCGCGGGTACAGGCTCAGTGATGGAAAGACTCTATGGGAATGCGGCGGGATGTCAGCGAACATTGTGGCAACGCCCGTAGCCGCAGACGGCATCCTCTATGTAGGCAGCAGTTACGAAAAACGGGTACTGATGGCCATCCGACTCTCCGGCGCCACAGGCGACATCACTGGCACCGACCAGGTACTTTGGACGCGATACCGTGGTACGCCCTACGTGCCCTCGCCGCTGCTTTACAACGGCGCGTTGTACTTTCTAACTCACTACCAGAATGTCATCACACGAGTGGTTGCTGAAACCGGGGACGACGCTCCGGGAGCGATTCGACTGGGCCCTTTGTCCAACATTTATGCCTCACCGGTGGCTGCGAATGGTCATATTTACATCACCGACCTGAACGGGAAAACGCTCGTCATCACTGATACCGAAATTCCCCGATCCGTGTCTATCAATCCCATCGGAGAAGCGGTTAGCGCATCTCTGGCGATCCACGCTTCAAAGATCTTTATCCGGGGTCAGGACCACCTGTTTTGCGTAGGAACGGAATGAACATGGCCATCTCGACTTGGTCCATATTTTCGCGACAATTCAGTACATGATGAGTCCTCCTCCACTACCGATGTTGATTACCGGGATCGCCGGCGTCCCCGGATACAACGCGTTCCACCATTTCCGTAACAAGTACGGTGATCAGGTCATCGGTCTTCGGCAAGCTTCCATGTGGCCCCTCAAAGGCGAAGGAATCATCGGCTGTGATATCGAAGACGCAGCGGGCATTGAACGTCTGTGGGACAGATACCAATTCCAAAGTCTGATCAACTGCGCAGGCACTTGCCGACTAAAATCGTGCGAACTTGACCCCACCATGGCCCACCGCGTGAACGTAGTCGGAACCGAGAACATCATACGTGGCGCGGCGAAACACCACGCCAGAACTATCCACCTGTCAATCGATCTCGTCTTTTCTGGATGCATTGACGGTGGTTACACAGAAACAGACAGACCTGACCCGGTGACGGTTTACGGTGCCAAAATGGTGGAAGCCGAACAGGTGGTAAACAACCACTGCCCCGACACCTGCATCCTGCGAATTTCGCTGCCGATGGGCATCAGTTTCAGCGGCCACGCTGGAGCAATTGACTGGATTGCATCGCGTTTCAAACAGAACAAGCCAGCAACGCTGTATTTCGATGAAGTGAGAACGCCGACGTATACCGATTGCATGAACCGACTTTATGAACGGATTCTTGCCGATCCCCTTCCGGGGACATACCACGCAGGAGGCTCGCGAAAACTGAGTCTGTTTGAGATCGCACAGATCGTCAACGTTATTGGCGGTTATGATCCGGGTCTGTTGCAGGGATGCCCTCGCATCGAAGCCGGACCGATTCCACCGCGAGCCGGGAACGTCACCATGAATTCCTCTCGTCTGGTCGAAACGCTTGGCTACCACCCATTCGACCCCTGGCCCTACCATGATCACCTCGTACCCAACGACAGAAATTGGCACCTCAGGGAACAGAGTTTCAGCGGCTCGCATGATCAGGTCCAGCAGCTCCTTTATCAAAACCCAAATGCACCCGGCAATGTGCCACCGAGTCGAAACCAGCTCTGGAAATCGGGGCGTTTTCATTCGTGAACATTCCGCTCCATGACCAACCATGCCGAAACCGTCAGTGAGAAGAATCCCAAGGAACTTGTCACCTATTTCCCAGCTAGACTTTGCTACTGCGTTCGAAATACACCTACAAACAGCCCCCCGGAAAACCATGAATCAATTGTCCCAGTCGGTCACCCGGTTCATCCTGACCTGCCTGATTGCCTCCGCTTTGCCGCATTGTCCAGCAATGTCCCAAGACAAACCTGACGCAAAACAACAGACCTTCTTGTCGGGGACTGAAACGGCCAGCGGCGTTGTCTTCAACGACAAGAATGCCAACGGAAAACTGGACACCGATGAGGCGGGAATCGAGGATATACGCGTCAGCAACGGAGCCCAAATTGTACGGACGAACGCCGAGGGTCGTTATGAGTTGGCGGTTGATAACGACTCCATCATCTTCGTGATCAAGCCACGCGACTGGGCAACGCCATTGAACCAAGACCACTTGCCACAGTTCTACTACATCCACAAACCCGAAGGCTCACCAGCCGATTTCCGCTTTCCGGGTGTGGCTCCCACCGGTCCATTGCCAAAGTCGATTGACTTTCCACTGCTGCGACGTGTCGAGCCTGATAAATTCAAAGCAATCATGTTTGGCGATCCTCAGCCGCGAAACGTTGCCGAAGTTGAGTTCATGTCACATGACGTCATCGAACAGATCATCGCAGAAGAAGCCCACGGCGCTGCCTTTGGAGTCACTCTGGGTGACATTGTTTTCGACGATTTGAACGTGATGGAACCACACAATCAGTCAGTCGCGCTGATTGGCATTCCCTGGTACAACGTGATTGGCAACCACGACCTGAACCTCGATGCCAAAACGGACGAGGAAAGTGATGAAACATTTGAACGCATCTACGGTCCCGCCTACTACTCGTTTGACTACGGCCCCACACACTTCATGGTCATTGATGATGTCCACTGGCACGGCGCCGAGGGCGACAAAAAGGCCCACTACCACGGTGGCATGAGCAAGCAGCAAATGGAATTCATCCGAAACGATCTCGCGATGATTCCAGAGGACCAATTGGTTGTGCTCATGATGCACATTCCTCTGGACGGCGTCCGCGATCGTCAGGAACTTTACCGGCTAATTGAGAAACGGCCAGCAACGGTTTCGCTTTCGGCACACACGCATTACATGGAGCACCGCTTCATCGGCGAAGAGGATGGCTGGAAAGGGAAAAAGAAGCATCACCACATTGTCAATGTCACTGTCTGTGGCAGTTGGTGGCGTGGTCGCCGAGACGAACGTGGAATCCCTCACGCCACCATGAGCGATGGTGGCCCCAACGGATATTCCATCATGGAATTTGACGGACAGAACTACACGCTTGAAATGCGTGGTGCCAACCTGCCAGCGGAATATCAAATGAACCTGTACGCGGCTGAATCAGTCGCCCAAGGAGACCTCGAAAAGAGCATGCTGATTGCGAATGTTTTTAATGGTTCTGCGAAAACCATTGTTTCATTCCGTGTCGTAAACCAGCAAGGAGAGTACGGCAACTGGCATCCGATGAACGCCACCACCATGGTCGACCCAGCCTTCGCTGCGGAAAAAAAGCGTGAAGAAGAGGTTCCCGACCGACCCTGGACTCTGTTGCCTGGTCCTCACCCGACTCCTCACATGTGGAAAGCCAATCTTCCCGCCGACCTGCCAACGGGAACCCATGTGCTGGAAGTTCGTGCCACGAACGTGATTGGCAAGCAGGTCACCGGACGGCGGATTATCCGCGTGCAAACAAAGTAGCGATTTGTTCCAACGGCTTCGGATTCGGTTCGACAACGGACACTAACAACCACCGAGTTGCCCAAACAGCCAGGCGACGCGAATCGGATCAATCGTCGCTGGTCGCGGGAAACATACGAAACACACGGATCGCGATCGCAACAGAAACGAGCAACAAAACGAACCCAACGAAAAAAGGCGCTCCGGGCAAATTGAAGGGTGCATCGTCGCTGATGAAGAAACTGAACAGCAGCGTATTGAACAGAACTGGCGCAATAACATTGGTCAAACTCGTCAACGATGTTAGCGCCCCCTGTATTTTCCCCTGCTCAGTCTCATCTACTCGACTGGTCACCAGACTCTGGATCGCAGGACCGCTGACCCCAGAAAACGCTCCCAACACAATGATCCCCGGAATCATCCACCCCTGAGTGGCCAAGGCGTACCCGAGAAACGAGAACGCGCCGACCAAAGTACCAATCACAACAGTGCGTCGTTCACCTAATCGACGCACCGTGGGTCGAACAAGTCCCCCCTGAACAATCACAGCCATGATGCCAACCAGAGCCAAGGCCCATCCGTTGGTAGTGGCGTTCCATTCATAGCGGTATCCGGTGTAAAGAACCCAAACATTTTCCAAACCCCGCTGTGCCAGCGACTTGCAAGCGAACACAGCCGCCAGGCCAGCGACCATTGGATACACTCGAAGTCGCCGCAGGGCTCCAAACGGGTTCGCGTTGCGGAGGTTGAAGGGGCTGCGTTTATCGGCTGGCAGAGATTCTGGCAACACAAAGTAGCCATACAACCAATTCACCAATGCCAGACCCGCTGCCACAAAGAACGGCAACCGGAGACTGTAAGCACCAAGGAAACCGCCCAACGCAGGACCAATCGTGAATCCCAAACCAAACATCATGCCGACAAAGCCAAAGTTCCTGGCCCGCGTTTCGTCGGTTGAAACATCTGCGATGTAGGCATTGGCAGTCGTGAAGTTCGCCCCCATGATCCCTGCCAGAAGACGCCCCACAAATAGCCACCAGATACTCGTTGCGAATCCCTGAATTAAAAAATCGATTCCCAATCCGAATAGAGAAACCAGAATGACCGGTCGGCGCCCGAAACGATCCGACAGGGCCCCCAAGATCGGAGCAAACAAGAATTGCATGAGGGCGTAGGTTGCCGCAATCACACCGACGTACCGCCCAGCACGTGCAAAATTCTCGTTTGTTTCTAAAACCGCAGAATCCGGCCCTTGAACTCCTGATGATACACCAGCACCCGAGAGGGTCTCGGCAACCAGCCCTGTCGGGTCCACCTCGACCAACTCTTTTACCAACTCGGGCAACACCGGCACGATGATCCCGATTCCCAAGATATCGATAAACAACGTCACCAAAATGAATGCAATCGCAGCCTTGCGTTCTTTGCCGGGGGATTGAGTCATAGGGAAAAGTTGCCGATGAATTCGCAGCGAGCGATTGCGGGGAGAGGCATTCTAGCTACAGATCAAAGAACAACACAGGACAAGCACCACCAGCGACAACGAATTTGCGAGTCAGGTTATCGAAAAGGTGGACAAACTGTCGCCCAGGACTCCTCAATTTAGCAAAAACGAAGCTCTGAATACGGCTGAGGGAACCGGCCAACACAGAGCAGCATCGTCGCCTAACGCAGCAACCGGGACTCCACCAGACCTCTTTACCCCTGCAATCGACGAGTGCCGCTATTGACCGTCTGACAAGCTCGGTGATGTTTGAAAATCAATCCCGCTCAGCCCTGAATTCCGGCCAACCACCGGCTCAGGGTTGTGGGAATCGATGCTAAATGGGGCTGCGCGTACTAGAATACTGGCTCAGCACCCCCAGTACATGACAAATCCACGATGCATTCCTTAGGACCTGCTTGCCGAGTTGATCGGCAGATGGCGAAACGCGTCGTTCTGGTGCAATAATGACAGGAACTCAACAACCCACACAGGGTCGAATCTTGCCATCGCCGGCCTTCAAAGCTAGTCTGTCCTGCCCGTTAACCACCCACTAGGAACTGTTCTGTTGATGAATGACACTGATCCCCCCGCCCAGCAAGAACTGAGTTCCGACGATGTGGAAAGCATTGAACAACTCCAGCAGTGTCACACTCGGTTGAAGGCCGAATTAGGCAAAGTGATCGTCGGACAAACAGAAGTAATCGACCAATTGGTTACTGTTTTGTTCGCCAGAGGTCATGCCCTGCTAATGGGCGTTCCCGGTTTGGCCAAGACCCTGTTGATCAGCAAACTGGCTGAAACAATGTCACTGGATTTCAGCCGCATTCAATTCACGCCCGACCTGATGCCCATGGACATCACCGGGACGGACATCTTGCAGGACACAGCCGAGGGACGGCGTGAATTCCAGTTCATTCATGGTCCAGTGTTTGCGAACATCGTGTTAGCTGACGAGATCAACCGCGCCCCACCCAAAACGCAGGCCGCCATGCTGGAAGCGATGCAAGAGCGTCGGGTGACTGTCCTCGGCAAGCCCTACGCACTGGAAGAGCCGTTCTTTGTTCTGGCAACGCAAAATCCAGTAGAGCAGGAGGGAACCTATCCTCTGCCCGAGGCGCAACTTGACCGTTTCATGTTTTTGATCGAACTGACTTACCCCAGCGAGCTGGAAGAGATCGAAATCGCTCGCACCACGACCGGTGCATCACTTCCAACGCTGGACCCGCTCATGAAAGCGGAAGAGATCACTGCGTTTCAAGAGCTGACTCGACGTATTCCAGTGCCAGAACACATTTACCAATATGCCGTGCGACTTGTACGGCAAACCCGGCCCCAAGAAGGTGCTGCACCCGATTGGCTGAAACCATTAGTTTCGTGGGGCGCTGGTCCTCGCGCGGTGCAATATCTGATTCTGGGCGGAAAAACCCGCGCAGCATTGCATGGCCAGTACATGGTCCGTCTGGAGGACATCCAGGCAGTGGCACAACCGGTTCTGACCCACCGCATGATTACCACCTTTGCAGCACAGAGTGAGGGCATCGACGCAAAACAGATTGTCCAGCGATTGTTGCAGGAAACGACGCCGAGCGGTCTGGCCCCAGCGGGTACATCGTCATCGCGGGGTTAACAGTGGGTCAAGACTACAAACTTCAACGTCGTTCCGTTTTTGTTTCCAGCAGACTTGGCAAGTTTGTCACTTGGGCAAGAACAACGATCGCCTCAAAATCGAAACGTCTTGCCTCGTTGCTTTTCCCGGCGACCCCGCTGGGTTCGTTGACGCTGGGTTCGTTGACGCTGGGTTCGTTGACGCTGGGTTCGTTGACGCTCGCATTGGGAGCATTGACGTATGCATTGGAACCACCAACTTTACCGGTTCCCGAACTGTCCTCTCCCAGTCTGAAAAACACGAGCAAACCGCCTGACAGTCAACCCATCCAAACCGGCAACCAACGGACCTTCAAGCAACTCGACACCAATCGCGATGCACTGCTTTCCAAACTGGAATACGCTCAAGGAAGCGTCGACAAACCAGAGAGCATCCGCACCTTTCCCCAACTGGACAGCAACGCTGACGGCCATTTGAGCCGTGCCGAATTCCTGGGAAGGAACACGGTAACTGACGACGCACCCCCAAATTCCGACCCAAATTCCGACCCAAATTCCGACCCAAATTCCGACCCAAATTCCGACCCAAAT
>JAPKCI010000383.1 GCA_028823035.1 Rubripirellula sp.
CACGCCCGTTCCTGCCACGCCCGTTCCTGCCACGCCCGAGCCTAAACCCGACGCTACTGAACCGGTACCGCCGAATCCTGGTAGCGTCCCTCCTGCACCAGAGCCAAAACCGCCAGCGTCCGGTGAAACTGCGGGCGATGCGGCTGCCAAGCCTGATATCGCCAATCCGCCAGCAGAGTCAGTGCTTGGGAAAGTACTGAGCGAAAAAACTCTGGTTGCCATGGCATCGGGTGAGGAATGGATACGTCTAGGCAAAGATGCAGAAGTCATCGGAGGTCGTCCGTTGGTCGTGGCCCCCGGCTTTAGAGCCTCGCTGGCAATTCCTGATTCTGAAATCACTTTTATCGGTCCCGTCTCTGCAACGCTTATGGCTGGCGACGGGACGCGTCCGATTATTCGTCTCAAGTCAGGACGGATGCTGGTTTCAGCAGCGAAGCCAGAAGTGCAGGTCAGAATTCAGCTTGATGACAAAATTTGCGAACTCGAATTCCAAGATGTCGACTCGGTTGCAGCTGTCAGTATTAGGCACACACGCGAGCCCGGACTTGATCCATTGAAGGCTGAAAGCCATGTCGCTGTTCGCGACGTGATTACCGTTCAAGGTAGCGTCATCTTGGCTCAAGCGGGGGAAGTTCAGACGTTACAACCCAGTCAGCAATGGACCCAGGTGGGTGTGGGTGAGCCGTTAGTGAATGTACTGGAGACGATGCCTGATTGGGTTGCCAGTACTGCGGTTGACGCCAACGTTTTGGCTACGACTGCACGCGCAGATTTGTTGTCGTTAATTGAGGGTGCGTCATCGCTGGAAATTGCATTGCGTGAATCGCTCAGCTTTCGGCGTTCGGAGGTGGCCGCCCTGGCGGCGAAGACGCTACTGGTTCTTGGGCGTTCAGACGTTTACTTCGGTGGGTCTGGTATCCTCAGCGAGGCGAAGCAGCGGGTTTACTGGCCTAGGCACTACGAACTATTGTTGTCCCGAGTTGATCTTGATGCTGCTTCTGCAGCAGAAATCCAACAATCGATTCACAAAATGGACTCGGCGAGTGAAGTGCCACTGTTTCGAATGTTGACAGGCTACTCGGATAAGCAACTCCAGAACGGCGGTGACCTCGAATTGTTGGAGTTCCTCGATTCATCCGACATGTCCGTGCGTGTGTTTGCATTCGAAAATCTGAACCGCATCACGGGGGTGACTTTGAATTACCGTGCTGAGCAGGAGAATCAGGGGCGGCGGTCTCAAACAGTCAAAAAGTGGCAAACTTGGCAGCGTAAAGGAGAGATTCGCTGGAAAAAATGAGCTGCAGTCGTCTGCTACGCCACGACGCATTATGCCGGGCACGTTCCCTTCCCCAGTAGCTGCCTATTCCCGTAAGCTTGGGCGAAATAAGGTGAATCTCATTCGCCAATGTCTATATGGAAGGTTTGGGAAATGGCTGATTCGATCGTGATCTTTGGTGCCTCCGGCGATTTGACCAGTCGCAAGCTGATACCCGCTCTGTATCAGTTGTTCGTAAAAGGTCGGCTGCCCGGCAATTCGAGGATTGTTGGTGTTTCGCGGAGCAAGTTTGAGCATCAGCAGTGGCGGGACTCTTTGCGGGAGACCACGGCTCGCTATGCGGATGATGCCTTCGATGCTGTCACGTGGGATACGTTTAGCAAGAACGTCTTTTACCAGTCGGGAGATATCACAAATCTTGAAGACTTCGTTGCCCTAGGAGCATTCCTCGACTTAATCGAGAAGGACAATGCCAGTGAAACCGACGACAGGTGTGGTCGAGTCTATTACCTGTCGACCATGCCACAGTTGTATGAAACGGCGATCCAGAAACTGGGAGAGTCGGGGTTGGCAGATGACGCCAATGGTTTTCGACGCGTCATCATCGAAAAACCGTTCGGAACAGATCTTAAAACAGCCCAATCACTAAACCAATCCATTCATACATCATTTCGCGAGGATCAGATTTATCGAATCGACCATTACCTCGGTAAGGAAACGGTGCAGAATATCTTTGCCCTGCGTTTTGCAAATAGTATCTTCGAACCGATCTGGAATCGGAACTACGTTGATCATGTTCAGATCACGGTTGCAGAAGAAGTCGTGATTGGTCGCAGAGGGGGGTATTACGACACCTCCGGGATTCTTCGTGACATGTTTCAGAATCATTTATTGCAGTTGATGATGATTACCGCAATGGAACCCCCTGCACGCTATGACGCTTCGCTTGTGCGGGATGAAAAAGTAAAAGTGCTACATAGTATTCGCAAAATGACAGGAGGTGATTTTGCTTCAGATACGGTGCGCGGCCAGTATTCTGGCTATCTCGACGAGCAAGGGGTTCCGGTTGGAAGTTCAACGGAAACGTTCGCTGTCTTGAAACTGTTTTGCGACAACTGGCGTTGGCAGGGTGTCCCCTTCTATCTGAGAAGTGGAAAGGGAATGTCTTGCCGTACCACGCAGATCGTCATTCAGTTCAAACAAGTGCCGTACATTGTGTTTGAGGATATGCCAAGGGAACCCATTGGCAATCGCTTGGTGATTCAGGTGCAACCCGCTGAGGGGATTCAGATGCACTTTGAAACCAAGGTCCCGGATTCAGAAATGAAGACTCGTACCAGTACGCTTGATTTCAGCTTTCAGGGGAAAAACGGTGGTAAATCGTTACCCGATGCTTATCAACGGTTGTTGCTGGATTCGCTCAATGGGGATGCCAGCCTTTTCGCCCGTAGTGATGAAGTTGAGTTAGCTTGGGGAATCATTGATCCAATCATTGCAGCTTGGAATAGTCCTGCTGCACCTGCATTGCACCACTATGAAACCGGTTTGTGGGGACCGACCGAAGCAACCGAGTGGATGCGGGAGCAGCATCGCGAATGGTTTGATGTCTGCCCAGTACTCAGGTGAATACGGTTTGTGCTCACCTGATCCATGCGGATTTTAATCTTTGCGAGACTGGCCCACTGTTGTGAGTTTTTTGCATTCAAGCAGAGCTTGTGTGATGATACAGGTTGGGAGCAAGTGAAAGTTTCAGAATCGACGACTATTGAATTCTCCCTCGCGAAACCTTGAAACGGTTGCTGGGTTTATTCCAATGTGGGATCGAGCGAAAGATGTGCTATCTGCCGCTGCGAGGCGGACGTTTTTTCTGTCGAATTCGGTCCGCTCTCCGTTTCCATGTCATGATTTGTTGGCGGAATATCGCTCGGCTTTCCGTGGGGATGAAAGCTGATGTCGGATGAATCTCTCTACTTGCTTGCCATTCAAGGTCCGTACCATGCGTCACTACATCGGTTTGTCCACGTTCTTAATCGCTGTTCCCGTGCTTTTCGCGGGGGTGATCGTCGCGCAGTCCCCTGAACCTGATCGTAGTTCTGAACCTGATCGTAGTTCTGAACCTGGTCGTAGTTCTGAACCTGGTCGTAGTTCTGTCCCAACCCGCGACATGTTCATGCGTGCCATGCCAGTATTAGCTGCTCTGGATGCAAACAAAGATGGTGTGATTTCAAAAGCAGAGATAGACAATGCAACTGGGGCACTGCGGTCGCTTGATGCAAACAAAGATGGTGAGTTGACCGAAGAGGAAATGCGACCCGACTTCGCAGGGATGAGAGGAAGGAGCGGGCGACCGAGTGAGTTGAGTGGACGTGGTGGGTTTGGTCGTCCTCCCGAAGGTAATCGGGGTGGCTTCGGTAGCGGTGTTGAACGAGGCAGTGCCGGTGGCGACAACCCGATGATTGATCGCCTCATGCAGATGGATGAAAACGGGGATGGCAAGCTGAGCAGTAACGAAGTGTCGGAGCGTCTAAGCCCCCTCTTTGATCGAGCTGATCAGAACAAAGATGGATTCGCTACACGCGATGAACTGGGCGTGATCGCATCGGGAGCATCGCGTGACGCAGGCACTGGACGCCCGGTCACTGGAAGCCCCAATGCCGTTCAGCCTCGCAGCGATAGCGAGCTGGCCAATATCTACTTGAAGCAGGCGCAAGTTGTCCACAGTCGCTATGACAAGGACAGCGACGGTCAGTTGACCGCTGCCGAATGGGAAAAAATGTTATTGAACCCTGAAGCTGCTGATACGGACCAAAACGGTAAGGTCACCGTTCAAGAGTATGCACTCTGGATGCAGGTGCGTGCGAGGGCGCAGCGGGGCAGTCAAGAGCGTACGCGTGATGTCGATAGTCGCGGACAAGAACGGGATCCGAGTGAGTTCTTTTCCCGTATGTTTGTGCAACGAGACGTCAACAAAGATGGCAAACTGAGTCGTGATGAGATGCCAGAGCAAATGGCAGGACGATTAGAGCAAATGGACACGGATGGTGATGGAACCCTTTCGCGATCGGAAATGGAGGCGATGATGTCCCGGATGAATAGCCGCAGTGGACTGCAGAGCCGCCGATCGGGAAGTGCTCGGCGTGACGGTGTGAGACCATCCGACAGCAGTCGTGCGGGAGGTGACTTGCCGCGTCGGCCTGAAGCCGAGTGACGCAGTACCACATCAAGGGCAATGCTCAACGTCACATGCTCAACGTCACATGCTCAACGTCACATGCTCAACGTCACATGCTCAACGTCA
>JAPKCI010000104.1 GCA_028823035.1 Rubripirellula sp.
CCGCGCCACCAGACGCAACTGCCGCGACCCCAGACGCAACTACCGCGCCACCAGACGCAACTGCCGCGACCCCAGACGCAACTACCGCGCCACCAGATGCAACTGCCGCGACCCCAGACGCAACTGCCGCGACCCCAGACGCAACTACCGCGACCCCAGACGCAACTGCCGCGACCCCAGACGCAACTACCGCGCCACCAGACGCAACTACCGCGCCACCAGACGCAACTACCGCGCCACCAGACGCAACTGCCGCGACCCCAGACGCAACAGAACAGGGCCCTTGGCCAGAGACAGACGCAACAGAACAGGGCCCTTGGCCAGAGACAGACGCAACTGAACAGAGCCCTTGGCCAAAGCCAGACGCGAAACCAGAGACCGACGACAACGCGTCTCTTACCCGCAAAGCGTCCACCAGCAAACCTTACATCCACGCGGCGGGCGATGCCGCCTTTGGGCAACTTGGTGACAAAGCCTACGCCCAGGCAGAATTATTCGCGGTACGCTTGAAGAAGCGGGCAAAACACTTACGTCGCTGGCCCAGTAAACGTGGCATCACCTGCCTTCGTCTTTATGAACGTGACGTACCTGAGATTCCGCTGATCGTCGATCGTTACGAGGATCATCTGCACATCACTGAATACGAACGCCCCCACGAACGGGATCCCGCCGAACATGCCAACTGGCTGGACTTGATGGTAGAAACTGCGGCTTCGGCGTTGGAGATTCCCGCTTCCCATGTTCATTTCAAAAGTCGCTTGCGGCAGAAGGGTAAAACACAGCACCAGAAAATTGCCGAGACCAACGAACGAATCGAAGTTCAGGAAGGCGGTCTCAAATTCCTGATCAACCTGCAGGATTACGTCGACACCGGCCTGTTCCTTGACCACCGCGTCACACGACAAATGGTCAGGGACATCGCAGCAGGCAAGAACTTTCTAAATCTGTTTGCCTATACCGGATCGTTCAGTGTCTATGCCGCTGCAGGTGGCGCCAAAGAGACAACGACGGTCGACCTGTCTCGTGCCTATCTCGACTGGGCATGGGAGAACATGCGACTGAATGGTTTCAAGGGCAACCAACATCGGTTCGTCGCCAGTGATGTCAGCCAGTTCATCCGCGAGCAACCGCAAATCGAAACGTATGATCTGGTCGTCCTCGATCCCCCGACGTTCTCCAACAGCAAACGAACCGAAACAGATTGGAACATTCAAAAGGATGCGATCCCGCTACTGGCCGGCCTGCTACCGCTGGTCCGGACAGGCGGCGTGATCTATTTTTCAACCAACTTCCGGCGCTTCAAGTTCGACGAAACAGCATTGCCTTTGTCAGAGATCCATGAGATCTCCAGTCAAACGGTTCCCGAGGATTATCGGAACCGGAGAATCCACCGCTGCTGGCGGCTCGTGAAATGATCGCTGGATTGAGCTGTATCGGGTAACAGCCGGATCAGGTGTCGTCAATCGTTTGATGACGCCCGGCATGCAGAAACTGTGCTGCGATGCCGCCGACAATCGCCCCAGCGATCGGCCCCACACAATACAGCCACAATTCGCTGATGTCCCCCGAAGCGATCGCGGGCCCCAGACTGCGAGCCGGGTTCATCGATGCTTTGGTCAACGGCCCGGCAACCATCGCTGCCAACGCGATGGTCGATCCCACTGCCAAGGCAGCAGTGATCGTTTCTTCCTTTGCCCCAGTAGACACTCCCATCACGATGAACATCAAAATCGCAGTCAACACAAACTCGATAGCAAGTCCAGTCGGCAGTCCCAGACCCAATTGCACCCAAGTGCTACCCAACATCGAGTCATCGACACCCAACACCGACCGAATCGCCAACGCACCCGACAAGGCGCCCAGACATTGAGCCGGGACATAGGCCAGAGCATCCTTCAACGGCAATTTACCCAGAGTGGTGAACGCGATGGTGACAGCCGGATTCATGTGTGCGCCACTGATGCCGCCGACCGCATAGATCATCACCATCACCACCAGACCCCAGGCAATCGCCACGCCAACATGCGTCAACGCCTGGGTACGTGACTCAACCGCCATCGCACCACATCCCAACAGCACCAGACAGAATGTACTGAGAAACTCAGCAAAACAACGGCGTGACAGAGATTCATTCATGTCGCGTTACCGGGAAATTGGACGGTGTTGATTGAGCGAGATTGTCAAGGAACTCACACTGCCTACCCGTTCAAGCGGTCGGCAAACAGAAAAGCGTACAGCCCAACCAATGTTTTCGCATCTCGAATCGCCCCCGTCGCAATCAATTCATGTATTTCATCACGATCAGCCAAGCGGTTCTCAATCTGCTCGACCGCCTCGCGTTCGGGCTGCCCGGCGGTCAAATCGGTCGCCATATACAGGTGCATCAGTTCGTCACAGATTCCGGGCGCTGAGTAGAACTCGTGCATCTCCTGCAAACACCCGGCACGATACCCCGTTTCTTCGATCAGTTCGCGGGCGGCTGTCTGTTCTGGTGACTCGCCCGGTTCTCGAGTCCCCGCCGGCAATTCCAGCAAAGTCTCTGCTACAGTTGGTCGGTGATTCTTGATCAAAACGACCGTATCGGAATCCACCAGAGGTAACAGGACCACCGCACCGGGGTGGCGAATCACTTCCCTGCGATAAACATTGCCATCGCTGCCGGTCAATTCCATCTGATGAACATTGAACCTCTCACCTTCAAGAAGAACCCGTTCATCACTGGTATCCATCGATTAAGATCGCTTTCGGGCTTGGAATCCCAAGACGGTCGTATACGAAATCAGAGCCAGGCAGCCACCGCCAGCCAGGTTACCTCGACACCCCCGTTTGAACCACAGGCATGGCAAACCACAGCGTGATTGTGTCGCTGCCGGTGGCATGTAAAGCTATCGAAAACATTGCCCTGCTAAAAGTACCCTATCACAACTGCTGTCTTTTCCAACCCGATCTGGTTTACTGTGCCTCCATTTGGATTTCTCTGCTGTAACAAGCCTCGCGGAATGACATCGCGCGATGTCGTGAATGTGGTTCAAAGGCGTTTACCTGGAAAAACCAAGGTTGGTCACGCAGGCACACTGGACCCACTGGCGGAGGGTGTGCTTGTCTTGGGAGTTGGCCCTGCCGTTCGCCTAGTGCCCTACGTCCAACAACAACCCAAGCATTACCAGGCAACCTTTCGGCTTGGTTCGTCCAGTATTTCCGGCGATCTGGAAGGTGAGATCTCAGAGTTCCCCGATCTGCCCGTCCCAACCCGCGAACAACTTGACCATGCAGCCCGCGGTTTAATAGGCAACATCGAACAGGTCCCCCCGGCACACTCTGCAATCTGGGTCGATGGTCGACGTGCCTACGAACGAATCCGCGCCGGTGAAGAGTTTGAGATGCCGTCGCGAAGGGTGCAAATCCATGCTCTGGACATCACACGTTACGAATTTCCTGAGATTGACCTGAACATCGTTTGCGGATCGGGAACTTACATTCGCACACTGGGCATCGATTTGGCAGTCACTGTTGGATCGACCGCAGTCATGTCGTTTTTGTCACGGGTTGGAATCGGTCCCTTTCTGCTGCAAGATTCAGTCTCCCTGAAAACGCTCCGCGAAGGTGAACTTGAGCCCCATCTGCTCGCGACATCTCTCGCAGTACCACATCTGCCGCGTCTGACAGTCAACGAAGCAGACGTGGTACGACTCGGACACGGGCTTTGCCTGGATGACCCCCTGATATCCAACTCACCCGACAACACCAAGGACGGGTTGTCCAAATCCGACGCGACAACAGAGGCTGATGCGATAACAGAGGCTGATGCGATAACAGAACACGACGCGATAACAGAGCACGACGCGATAACAGAGCACGACGCGATAACAGAGGCTGCCGCGATGACAGAGGACGGCCAGTTGCGCGCGATCGTTCGGCCCAAGCGTGGACACTGGTGCCCCTACCGCGTTTTCCCGATTACCTGAAAACATCCCCGCATCGGTATCCTTCTGCTGATCAGGTGAAGACCACTGAGCTTCTCGACATCACGTATCATACGTATCAGATCAATTCTGTTTCCTCTGTCGTGGATGTACCATGTCAACCATTTGCTTGAACAGCGATTACCGATTGCGAATTGTGTTGGTCGTGATCGCTTTCCAATGTCACGGTTCTGAATTCTGTTCCACTGCAGAGCCACCCCAAACAGCAGTCCGGCAAACTCAGTTTCCACAAAAATCGTTTGGTGCGATTGAAGCGATCGTCAACGAGGGCATCGCGGCGGGGCAGATGCCCGGGGCGGTTGTGGTGATTGCAGATCGCAACGAGGTGCTTTACCGTCGAGCCTTCGGCCAGCGGCAGGTAAAACCTGTTCCGGAGCCGATGACGGTCGACACCGTGTTTGATCTCGCATCGCTCACCAAGCCGGTCGCCACCGCAACGTCGATCATGAAGCTGATAGACGAGGGCAAGATTGACCCCAAACGGCAAGTTTCAGACTACCTTCCCGAGTTTGGAAGCAACGGAAAGGACTCCATCACAGTCTCGGACCTGCTGCTCCATGTGGGCGGTTTGATCCCCGACAATTCACTCCGCGACTACCGCGATGGCCCCAAGACTTCCTGGGACAAAATTTGCGAGCTCAAGCCAATTGCTGCGCGGGGCAAAAAGTTTGCTTATACCGACGTGGGATTCATCGTGCTGGGCATGTTGGTACAACGCGTCAGTGGCGAACCCTTGGACCGCTATGCTGAGCAACAAATTTTTGCTCCGCTGGGAATGACCGAGACCACCTTTAACCCACCAGCAAGCCTCAAGATACGCGCCGCTGCAACCGAACAACGGGATGGCAAGTGGATCAAAGGCGAGGTCCACGACCCCCGCGCCCATCTTCTGGAAGGTGTTGCGGGACACGCCGGTTTGTTTTCTACGGCGGACGACCTGACACGGTATGGTCAGCAAATGCTTGCCATAGCGGCGGGTGAAAAATCTGCGCCGTTTGGCAAGGCAAGCTTTCAACGCATGACGCTACCGCGAGTCGTGCCCCGGGGCTCGCGAACATTTGGCTGGGACCACCGTTCACCCTACTCAAGCAATCGGGGCGAAAGCCTTTCAGATCAGGCCTTCGGGCATGGCGGGTTTACCGGCACCGTCATCTGGATTGACCCGGGCTGCGATCGCGTTTTCATCTTTCTCAGCAATCGGCTGCATCCCGATGGCAAAGGCAGCGTGAATCGCCTGGCAGGCCGAATCGCGACGATCGTTGGTGAATCAGCCAACCCATGAGTCAGAGATTCTCTTGGCACGCAGTGGCCGGCCCGCGCTCAAACTAGGGCTCCAGATTTTTTCTTATCTTCCCAATCACCGCGGGCCGGTTGGTGGTGATCCCGTAAGCACCCAATTTCTGGAAGTACTCAGCATCCTCTTGGGAATCGATCGTCCAAAAGTGAAATTCCGAGCAACCTTGTGCCTTCAGTTTTTCTACGAAATCAGCGGTCACCGCTTGGCGTTGCCCCTTCATACCAACCCCGGCAACTTTCGCCTCGCGAACCGTTTTGGCAATGGACTCGGCCGTAGGTCGAAAACCATTCACGCCGCGTGGCTGACTAAAACTGGTCAGCCAGTGCACGCGAACATCAGGAATCTGTTTCTGACACGCGACCACGGTTGCCACGTCGAAGCTGATGATCATCAATTCGATTCCGCTGGTATCCAGTGCACGCAACTGTGCTGCAAGCACAGGAACAATTTTCTGTTTTGATTTCAATTCGATCACAAACAGTTTTCCCGCTGGCACTGATTTCAGTACCTCAGCAAAAGTCGGAATCTGTTCTCCCTTCCACTTGCTGTCCTTCCAGCCTCCGTATTCCAACTCACGAAGTTCATCCAGAGTTGAATCTTCCACGACTTTACTGACGCCAGTGGTTCGCTTTGTATTACGATCGTGGATACAGACAATCTGATTATCTTGGGTCAGATAGAAGTCACCTTCCACCCCATCACTTCCTTGCTGCCAAGCAAGATTGAAAGCGGCCAGTGTGTTTTCGGGTGCATCGTGCGAAGCACCACGATGAGCAACAATCACTTGCCCAAAACCCTGGCTGGTCAGAACCGACAAACTCAGACACAACAGGACCAAAAAACGCATGAAAAAATCCCCTGTGTGTCGGTATAGAGTTTAAAGAATTGCTGATGGCAATGACAATTTCAGGACCGTGAATGACCAGAGTCGCAGAAGTTTTTCTGGTCACCCGCCGCTTGCAATCGGCTGAACATCGCAACTGCGATTCAACTGCATGATAACAGTGCACGAATTCAGTACAGTACCCCGAGATGATTTTTGCTGCAAACAGGATTTCCAGTCCTAAAAACACGGAAATGAAGCCTGGCTGATAGCCGATGCGACATCAGTTCCCCACATTCCTAAGGCAGTCGGCGTCTGCGGAAGAACAAACGAGAAGCCTGTTGCTATAATCGGGTTTGATACCAGCAGGCGGTATGCGCGGGTAACAATCAAACGACCCGAGTGGCAGTCAAGCGATTCTTTGCCGGTGAACACTGCAAGCAGGCGGTGCGACCGGCTAAATTTCACTCACCCAGCGACCGCAACTGGTATCAGCAATTGTCGTGCAGAATCACCGATTTGGAATTCGCATTGCATTCCGTTTTCCACACAGCTGCCACCATCAGCTTTCCGCAGCGACAGAACATTGCAAAGGTCATCCAAGTGAACGCGTTACTTCGTCTGATTCTGCTATCCATGCTTCTGGCGTCAACCCTGCAAGCTGAGCAAAAGCAACCAAACATTCTTTGGATTTCCTGTGAGGACATCAGCCCGCATCTGGGATGCTACGGCGACCCTCACGCCATCACACCCAACCTGGATCAGATGGCAAGTGAAGGAGTGCGGTACTCCAATGCTTTCACGGCTGCCGGAGTCTGTGCACCCTGCCGATCTACCATCATTACAGGCATGTATCAGAACAGTATTGGCACACACCACATGCGTTGCAATGCGAAACTACCAAGCTGGCTGAAGCCGTTCCCGATGTACCTGAAAGAAGCTGGTTACTACTGCACCAACAACAGCAAAACTGATTATCAATTCAAGAGTCCATCGGCTGCAAAGATTTGGGATACCTCAGGCAACAAAGGTCATTGGAAGAATCGCGAGCGGAAGGACCAGCCGTTTTTCTCTGTATTCAATTTCACTGGTTGCCACGAATCAGGAATTGCCAGTGAGGCCAAGTACAAATCAGTGACCAAAGTATTGACGCCCGATCAGATTCAGAATCCCGAAAAGCTGACCACCCTACCCGACTATTACCCAGACACGGCGGTTACGCGTGAAGATTGGAAACGCAACTATGAATTGATCACCGCAATGGACGTGTGGGTCGGGGACCTGATTCAGCAAATCAAAGACGCTGGCCTTTATGAGAACACAATCATTTTGTTCTGGTCCGATCACGGCGTGGGACTGCCTCGAGGCAAACGATGGCTTTACGATTCGGGCACGCACATCCCACTGATTGTCAGGATTCCTGCCGCCCTACGCATCAGCGATCAGGGCGAACCGGGCACTGTCGATCCTGAACTGGTCAGTTCGGTCGACTTCGGTCCAACAGTGCTGAATCTCGCTGGCGTGCCGGTTCCTGAATACACGCAGGGTCGAGCTTTTCTTGGAAACAAGCTAACCCAACAACGGCGTTACGTTTACGGTGCCCGTGACAGGATGGATGAACGTTACGACATCATCCGCAGTGTCCGGGACAGACGTTATCGATACATCCGCAACTTTGAACCTTTGAAACCTTACTACCAGTACATGAACACGCCCGAGAAGGGTGCAACCATGCAGGAAATTCGAAAAGCGGAAGCAAGTGGCGACTTGTCCGATGCGATGGCGTTGTTTTCTGCTCCGCGAAAGCCAGTGGAAGAACTCTACGACCTTGAAAATGATCCACAGGAGATTCATAATCTGGCGAACGACGCCGATCAGAAACGGCGTTTGACCGAAATGCGAGACGCATTATCGGCGTGGCAGAATGACGTGGGGGACATTGGCCTGATCCCGGAAGCCGAAATCGAAATCCAAGAGCAATCCAGCGGCTCACGTTATGAGATTCTCAATAGCGGCACCAAATCCCGGAAGGCACTCAGTCGTCTAGTCGAGATGGCCACCGAGGCATCCAATGGACCCCAAGCCTTGGAAAAGCTGTCGGCTGGTCTGGATGACCCCGATCCATCGGTAAGGTACTGGGCAGCGACTGGCATCGGGAACATCGGCAGGGCAGCCTTGAGTACTCTACCAGCAATCCTGAACGCTCTGAAAGATACATCACCAAGCGTACGCATTGCCGCCGCACGAGCTGCTGCCAAATTCGGCGAAACTCAGGCAGCCATCGATGCCCTGGAACAGGAACTGACCAGCGATCATCAGTGGGGACGTCTGGCAGCAGCAATCGTACTGGACGAGATGGATGAACAGGCCAAACCTGCTCTTCCAGCACTAAAGAAAGCTCTCAAGAGCCAACCCAATAAATACATTGTACGCGTCGCAAATCGCGCGATCAATGAACTCGAGGGGACGAACCAACAAGTGCCCTGATACGTAATATCGACTTGCCGTAAACACCCTGAACAAGAATCGAAATGAGACGAAAGCACACAATTCACGGCCTGCTGTTCACCGCGTTGGTCGCAATCAGCGTTGGCGGATGCAGCCCACCCACGGGTCCCAATCTGATCGATGAAGATGCACCAACTGAGTTCACCACCACATCGTCAGGACTCAAATATCGAATCCTAAGGAAATCGAGTAATCCTAAACCGTTGCCCAGCAACAGGATCGAAGTTGATTATCGTGGCTGGCTCGACAATGGAAGGACGTTCGACAATTCCTACAACCGCAGTAGTCCCACCACATTTTCATTGAATCAAGTCATCTCCGCCTGGACCGAAGGGCTACAACTGGTGGGTGAGGGCGGCATGATTGAACTGGAAGTACCATCCAATCTGGGTTATGGGGAAAAGGGCAACCCGCCCATAATTCCGCCCAACGCAACACTACACTTCAAAGTAGAACTGCTGCGAATCATTAACTGACTGCGGGTTCCCAGATCAAAATTTCACCTTTGCCGGGCACTGCACGGTCTCCACAGAATCTCTTGTAACTTCCCTCGGCCTCAGCGCACGGCAAGTCGATGCCAAGCGTCCCAAGATGCCGAGCGTAGACATTCAGGAATGTAGGATTGTAAGCGCCGCTGTAGGCAAAGGTTGGCATCAAGGAAATTTCTTTTAGAGAGACGATCGTGCCACGTTGCATCCATGCCCCGGTGCGGATCTCTGCTCCGCCACAGAGGATGATGGTGCCACCTTTCATTTGCAATCCGGCAAAGTCACGCGCGGTCCCACCCACAACGATGGTACCTCGACGCATCCGCATACCAACCTCGATTCCAGCATTCCCATCAATCAGGATGGTTCCACCTTGCATCCCGATAGGGCTTCCGCGGTAAGCGGCACCAAGTTGTTGTCCGACATCACCATGAACATGGATTCTGCCCTGCTTCATCTCTCCGCCGACCCAATCACCTGCGTTTCCAAAGACCTCGATTGTGCCACCAGACATATGGGCACCGAGGTGCATCCCGACATCCCCGCGGACCGTCAGATCACCGCGTGTCATGCCCCGACCAACATGTCGAACGCGATGCAGGTCACCATGGATTTCGACGCAATCGCTACGTTCACCCTCAATGTCAAAGAAGTCATCGAGTCTTCTTTGCCGTTTTCCGTGATACACAACACTCGCTCGAATCTCTTCATTGGAACGCTCCACCAAGTGATCCGGCGTGATCACTTCCGCCTCTAACACAACGGTTGGAGGTTTCTTCAGGGTGAGTTTAATTTTGTTCATTCAGCTGGAACTTTCTCGAATGGCGGTGCCTGCCTTCACAACTTCGTCCTGACTCATTCGGACGTGATGCATTGCTGGAATTCAGGTCGCTCGATCCGTTCGATTTCAACGGGATAGTTCTCAAACGACATGCAGTAGCGATCCTCGAACAGAGGTCGCAGGAATTCATCCGTGCCCGGATCAAAGGACGGTTTGACCAGGTATTCATTCCCATCCGGCGTCTCGCGAATGTCACCTTCCTCGATCACGATCTCACCTCTTTTGATCACGTATCGAGGGTGACCAAACATTCTGGCAATGTCCTTGTCTTGATGGTAGATGACTATATCAGCATCTTTACCAACGCCCAGGTTTCCCTTTTGGCCAAGGCCCAATGCCCGAGCGGGTCCCGCCGACATAATCGTAGCGATTTCGTACAGTGTGTACTCGCGATTGATTTCTGGCAGCGTGATTCGATTCATGACTTCGGGCGCCAACCCAGCCATGCATTCTTTGCGAAAGTCAGCGCACATCAGCAACTGCACGATTTCAGGGTAACGCCAGAAACAGGCGCCATTGGGATGATCGGTTGACAAAAAGACTCGCCACGGATCATCAATCAGCAACAGCAACTCCAGGCCCGTTGCCCACTGCACAGCGTTGACCAGATTACTGGGGCGATAGGAATAGGGAACGATCCCGCAACCTGTTTCATTTTCAACATCAAGATTGCCCCATTTGCGTCCCGTCAGCTTGTAAAGCAGATGTTGCCAGGGGCCATCAGCCGTAATCGTGACGGTATCGCCAAACAGGACTGCACCGGCATCGGTCGTCATGTTGGGGTGGGCATTGAAGTACTCGGCCAACTGAGCCGCCTCGGACCTCATGGTGTGCCAATCGTCGCCACCGTAGGCATGGTATTGCAAGTGAGCCAGGTGAGCCCGATGACCTTCAAGATGCTTCATTGTCTCGAGTGTGGTGCTGATATTCCCGGGGACTCCCAGATTGTTGCAGTGCAGATGAATGGGGTGGGGTATCCCAAGTTCGTCAACGATCTTCGCCAGACTGGTCACGATGGAGCCTGGTGTCGTGTTCTTGTATCCCTCAATCGGATCCGAAAGATGGTTGGCATCCTTGCCCCATTTCCAGGCAGCGACTCCGCCTGGGTTTACCGCTTTGACCCCATAGGCTTTGGCCGCCCAAATGTGCCAGGCGACGATATGCTTGGCTCGTTCATATTCGCCTGCTTCCAGTAGATCCAGCATGATCTCGTTGTTGGCCATCAGCACCAGACAACTCTTGTCCAGAATCGGTATGTCAGCCATTTCTTCATGCGTGTGACGCGCAGAGAGGACGGGAACAGCAGCCTCATTGACGGTGGTGAAACCCATGCCCGCATAGAGGTAGCCAGTCGCGAAGGTGGTCGGCGCCATCCCTCCCAAACCACTGCGTCGGGTTTGACTGCGAATGAATGCCTGAGTACGGCGATGATCTTCGGGGGTCATCGCCCGCGCGAAATTGATCGAACCACCAGCCACATGCGTATGAACGTCGACGCCACCTGGAAAGATGACTAAGCCAGTCGCATCAATCGTGCGGCCACTGGTGACCGACGAAACAAACTTGCCGTCTTCCACATTCAGGTCACGTACTTCGCCATTGATACCGTTGGCTGGATCGTAAACGGTTCCACCAGTAATTCGGAGCATGCGTTCAGAAGCCTTTCAATTTCTCCGGTTGACAATCATGACGGTCGCGTCAGAAAAGTTGCACAACAGCGCCGATCCTGAGGAAGCCTCAGCCTCCAACCGCGTCCAAGGATGGCCTGATCAGATCTGTGTCTGAAGAATTTGAGGACGCTCACCCATCCAATCGGGCTTTTTCATGAGCGTCTCATTGATCCGCCTCACCACCTCTTCGTCGCTAGGATAGGGCGACTCGAGTGCTGGATGCAATGGCAGCGGGATCTCATCCATCCGATAGGCAGTCCCGGGCGCCGAGATCCCGGCAGGTGCGGTCGTGATATGAACTCGCGACAACCTGCTGGTGTGAGTGACATGAGGGTCGAGCACAATCGTGGGAATACGAGCGAGATGATCAATCGCAGGCTGGGGCATGGTTGCGCCGGGATCGGCACCGATGATGAACGCACAGTCGGTATCGCCGCGAACCAGCACATCCACCGTCGAAAACTCACCCGGGTTGTAACGTGGGTAACCCCGATTGAACGAAATCCCGAAGGGGTATCCGGTTTGCGAACGCATGATGACATCGGCCCCGGTCACGTTGCCGTGGCCTCGCATCGGCATCGCCACGAATTTTGTGAATGCGTTCATCTCGGCAGCCAGAGTGAGCAAAGCAGCCGAGTTCATATGTTTCCCGCGTGTCATCGACAGTCCCATGCCAAAGAACATCACGCCGAATCTGGCCGCCTTCATCCGAGACACGAAGTCCTGCAATTGCTCCATCGTCAAACCGGTCTCGGCAATCTGAGTTTCGCTGATCGGCTGATCCTTGATCATCGCCCGCAGAATAGTGATCAGTTCAAAATCTTTGCCCGGTCGCACCTGAAGAAAAATATCAGCTGCCTTGACACTCTTGGTTTCGCGGATGTCGACCAGCACCATGGTGCGATCCTTGCGTCCGCGCGGTAAAAACTTGCTCTTGGGCATCAGGCTGTATTTGGTGAAATGCCTGGGATGACATTCTGCGGGATTCCCACCCCAATAGACAATGAAGTCAGCACGGTTCTTGACTTCACCGAGTGTGCATGTGACCTTGCCACCCAACTGGGCGGCGATTTCAGTGGGACCGTGTCACAATGAAGTGTGACTGTCGAGCAGAGCCCCCAGATTGTCGGCCAACGCCACACACTGACGTTGGGCCTCGCAGGTCGTATTGCTCATGCCATACACGAGAGGCATGTCGGCCTGATAAAGGTACTCAGAGGCAGCCTCGATTGCTTCATCGACGGTTGCTTCTTTGCCGTCGATCAATGCATCGGGATACTTGCGTTCGGCGGTGTGATTCAAAAACCAGGCTTTCCCAAGCACGCATGCTTTCTTGGCCTGATGAATGCGGGTTTCATCTGCATGCAGTTGAATATCATCGCACACACATCCACAAAAAGTGCAAGTCGCATGATCAATGACTTTCATTTCCATCTAACTGTCCCGAGGGCATGATGCTGCTGCCGGCGGATTGCCGACACACAGTCACTAGGATGTTGTCTCGTCGTCTCTGGCATCGCTGATTTTTGGGGAAGTGCCGTCCGAACCGGACGACGGAACGGTGAACGTTCAGCCAAGCGCACGTCCCTGACAACTTCCGCGGACACGTTGTGGCATGAAGCGGCCCTCTTCAACCTCCTGCCAGGCGACGACTTCTTCGCCCTGTTCTGGCAGTTTAAAATGGGGAGAATCTTCCCCGCCGACATTATTTTCTTTGCTCATATTTCCGTTTCACTCAGTTTCTGATTCAGCTTGCGTCCCGCCAATTGGCTCGACCTCGACCTCCCAGCCTTTGCTGGTTGGCATGCCGGTTCCATCCGTACTGCCACCCATCAGTTTACACGTGGGCGGGCCATACGGAACAAAGATCATGCCTTCAGGGACTTTCGCAGTTTGGCAGCCGAACTCAGCCGCACCGAACTCGGTCTTGACCATCACGCGATCGCCATCGGATACACCCATCGCTGCCATATCATTGGGATGTATCGACAAAGTAGTGACGATTTCTTTGTACTCATCGCTATCCTTTCCCACATTGACCTGCACGCCTTGTTTGGCAGTACGCATTGGGTTCATCAGGAATCGTTTGGAGGACATTTCAGGCTCGGAGGCGGGTTTAACAGGGGTTTGGAGTGTAGAAAGGGGCAGATGGTGCTGCAATAGTAGTCCGGCCGCCGACAGACTCAGCCAACCTTTTTGATTCTGCAGGGTGTTTCACCAGCAAACATCCTCAACCGCCAACTTTGGCCTCGGCTTCCAACTGATGGAGATGGAAGTGGTATGGGCCAAGTTTTCCACCGTAATTTCCAGCAGAGATGCGCATCACCCCGGGGGCTGCCGCAGCAGCCCGCAGCCCTGCTGCCATGGCAGCCGCGACCGCACTTTGTGACAATCCATCGATCACGATTTCATAAACTGCCTGCTCACCCTGCTGCAATGCAGACTCAGTCTGACCTCGCAGCGATGGACACCACTTTTCATTCGTACTTGCTTTAAGCGGTTTGTATTTGGATCCGACCTTGGATCCGCTGCGAACGATCCCGGAAGGAAAGGGCATGATGACGTCCGACAGGGCATGAATCTCTTTGACCGCTAACCGGATTGCCGCCAGCGTCTCGCGCTGTGATCGACCACAGACCAACAAGTTGCCGCCACCAATTCCTTTGACGGTCCCCACCACATCTTCACAAAGAAACTCGCCATCCATGACCGGCACCCGCCAAAATCGCCGGTCATCGAGCTTTTTTGAAAACTGATAACCGTCCCCGAAAAAGCGAAGTTGCGAGCCAACCTTGATCCGATCCTTCCTCGCCTCACTCTGTAAACCGGCATAACAAGCGGTGGTAGGACAGGTCAACACATTCTGCCCAACACGGGCAGTCACGGCTTTCTCCAAGGATTCGCGGTCAAAGGCAAAGGCCAGCACCGAAACTCCAGGCCTGCCATCTATCGTCTCTTCACTGGAAACCAGACCTTCGATGCCTGCCTCCGTGTCGCATCCAATCACACTCGATGCATTGCCGCAAAATTCACCCGCGGCTATGCCAGCCAATTCTGCATCTGCGGCAGTGATGATCAGACGCGTGCCCCGCATTGGGAACGCTTCGGCAAAAGTATCGTCAATGGTGACTTGGTCAGTCATAAAAAACTCAACAGCAAGATTCGACGGTCTGGAAACAACCTGAGTCGTCTCACTGTAGCAAAGTCATCCGGAAAGGATGAGAGCAAGTTGGTCGAATCACCCTGAACCGAATTACCGTAAAACGAGGCATCCTTGACAAGACGGGCTGGCAAAGGCCGCACCGAACTGCCTTCCATCGGCAGCAGTTTCTATCTACAGATCGTTGTCACGCACTTCAGCCAGCTTCGTCACCATTTTGGCACGCATTCTCTTGACTACCGACTGGTGTTCTTGAGACTCAGCAAGGTTGTCAAATTGTTGCGGGTCAGCAACGGTATCAAAAAGTTCAATCCCACCCGAAGCATCCTCCTTGTATTGAATGAACGCCCACCGATCTTCTCTCAGCAGAAATCCTTTGCGTGCTGGCGCGACACTGAACGCTGCATCACGAACTTTTAGCTTTGGGTCGTCCAGCAGTGGCGAAATATCTTTTCCCTGCAGGCGTTCCGGAACCTCCAGACCACACAGTTTTGAGACGGTTGGATAGAGATCCAACAGCTCAACCAGGCTATCGCAAACCGCTGGCTTTTTTCCCGGCACGGAAATGATCAGCGGCACGGCTGCTGACTCATCCCTAAGAGAAACCTTGGCCCAAAAATCGTGTTCACCGAGGTGGTATCCATGATCGCTGGTAAAGATCACGATCGTGTTGTCTCGTAGCCCCTGCTCGTCAAGTTTTGCGATGACTTTTCCCACTTGGGCGTCCATGAAAGCAACCGAGGCGTAATACCCGCCCACTGCTTTCTTTTGACGTCGTATATCCATTTTCATATTGAGGCTGGTTTTGTAGTTGATTCCGGCCTTTGGAATATCGTCCCAGTCGCCCGACCGTTTTTCTGGCAACGTCATCGAAGCGTAAGGCAAAAAGGGAGTGTAGTATGTTCGTGGTGCCACGAATGGAACGTGGGGACGTACAAACCCAACCCCCAGCCAGAACGGTTTGTCCCCATGCTGTTCAAGCAGTTTCATCGCTTTGGCAGAGGTCATGCCATCGGAATGTACAAGATCGTCCCCATCTGCTTCGACCACAACAAAAGTATTCCCACCAACGACTGGCTTCTTTCCATCCGGGTTGCCCTCCAGAGTTTCTCCATCACCGGCAGCCTTCCATTCGGGGCCAAGACTGTTGAAGCGTTCAGTCCACGACCGCGCATCATCGGCTCCATTGCCACGGTCATGATTGCGACCATCGCCACCGCGCAGTACGCCGCCGGGAACGCCCATGTGGAAAATCTTGCTGACTCTGGCAGAGTAATAACCATTATTTTTAAAATACTCAGACCACATTGACCGATCACCAATCTGAGGACGCGGATTGCTATAACCAAGCACTCCCGTAGCGTGCGGATAATAACCGGACATGAACGAAGCACGACTCGGCCCGCAGTAAGTCCCTTGGCAATAGGCTCGCGTGAAACGAGTACCCCGTGCAGCCAACGCGTCAATATTAGGCGTCTTGCAAACTGTGTTGCCGTAACAGGAAAGCGCATTGGCCGTCAAATCGTCTGAAATGATGAACAACACATTCAGACGTTCTGCTTGATCTGACTGTGTTGCATTCGTTGACTCGACCGCGTCAACCTGCTTGAGCAAGCCAACTGACAGGCAAGGCATCAAAGCGAAAACAAAAAGCCGCATCGGAACTGACATCGGAATCTCACAGGAAAGGCAGGAACAGAGCATACCCCATGATACTCGAAAATCACCGACCATCGGGATGCTATTAGAGCAGCGAATCAGCGAACGCCCGCTTCAGATCTTCAGCGGCCTCCGCAGCCCGCCGAGCATCAATGACCGCGTTCACCTGCAGTTCACTGGTATTGATCATTTCAACGTTAATGCCATCTTCGGCCAATTGTTGAAAAAGCATCGTGGCGACATGTGTGTGACTGCGCAACCCAATTCCGCTTACCGTGACTTTGGCGATATCGCTGCCGCCATGAACATCACGCATGCCATGTTTTTCAAGAATTTTGTTCGCGACATCGAGACTTGCCTGCAGAGCATCATCATCAACGGTGAAACTGACACTGGTTGATCCATCATCTCCATCGTATCCCTGCACGATCATGTCAATGAAGATCTCCGCTTTTCCGATCGTTTCAAACATATCAGCGGCAATTCCCGGTTCGTCCGGAACGCCATGCAAAGTGACACGTGCCTGATTTCCGGTGATTGAGATTCCGGTCAAGGTGAGCGCTTCAAGGGCATCGTCGCGCAAGCGACTGACCAAAGCATCCACATCAGCCTTGGCACCCCGATCTTCCTTGATCTGGCTCCATGACTGTGCATGATCGGGGCGTTGGTGCAGATCAAAAGCCTGATGAACCGCCCGCAATGCGATCGCGGCCTGCGACTTTGATACCAGTGTCGAAATCTTAATTTCACTGGTCGTGATCATGTGAATATTGACACCTGCATCGGCAAGTGCTCGAAACATCCGTGACGCGACGCTGGTTTGAGTCGCCATATTGGCCCCAACCACCGAAACTTTCGAAACCTGATCGTCGTGCGAAATCCCCTCTGCACCGACGGTTTCCATCACGGACTCAACCGCCTGCAACGTCGCTTCCAATTCTTCCCGCGGCACAGTGAACGATACATTAGCACGACCTTTTTTACCTACGTTCTGAACCACCATGTCGACGGCAATCTTCCGCTCGGCGACAGCCGAAAATATCTGCTGGCTTTTACCTGGAACGTCTGGCACGCCCAGCACGGTGACACGTGCCTCGTCCGGTGTCATGGCGGCACCACTTACGGGCTGCGTGTGCGACTCCGCTTCAGCCACGATCATCGTTCCATCGGTGTCAGAAAAGCTGCTACGCACATGAATGGGGACCCCGAACTTCTTGGCGAATTCGATCGACCGACTGTGCATTACTCCGGCACCGAGGCTGGCGAGTTCCAGCATCTCGTCATAGCTGATCACATCCACTCGACGCGCCTCGGGAAGCAAGCGGGGGTCTGTCGTATAAACGCCATCCACATCGGTGTAAATTTCACAAGCATCGGCACCCAATACCGCAGCAAGTGCTACAGCCGTTGTATCACTGCCTCCGCGTCCGAGCGTCGTGATATTCAAATCGTCATCAATCCCCTGAAAACCTGCAGCAACCACAATATTGCCATCATCCAACAAACTCTCGATACGGTCGGTCGATATCGATTGAATCCGGGCCTTGCTAAAACTGTTGTCAGTCTTCATGCCAATTTGCCCACCCGTCAGACTGATAGCTTTGGCACCCAGCGAATGAATTGCCATCGCAACCAGAGACACGCTGACCTGTTCGCCAGTGCTTAGCAGCATGTCCATCTCGCGAGCTGGCGGTTGCTCGCAGATTTCACCAGCCAGTCCGAGCAAAGCATCGGTGTTCTTACCCATGGCACTGACCACCATCACAACGCGATGACCCTGACGTTGGGCGCGGATCGCCTTGCGGGCCGCGGCCTGAATCTTTTCGACGTCAGCAACACTGGTGCCACCAAACTTTTGAACGATCAAAGACATGAGACTTTAGCTACTGCCATCCAGTATTAATGTGGGAAGGAAATCATGAATATTCGATGCTTCGTTGCGCACCAAGTCCGCCGCACTGAGCATGCCGGCGAAACGCTCGCATCGAAGCTGAAGCGACACTCGCTAGGCCTTGATGAATTCATCCATCAGGTCCCAGCCCTTTTCAAATCTGCGGCCACTTGCTTCGGCAGCCAATTCGTCATAACTCGTCTGGGAATCAGCTTGAACACCGGCGCCCGAAATTACCAGTGGAACCATGCCGTGACTGTGTTTTTTAGTGCTGCACGGTGTCGGATGATCAGGTGTGACCAAAATACGGTATTCACCCTGTTGCTCAAGCGCCTCTACCAATGGAGCGATAATGTGCTGGTCGATTTGCTCCAAAGCCTCGATCTTGGCATCATGTCGTCCCTCGTGAGACGCTTCGTCGGGAGCCTCAACATGGACACAAACGACATCGTAGTCCTGCAAGGCCTGCACGGCTGCTCGACCCTTGGCCGAGTAGTCCGTGTCCAGATATCCGGTGGCACCTTCGACCTCGATGCGAGGCCAACCGGCCAATGCCGCTATGCCGCGTAGCAGATCGACGGCCGTGATCATGACACCACTGACACCATAACGTTCCTGAAACGAGGGAAGCTTGGGAGCTCCACCGAGACCCCACAGCCAAACATGGGTCGCCGGTTTCTTTCCAGCTGCGACACGGGCCTGATTGACTTCATGACTGGCAAACAGCTCGGCCGAACGACTCATCAATTGAACCAGTAGATCACTCCCCGGCCCGCGAGGAAATTCATCCGTCACTGCTAGATCAGTTAGATCATGCGGTGCCATCGTTCTGGTCTCGCGTGAAAAGGGAGCCGGCGTCCCAGCTTCGCCGCGGTACACCAACAGGTTCCGATAGCTCACACCGGGAACAAACTCAAATCGGCCACCCATCGGCAAATCTTCCAGCAAGCTGGCCTGTGCTGCTGCCAGTAATTCGATGGCCTCATCTGTGCTGATGTGATCCGCAGTGAAGTCAACCATCACCTGATCTTCGACCGTGACCAGATTACAGCGTACCGCCCAATCATGAGGTCCAAGCGTGATTCCCTGAGCTGCCGCTTCCAAGGGAGCCCGCCCTGTGAAATAAATGTCCGGGTCGTAACCGAGTAGACACAGATTCGCGACCTCGCTGCCAGCAGGCAGATGTGCCGGTGTGTTGTTTGCCAAGGCTGACATGCCCGCCGTCGCCAACGCATCGGTTGCTGGCAGGCGTGCCACTTCAAGCGGCGTTTTCCCACCGAGTGATTCGAGGGGTTCATCTGCGCAGCCATCAGGAATCACAATTGCATATTTCATGGCGAAGCAACGCACTCTTTCTTCATCGACCGATCGGAAAACGGCTAGTTTCCTTCAGGTTGCAATCGGACGAAAGGGGGTTGAGCCAACCTTCTTTTGACCGGTGTAGCCAAACCCAACGCAAACACGCAAATCAACCGTTCTGGCACAATTGGACTGCCTGCCTCAGGCCGGCAGCCTGACTTACCCAAGTTGGCACTCTGCTGCCCACTCTGCTGCCCACTCTACTGCCCACTCTACTGCCCACTCTACTGCCCACTCTGCGTCGAT
>JAPKCI010000384.1 GCA_028823035.1 Rubripirellula sp.
ACTGTGCAAGAAAACTGTGCAAGAAAACTGTGCAAGAAAACTGTGCAAGAAAACTGTGCAAGAAAACTACCACAGCCAACAACTTCCTGGGGGCAGGAAGTTTGGATTCAAAGCCTGCGTTTACAGGCAGAATGGAATCGGACAACGACTGGCTTGCTAGCCAGCCAGTCGCGAAATACGGTTGTGTGGCTGGGCCAACTCTTCATCGCTGGGCTGATAGCGAAACTGCATCAGGTAGGCATCTTCGACGGTGTCATCGTAGAAGTCACGCAGCACTGAAATCGCTCGAAAACCAATCGACTTGAAGAACAACTGTGCCTCCAAGTTGGTCTCGCGGACTTCCAGCATGATCCGATTGCGCCGCTCGTGGGATAGCTTTCCCAACAATTTGGTCAGCATGGAATTACCCACACCCGACCTTCGATGGTCAGCATGGACCGCAAAATTCAGGATGTGCAAACGGTTCTTGTGAAGCTCGTAAATCATGAAGCCGACGACCTGATCGTCTTCTTCGGCCACCATACCAATGCAATTACGCTGCCGCAGGCAGCGAATGAAGTCATCTTCATTCCAAGCGAACTCGAAACAAGAGTTCTCGATGCCTAACACAGCCGGCATGTCACGCCGGATCATCCAGCGGATGTGGACACAGACAGAAATTGGGTTGGTTTCCACGTTGGACTCCTTTCCAGCGAAATACCACTAAACAGCAAGCATAAGGTGCTTATTGCTGTGCTCTCGGACAGATCTTACCGCGAGCGAATCGAAGAGTAGCAGAAGGAAGTTTTCACACCAAGGCGAAAAAACGATGCGATTTTGGATTTACAAACCGTTCTCGCTACTCCCCTTGAAGCTAGCTGATTCGCCCCTGCAAGCTGAAAGCCGACACCTGGTCACCATTTTTAACTCGCCAGCCGGCAGCGTCCGACGTGAGACCAGCCGAGTGTGGCCAACAGAGAAACGGTGGTGCTGCCAAGGAAACGGTGGTGCTAACTCAGGTACCGTCAGACGCAAATGTGCTGCCCAAGCCGACGCAGGCTTCACCACCTACAACCCAATTCGAACAAGATGCTTGGTTAATTCGCGGTTCCCAGCATCATCACTGGCACTTGCTGTCACGCGTCCATCGCGGGGTTTTTCAAGAGACAGTTTCCAGTCGACCACACCAGCCGAATGCGACCCAATCTCAGCCTGTCGTCCATTCACCCTGACCTCGGTAATCTCTCCGTTGTCGTGGGCAATGCCATGTACAACCAGTTGCTCACCCATGCTTTCAATTAAAGTGATCACCGTTACCGGCGGGAGATCGTCCACCGGCTCCAACAGACGGGGCCAAGTGACCCCTGTCACTTCAGCAACGCGAGACTCATTCCCCGTCAGCGGCGGTGCCTCGCGGTAATCATTGCCATCTGACAGCAGATCTTTTGCTGCTTGACTGACCACCTTGGCATGTTTGCCTTCGCCAAACCAATCATGCAAATAGATCGGCACACCGTTGGTGATGGGCGGGACACGTGTTCCTACTCCGCGATTGATCAACGGCCATCGATCTGTAAAACGCTTGTCCCGATCAACCCTGACATTGCGAAAATGTGTTTCAGCATCACCGCTGATATTGACGTCACTGATCTGCACCAGAGGTGTCGTAGTATTTCCGTAACCACTCACAAACGTAAGCCCATCCACCGTGATACTGCCTGTCTGTGCACTCGCATCGTCCATCCCTCGATTGAATGGTTCAGATCGCACATTCGAAATCCGCAGGTTCACATATTCATGATTCTCAAATGCAGGCCGATAGATCCCGTAAATCGCATCGTGGATTTGCACGTTCTCCATTCTCATCGCGGGACTATGAGGCCTGAATCCGTAATGCGCTCCCCAAATTGAGAGATTGCGAATCTGATGCGGGTGCTGAATGTCTGGCCCAGTCCAATCGATGCTTTTGATTCTATTCAGCATCTTTTCATCGCGGATCGGATTATCAGGCTGATCATTTCCGTTGGCAGCAATTACCACACCATAGAAACCTTCGGTGTGAACCTCGTTGTCCTCAAATCGCCAAATGGGAAGCGTCCGAACATCTACCACTTGATCGCTGCCGTCTGGCTGTCGAATGGGCATCCGGGGATCAAAGTTGCTCCGTTTCTGCATGTCATAACGAAAGCCATATTCATCATTTTCGACCGTCACATTGTGTGTGAACGTGTTCAAACCATTGGCCCACCAAAACCCCGCACCTTCATTGGGGTCAAACGGCAATGCCTGACCGGGTAACCGTGGACCACCAAACGCCTGGACCGCCAGATTCCGGTCCAGGAGGTTGTAAACTTCACTGCCATCCTCAAGAAAAAACCCGTGCCCAACGCTCTGATAACCGACGCAGTCCCGAACTACCAGATAGTGCGTACCATGGATGGTCAGCCAACGATTGTGCGAATCAACCACGGCAGCACCTTGCACTGAACTGCCTCGCATCGTGTCACCCACAAGATGAAAATGGATCGCATAACGTCCCAGCACACCTTCCTTACCGAGGTGAGCAAACCGTGCGTGACTGATTCCACCTTTACTGAACCGGTGATAGACCGTGTGACCGCGGACGCCAGTGGGGTCCGCACTTTCGATCGAGACATTCCTTGAAAGATTGGCTACCTCACCTCGAAACTCACCTGTCCCCGAATGTGAAAATGCGAACGGCTTATCAAGCTGGATCTTTTTTTCATTGATCGCGGTGATCACACGATGTTCAGTCTGCGCAACCTTGGCTTTATCGCGAAACGATCCCATGCCGCCACTTCCCCGTGTGGTCGCTGTCACGATCACCTCATCACCCGCTCGCCAACCCGAAACACTTTCAGCAAGCGTGACCGTGCGATCACCTTCCTTGACATCAGTTCCCAATTTGACCCAGGACCGTGACAAGGGACTTCCATGGATCTCCATTCGGCCCGAGCAACACGCAACAGCAGGAGCATCTCTTGCATCCATCCCCTCCAGAAAATGCAGTCGGACGCGAGCGGAATGTTTTGCGGGAATGGGGTCCGAAGGCGTACCAATGATCAGACTTGGCCATTGCTCGACAGGAGTGCCTGGACCGTCGGTTGCTCCCTCAAAATCGCAGGCGAAACCATGTTCAGTACATTCGTCCGTGTGCTGAATAGTAAGGAGACCCACATTCAGCAATGTATCGCGGTCCCTGGAAAATTCGAGTGTCCCAACGACTTGCACCATGCGAATCACAGCATTTTGCTGAACATCATATTCCACATGCGTCTGTTTGCTGATCAACACCCGATCACCTTGCGATGGCACACGAGCCGGTTGCCAGGTACTCGGAACCGACCATCGCCCGTTCGTAACAGATCGAATTGAAAATTCAACTGAACTGCCATGATGATGAGCGTGCTCGGCAGCTTGTGTGTTCGTAAAATCACAACACCAACAAACCAGCATCAGCACAATGATCGCGAGACGCATAAGAACCATGATCGACTCCTGTTGATTCATGAGCAACGTAACAGCGGCGGGAGGTAACAGCGGCGGGAAGTAACAGCGGCGGGAGGTAACAGCGGCGGGAGGTAACAGCGGGCGATTCCAAAGGGGCTGAATCCCGTTCCGTCATGAATCCACAGTGTAAACCATCCAAAGACGCCGGTTGAGAGAACGGTCCCCGCTACTGTCCTGAACTTTGAGACATCCAATTTCAATCTGAGTTAACGAGTTTTCCTGATTGCAAGTTATCCAGCCCGGCCCGTCAAATCAGCCCACTATTCGAGCCAAAAAACCTCAATCACACGAGAACCGGCGACGGATAGCGGGGCGAATCGCAAAATCAGGAGCGGTCGAAGTAGTCGGACACTGGAGTGGCAGACCGTCATAACCTGCTGCCTCTCCAAAGGTCAAATAATGCGTTGCTGCGCAAAATCACCTAATAAATTGGACTCTGGAAGCCAATTCGCGTACATTCAGTTACATCTTCTCTTCTTTAATCCTCCAGCCTATTCCGAATACGAGGATCTCGATGAGCTACAAATTCGTGTTGGTTAATCGTGCGAGTGGCATGCCCGAGCAGCACTGGGTACTGCCTACCCCTATCACTGTGGGTCGCTGCCCATCAGCAGACATCACACTTGATGACGCATCCATCAGTCGCAAGCATTGCCAGTTTCTGATCGATCCATTCGGATCACTGATGGTACGTGACTTGGGATCCACCAACGGTGTGTATGTGGATGGCCGCCGTGTAGACAAAGCAACTGTCTCGTTGGGTGCAGAAGTCCGGATCGGCCTGTTGATGTTTCACATCGAATTAACCGACGATGAAATGGACGAAATCGCACAGCAAAAGTCCAGCGACGTCTACGACCTCGTCGACACCGAAAAGGTGCAGATCGTTCAACCCGAAGAAGAACGCTACGAAATCGGCTAGGTCGCAACGTTCGCGTCGATGACTGGTTCGCGTCGATGACTGGCTCGCGTCGATGCCTGGTTCGCGTCGATGACTGGCTCGCGTCGACGTCAATGACTGGCTCGCGTCGACGTC
>JAPKCI010000385.1 GCA_028823035.1 Rubripirellula sp.
GGCGTAGCCGCTTCTGGTTCCTGTGGCGCAGCCGCTTCTGGTTCCTGTGGCGTAGTCGCTTCTGGTTCCTGTGGCGTAGTCGCTTCTGGTTCCTGTAGGGGAGCAGCAATCAACATGACGCCATTGTCGTTGGGTGAGACCCACGACTGTTCATTGCCAACGTCCTCAGGATTAATTCGCTTCACACTGTAGGTCACCAGTTTAACATCACTGTTTTCAAACGCTTTGATGACCGCATCTTTCAATTCACCCAAATTTTCCTGCGATGAATCGACCTTAAAACACGTCCCGACAGAACCATCGATCGAAACTCCATTCACTGTGAACGGGATCTTTGCGTTGTTTTTGTCTTCATCGACCATCGTCTTTTTAACAATAGCCCGAATCGCGTCAGTGGTGGTTGTGGAACTGACCCTGAACTGAACGGAAGAACCACCAGCAAAATCGATGTCGAAGATGCCTTTTCCTCGCACGAACAGCGACGCCACCCCAACGACCAAAAGGATGCCTGAGATAGCGAGGGTCATTTTCCCTTTGCCTATGAAGTCCATTCCTCCATCGCCCGAAATCCATGCACGAATGGCATTGACCATGTCAGACATCTTCAGGGAAATTTTTCCGTGACGCTCAGCAATGTCGAATAGCGTACGTGAAACATAGATCGCCGTGAACATCGAGAACAGAATGCCAAGAATCAAGGTCACAGCAAATCCGCGAATCTGATCGGTACCAATCGCATAGAGCACGATCGCAGTGATCAGCGTCGTCAGGTTAGCGTCGATGATTGTAACCGACGCTTTGGCAAATCCATTGCGAATTGCCATCCGTGACGCTGCCCCCTTTTTGAGTTCTTCTCGAATGCGTTCAAAGATCAGCACGTTCGCGTCGACAGACATACCCACCGTCAACACCAATCCGGCCAAACCCGGTAAGGTCAACGGTTGATTGATCAGCACCATCGTGCCGAGAATCATCCCCAAGTTCATGACCAAAGCGATGCAAGCGACAATGCCGGAAAACCTGTAATAAACGGCAATGAACACCAACACTAAGCACAGAGAACCGGTAATGGCCCTCACCCCTTTGGTGATAGTGTCGGCACCAAGTGTCGCATCGATCTGGTTTTCAGCGATGGGTTGCTTGGTCAAGGCTGTCGGCAACTGGCCCGCCTTCAGAATCTGCACGAGCGACTGAACTTCTTCTCGTGTAAAGCTACCGGTGATGCGACCATCCTTGCGGATTGGTTGCAATATATTAGGCGCCGAAAGCAGGTTGTCATCAAGTACAATACCCAACTGCCTTTGGCGGTCACCCACCGGAGCATTGTTGGTTGTCAGAGCAAAGAATTTACCGGAACCAAGATCAGTCAGGGTGAAGGCGACTGCGGGTGATCCGTTCTGATCAAAGGTGCTGGCAGCGAATGCCAAATCGCTACCTGTCACATCGAGGTCTTCGTCGTAAACCATCAACACTTCGAGGCCGCTGATGCCCTCACTATCGGCCCAATCCGCCAGAGCCTGACCATCGCCTCCAATGCCGAGGCGGTTGAGGTAGCCGTAGTAACTTGCCAGCGAGAGGATTTCACCCGTGCTGCCGTTCCGAACAAGCCCGCGGCTAACATCCACCCTGAATGGATCCACCGATCCGTCAACACCCTTTTTCTCACGGTCCACGTTCGCCCAAAAGGCAATCTTCGGACTCGATTTATCCGAGGGATCCGCCGTGACGTTTGTCTTGGTTCGCACGCCAAGATCCGCTTCGTTAGCCTGAGTACGCGCTGCTTCGATTTCTGTTGTGTGGTCAGTTGTATTGGCAACGATTGCAAACTGCAGAACACCCGCCTCCGCAATCAATTTCTTGATGCGATCAACCTCTAATTGATCTACTTCCGGGACGATGATTTCTAATTGCTTGTCACCGTAGGGGCGAAGCACGATTTCTTGGGTGCCGCTGGGATTGATACGCCGCGTGAGAGGCTCAATCAAATCCTCTGACTTGATTCGCTGCCCACCTTCCTCAGCCAAATCCCGCAACTTTTCGGGGTCGAGCTCATAAACCAGAATCGTGCCTCCGCTGAGATCAACCCCAAGCCCAGGGCGTTTGATGGCCAGCACAACAACGCTTGCCGTAATCGCGAGCAAGATCCAACCAAGCCGCGTTCCATAATTCGGCATCTTCAGCGATTTGGCAATAAAATTGCCAAATACAAACGGCAAGATGAGTACTGCGAACACCCCTGCCACGGCACCTAATTGCGCAATGGAAATCCCGAAGATAAGGAACGGGGGGTCTGCTTGGGCGAGTGTCAGGCAGTTGAATGCATTGTTGGTCAAAAAAGAGCAGTCCATCGTTATTTTCTGAATCGAGGATTCGTGGTTGTATTACTTTGGGCTCTGCTAACAGATCGCTTTTGGGAAAGCGGCCCCATCATCGGGCCCCACTTCTGTGACACGGCATCATTGCCGGTCGTTATTCTTTGTCGCTGCCAGTGGATTTGTCGCTGCCAGTGGATTCGTCCGCAGTGCCGCTACTCTCTTGCTTATCCGCCCCCTGACTACCACCAAGTCGGGCGATAGCCGATCGGTTGACTCGGATTCGGACATTCTGTTTGTCATCAATTCGGATCGTTACCACATCGCTCTCAGGCGGTGCTGCAACCACCACGCCGTGGATACCACCTGTGGTGACAACACGATCGTTTTTAGAGATTCGCGCCAGCATCGCCTGCTCTTTACGTTTCCGCTTCTTTTCGGGAGCGAGCACGATGAAGTAGAACAGGAAGAATAGGATCCCGATTGGAAGAAGTGGATTTTGAAAAAGCAAACCCAAACCTGCCGGTTCCTGCGCACCAGCATCCTCCTGAGCGAGAAGCCCGATAAACAGAACTGGAACTGCTACAACATTCTCTATGATCAAGCGTCGACCTTCCGCGTTTTTTGCGGCGATAGTGGCAGTTAACGACCAGCCACTTAAGTTTCCTCGTTACGGTCACTGACCGCAAGACTTCCCCGGCAATTGGTCGCACAGACCCTTCACGAGGGCCTTTTTGCGAATTGAACATGATATGAAAGGTAAAAAAACGTCACAAGCCCAGCAATTTTTGGCAATGCCTGAAATTTGCCGTTGTTCACTCTCCTTTTGCCAGATATCGCGACTTTTCGTCTTCCGCCCCCTTCCCGACTTCCTCCTGCGGAATGTCAGGCATAGCTGCGGTTGAAGTTAAACTCACCCTGCAAATCTGGTCACATTCTCACCATTCCAGCTCAAACGATGACTTTTGAATGTCCCGCCTGGCCACCCGACTGGCCAGAAATCGAAGCCGCCGCCCTCGCCGCGATCCGATCCGGCGAATGGGGGCAGTACCACACAATGTTGGCAAAATCGCTACAGAAAAGGCTGGCCAGCGACCTCGATTGCAGCAAGGTTCGCCTCTGCTGCAGTGGAACAGCTGCCCTGGAGCTTGCCTTGCGATGCTGCCAGATCAGCACTGGCGACGAAGTCATTGTCGCAGCCTACGATTTCCCCGGTAACTTCCGCACCGTCGAATTACTCGGTGCTAAACCGGTACTTGTTGATGTCACCGAATGGCAAAACGACGCTCCCGTCTTGAGCGAAACCCCCACTGGTAGTCCCATTCCAACCACAAATGAAGCGACTCAAATATCTGGAATTTCACCCACACTGTGTCCAGAACAACTATCCGCTGCTGCCGGTGAACGTGTTCGGGCCGTTGTCGCATCGCACCTTCATGGTAGTTTCGCAGAGATGGCCCGCTTGCGGCAAATTTGCGATCAGCATGGCTGGGTCTTGATTGAGGATGCTTGCCAGGCGATTGGAGGGCGGATCCAAAATCAGCCCGTGGGAAGCTTTGGCCACATGGGAACCCTCAGTTTCGGTGGCAGTAAGTTGATTTCAGCAGGCAGTGGTGGCGCGATTCTGGCAAACGATGACCGCTTGGCTGCCCGCCTCGGCGGACTCTTGGATCGTCCAGGAGACACTTTTCCGCTGGCGCCTCTGCAAGCTGCAGTGATCGGACCCCAGCTTGACCGGCTTGATGAATTGACCCTCATCCGAAGCCGCGTTGCCCGTTTCTTGGTACGGGATCTATTCCCCGATCTGCACGGATGGGTTCCCCTGTGCGATCCCGCAATCAATCCTCAAGAGACCGCTGTGGCAGAAGACAGGATTAGCCACCTGCCCGCCTATTACAAGTTTGCCTGGCTGGTGCCGTCCAATGAGGCACGTCAACAGGTGATCGCCGCTGGACTCAAGCTTGGTCTGCCGCTGGGTGAGGGCTTTCGCTCGATGTCGAAATCTAGCTCACGACGGTGCCGAAAGCCGTTCCCTACGCCCATAGCCGACCTGCTTGCAGAGCAATTGGTGGTCATGGACCATCGCGCTTTGCTGATTGGACCGGAACAGTTCGGAGCACTCGCTGACGCCCTTCGCGAATTGCATCGACTCACCCGTTGAGAGGCAAATCTCTCGTGGTGCAAGAAAACTGTGCAAGAAAACTGTGCAAGAAAACTGTGCAAGAAAACTGTG
>JAPKCI010000105.1 GCA_028823035.1 Rubripirellula sp.
ATCTTGAAGCGTGACTTGAATCCAGGATCTTGAAGCGTGACTTGAATCCAGGATCAAGTGGAAACAGCGGGCGTCTCATCGATGGTTGACAGTGTTTGCCCCAAATCAAGGTGGGGGCGTTCCAACAATCGCCATGGGAGCGTCACCCAGAATGAACTGCCGCGACCAAGTTCGCTTTCGAAATGGACCTCGCCACCGAGCAGTTTGGCGAGTTCCTGAACGATTGAGAGCCCCAATCCAGTGCCGGCGAATTCTCGGGTCAGTCCTTCTCCGTCCAGCACTTTGCGGCTTTGGCGGAACTTCTGGAAGATAATTGACTGGTCCTCACCAGCAATGCCAACCCCTGTATCGCTGATCAGAAGTTTGAATCGGCCCTTGTCCAGATCAGCTACCGTGACAGTAATCATGCCACCTTCGGGTGTGAACTTGATCGCATTGCTCAAGAGGTTGTTGAGAATCTGACCCAGCTTATTGGGGTCTTGATAGGCCTTGGGCAGATTGTCTGGAACGTCGACTGACAATGAGATGTTCTTGTCTTCAGAAAGTGAGTGAATCATGTCGCATTGGGCAGAAACAAGACGACCAAGGTCAAACTCACTTGATTTGACGTCCATTTTTCCGGCCTCGACCTTGGCCAAGTCGAGGATGTCATTGATCATCTCCAATAGCAGACGTCCACTCTTTTGAATGTTGGACGCATAGCGTCGCTGCTTGTCATTGAGGGAATCGATACCCTGCAGTACCTCTGAAAATCCGATGATACTGTTCAGTGGTGTTCGCAGTTCGTGACTCATGTTAGCCAGAAAATCGCTCTTTAGTCGATTGGCTTCGTACAGTTGCAGATTCAACTGTGCCAGCTGATCAACACGTGAATCAAGCTCAGTATTGACTTCCTGTATCTGTTCCTGTGTTTCTGTCAGGTGACGCAACATGCGATTGAAGGCGTCAGCCAGTTCACGGAATTCGTCTTCTGTTTCGATTGTTGCCCGTTGATTTGTGTCGCCGTGTGTAATCGCGTCGCTGACATCGCGCAGATGATACATCGGGTAGAGCACGAGATGACGCACGATTGTGTGCAGAACGAACAGTGTGACTGCCACAATCAGCATTCCCAAGGCGACCACAATAGCTCTGATTGAGGTTTTTGAATCACGGGTGGCTTCGTACGGCATCGTGACTTTATGCACCCGAAACGGGATTTGTTCAGCTCGCTTTTTCGGTGATGTATTTGGGTCAAAGGAAATCCCAGTTCCTTTGGGTGAGTGGCATATCAGGCACGATGGCTTGAAGAGTACAGGGATGAGATAGACGCAATGGCCGTCATCCGTTTCGTACTCACCGAACAGCGGTTTATTGAGGTTTGGGCCAATTTGACTCATGGCTTCATTTTCATCAAACTCGATCGGCTCAGTCAGATCGGGCCGATTTTCACGCATGAAGTCCGTAAAGAAATCGACCGACTTTGCTCTTAACTCTTGCAGCTTCGAAGCTTCGATCGGATTTAAAGGCGTTTCCCGGTTTGGAAGCTTTGTGTATTGAATTGAGTCGCTGAGACCAAGAAACTCATGTTCAAGGTTAGGTGCCACGTTACCGTAGTTTTGGTCACTTTCGCTCTGGTCCCCGTCGCTCGAGGAAACCCCATTTGAGAGGATGGTTTTTCGCAGGTCGGCTAAGACTGTTTTGGGGCTAGTTTCAGAATTTTCGTTGTCTGGATGGCGAGTTGACCAAATGGCGTCATCGTGGAGCAGCAAAAGTTGAATCGCTGCGAAATCTTTCGCATGTTGCTGAGTCGTCTGTTGGACCAGTTCACGCCCCAGTTTCTCGACCACAAGGAATGCACCAAACATCAGCACCATCAAGGCGGAGCCAAAGAAGAGCAGACATTTCCGCTCGAGGCTCATCGATGCAAACAGGCCTTGTAGCAGCCGCGTCATGGGTACGTCGTTTTCCAGTTGAGGGTAAGAAACCTGCCCAGTTTCGAGTGTGACGGAATTTGCGGGTCAGTGGCACCCGAATTCCGAGTCAGTGTCTAGTAAACCAGCCAAACTGAAATCATCCACCGCATTCTAACTTGATTTCATCGTAAAATACCGGTTTTTAAAGTTTGCCCAGACATTCATGCAAGCATCGTTGGGCACCCTGCTTGGATGCAATCGATCCGACTCTGAGCGTACTATTCTGGGAGATCCGCTGCTTTCGGAGCATTCTGGTCAGGCTCGCTGTAGCTAATCTACCGAGGCGGGAGCGGGATGACTTGACGTTGTTCAGACAATACCGCGTACCTATTCGCCTGCGGTCATGCTCATCCCCTCTTAGCAGAGAGAGCAAAATTTACATGGAAGAAAAACAAGTACGTCTGATGCATTACGATCCCCGCTGGCGTCAGGAATTTCAGCAAACGAGGAGCAGCATTCTGCACAGCTGCGAGGGTTGGGTGACGGCGGTGGAGCACGTTGGTAGCACGGCGATTTCCGGTCTCATTTCGCGGCCTACCATTGACGTTCTGGCCGCAGCGGTGGAGGAGGATTCTCTTGCCACTGCTGCGCAACTTATCGAGGGTTTGAACTTTCGCATCGGGGATTCACCGGATTGGTCATCGGAGGCTATTATCTTGACGAAACCTCGTCATGTGTCGGTTGCACAACCAGATCCCACACATCGGGTGTGGCTTGTGATTCAGGATTCTGCTTGCTGGCAGAGGATGATCCGGATGCGAGACTGGTTGCGGACCCACAACGAGACGGCGCTTCGTTTTGAAGAAGCCAAGGTTGCCCGTTGGCGGAGCGGAGAAGGTGAGCTGGCGGCTTATCAGTCTGACAAAGCGGTTTTTTTTGCTCACCTGGAAGATCAAATGGAAGCTTCTGGCCGCCTCGGTTGAGCGGTTTTGCACCCTTGGTACATTACTGTTGAGTCCGAAGCGGCTCGGAATCAAGATGGCAGGCAGGTGCAGCGACTTGGATCTCGGCACCGATCTGAAGGAATGAGGGTAACATTCACTGTCTGTCATGGTGCTCTGTGCTCTGCTGCGTGAGTATAATTGTTCCTACTTGGCCTCTTCTGAATCATCTTATCCCCTGACTCGCGATCACCCGTAATGCCTCGGAGCCGACTTGGACCACTCGCGATTGAATCCAAACTTGGTGATCATCCTTCCCAAAGTGCGGTGTGGCGGGCGGTTCATGTCCAGTTAAAGAGAGCTGTTGCGGTCAAAGTGTTCGCAGCACCCTTTGGTGGAACACCGGAGGCACGATCAGCATTCGCCCGAGAGTGGGAAGTGTTGAAACAGATTCAACATCCCGCCATCGTGCGTTGCTACGGTGGTGGTTTTGAGGAAGCGGAAGCCTATCTGGCTCACGAGTTGATCGAGGGGCCAACCCTGTCCAGCGAGTTGGAGCGGCGTACCCGCTTGCCCTGGGAAACGGTATTGGATTTGGCCGAAGCATTGATAGCCGCTTTGCAGTTGCTTCATGAGAAGCAGCTTGTTTACGGGGTGTTCCAGCCAAGGAAAATTCTCTTTGCAGGGCTGAGTCCCGTGTTGATCGATGTGCGAGCTGATCGGGTAGCGAGTCTATTTCGTACGAATCGTCCGCCAACGCCTCAGGAAGTTTCATTTTGGCCGCCTGAATTGGCGGAGGATTCCAACGCTTTCTCTGTTTCCGGTGATCTCTATTCTCTCGGCGCAACGTTGTACACGGCGTTGACGGGCCGCTTTGCCGTCTCGGGTACTTCGGTGGAAGAAGTGAAGGGGAACACTCTTTATGAATTACCCCAGAGTCCAGCATCAATCGTCATGGATTGCCCGGTGTGGTTGGACAAATTGGTGATGCAACTATTGGAAAAGAATCCAGCAGAAAGGCCACATGGAGCAGCAGCGGTGAGCCTTGCTTTGCAAGAAGTTCGACGCCGATCCATGTCCCGTGTTGGCGTCGCTGAGCATGTTTCGCAGGGATTCAGTCCGCTCAATGTTACTGATCAAAAAGAAAGAGATGAGGCTCGCATCCTGTTGGGCCACGGTGCTTTGGAATTCGACAAGGATGAGGTTGTCGATTCACCCGCGTGGCATGACCAACCCCTGTTTTTGATCGCGGGTCTGTTCGTTGTGTGTTTCATGTTTGCCTACACATTCTGGCCGTTGAATGAGACTCAAATGAGAGCCAAGGCTGAAGAATTATTGGCTCGGGAAAATCGCAATGCCATGAATAAGGCAAAGGTGAGTTATTTGATGCCGATGTTGGACAAGTATCCTGATGGTGCTCATGTGGATTGGGCTCGGGAACAGATTGATCATGTCAATATGCTGCAGGCAGAGAATGTCTTGTCGGTGAAACTGCAAAGGAATATTCCTCTCACCCATGAAGGGGAACGACTCTATGCAGAAGCCCATCAGTTCGAGAGGTTTGGGGACACCGCAACTGCTTTGGATCGTTACCGTAGCATGGAAACATTGTTGGCTGATGATGAAAAATACGAGCCCTTTGTGAATCTGGCACGCAGACAGATCGTGCTGATCGAGGAGGAAGGATCCGAACAGGGTGAAGCTGCCCGAATCATTCAGGTCAAGCTTGATCAGGCGGAAGAGTTTTATGAAAGTGGTAAGGGTGTCGCCGCACGGAAAATCTGGTATAGCGTTGTGGAGTTGTACGGCAACAACGGAAATGTGGCCCCGCTGGTAGCCAAGGCGCAAAAACGCCTCGCAAACGAAGGCAACGAGGGTGAGGAGTCATCACCATGAGTCAGCAATCGGATCGAGAATCGCCCATCGAGGCACAACGGGCGGCACCACCTGTTTTCGGTAATCAGGAGGCCATGCCGATGGTTAGTCACGCACCACTTGCACCCGCCGAGGGTGGCGGGAATCTGATCCAGAACAAGTATGCAGTCTTGGCAGCCTTGTTCGTCGTCACTGGTTTTCTTGGCCTGCCACTGCTATGGATGAACCGCAACTTTAGTTCAACTGAACGACTGCTGTGGTCCATTGTGGTCATCATTTACTCACTGATACTGATCGGTATCACGGTGTTCGTCATGTGGTGGTCATACAGGCAAATAGCCATGTGATCGATCAGATCACTTGTTCCGGTGCACCGTCTGTCATGAGGACGCATCAGGTTTTTTCTGAGCTGTTCAGGCGTGCTTTCCAGCGGTCAATCTGCAGCCGGACCTGATCGGGAGCGGTTGATCCATAGCTGGAGAAAGCCGCTACTGAATTCTTGCAGCCCAAGGCCTCATAGACAGTGTCGTCGATCTCGGCAGCATGGCTTTGCAGCAACTCAAGAGTTAAGTCAGCCAACGGCACGTCTCGCTGCATGGCTTCACCCACAATGGCACCTACCAAATGGTGGGCACGGCGTTGTGGCACACCTTTTTGGATCATCCACTCCATGAGCGTGGTGGCGTCCAGATAACCTCGCTCCAGGCGACTTGCGATGGAATCACGTTGCAGCACGCTGCCTGAAACGATCGGTGCGGCCAGGTCCAGCATCGCCAGAACAGTGTCAAAAGAATCAAACAGGGGGGGCTTGTCTTCCTGCAAGTCACGGTTGTAAGCCAGAGGCAGGTTCTTGACTAATAGCATCAGGGTTTGCAGGTTGCCCATGACACGTGCTGATTTCCCGCGGATTAATTCGAGAGTATCGGGATTGACCTTTTGTGGCATGATACTGCTGCCGGTGCAGAATTCCTGAGGAATCTTGATGAAGTTATATTCCACCGTGCTCCATAAAATCCATTCTTCTGCCCAGCCACTCAGGTGGGATGCGATCGTGGCCAGAACAAATGCGCTTTCCAGCATGAAGTCACGATCGCTGCTGGTGTCCAAGCTGTTGGCGGTGACACCTTCGAAATCGAGTTGGCGGGCAGTTTGTTCTCGATCAATGGGAAGCGTTGTGCCGGCAACGGCGGCAACACCCAAGCTGCATTGGTTCACCCGTCGCCGGCAGTCGGCGATACGTTCACGGTCGCGGGAAAACTTTTCGATGTAAGCCAGCCAGTAGTGGGGTGCTAGAACCGGTTGGGCTCGTTGCAGATGTGTGTAGGCGGGAAGAATGATGTCATAATCATCGTCGCATCGGCTGAGAAAAGCACGCTGCAATGATTCTAGTCTTGCGTCGATCCCATCCAAAGCCTCCCGGACCCACATTCGGATATCGGTGCTGATCTGGTCGTTACGGCTTCTCGCAGTGTGCAATTTGCGTCCGACATCACCAATTCGATCGATAAGGGCCTGCTCGACATGCATATGGATGTCTTCCAGCTCAAACCGAAACGGCAGCTGTCCGGCACCAATTTCGGACTCAATTTGGACCAAAGTGTCGCGGATCAGCGAAAATTCATCTTGGGTTAATAATCCAACGCTGGAAAGCATCTCGGCGTGAGCGATCGAGCCTCGAATATCATGCTGATACAAGCGGCTATCGAAACTAATGCTCTCAGCAAAGGCTTCAAGCCGTTTGTCGGTGCTGGCTTGGAAAACACCGCTGCGGGAGGGGCTTTTCACGGATCGATTGTCCCAATGGCTTCAGAAACTTAATAATGCACGAGGTTCGTGCATGAATCAGCCGACATTATCCCCGACCCACGCAGAAAGACGACCCCGCACCGCCAGAAAGCCTGCACGAGGCCAGCCCCTGTGTTGGCTGTTACTGTGTTCCCGCAGGAGACTGCGGAAAACAGCCGACTCATGGGCATGATCCTGATGCAGGAAGGATCACTCAGCTTTCCATCGCCCCCCAGACCAATCCGACCGCCAATCGATCGACCCAACGGGATTTATGAGGTTCAAGAGGGGCCTCAGGTTCGCATTCGGTGGTGTCTGGCACACAATGGTCTGCTGGACAGCGGCTCACCTTGCGACCAGATTGACCGAATCACGATCGAACCGACTTGCTCGCAGCCGGCATGACCAGCCGACTGGGCCAAGAACCCCAAACATGTACTTCGATATGCGAACTCATTCTCGACCACCCCATGATCGGTTCACGCTGCCCTGCACCGCCGGTTTTCTGTTTGTCATGGTTTCTTTGGCTGCCGCATCCGACGTTCTGGCTGAAGATGTTTTCGTCACGGCAGCGGTGGGGGAGCCTTTCGGCGTTGTTACGATCGAAATGCCACTTGATTCTGCCATGTTCGGTCGAACGTTTCCCGCCCTCCGCGTTAGTGGTAGCGATGGACGTGTTCTGTATCCGGTATCCAACGACCTGATCACTCTGGGCCGACCATCAGATCGTCCGGCTCCTGAGGCAGGTGGAGGACGGCTTTTGAATCGAGTCGGTAGTCTGATTCGGGAATTGGCCAGTGGTGATGAGCTGTTGCAACAGACTGTTGCGCGTCGTGTGTCGTTCCTGTTCTTGGGTGCGGAACCGCTGACTGTCACTCTGTCTGATCAACAGGGCGTGATCGGGAATTATCCGGTTGTTCCCCGGCAGGATCCTGCCGTTCACGCAAGCGTGCTCAGAACCTGGTGGACGGGTTACACGAATGCCGCTCAGCAGCAAGTCGAAGCCGCCGACCACCCTGCGATTGTACAACTGTACCTGATTGCAATGTTATCGAGACGCACCGGGTTACCGTTGCCGAACTGGTATGCCGAGTCAGAGCAAAATGAAGATCAATTGCTGAGTACGCTAAAACTGATTGGCGGAGTGGACGGGCTTGGTGAATCGATGTTCGGCCAGGCAGCCGCCGGAATGCAGCCGGCCCAAGTACCCTCTGAGCCCTTGCCCGCACCGCCTCGCTGGTTTTCCGAAGGAGTTCGCAGTGATGTCAAAGATGCTGTGGTTGAGCCAATTGCAAAAAGAGTCCCGCCCGACTGTTTTTACATCAGGTATGGGTCCTTCCAGAACTATCTTTGGTTTCAGGATTTGACCGATGCGCATGGCGGCGACATCACACGCATGATCACACTGCGTGGGATTGTGAATGACAGCGCGGAACGGCTTGAAACTCAACTGCACATGAAAATGACGCAGTTGTCGCGAATGTTGGGTGGAACCGTCATCGAGGATCAAGCGTTGATAGGAAGAGATCTATTTCTGACTGACGGAGCCAGCATGGGCGTTTTGATCAAGTCGAGAAATGGTTTTCTGCTCAAGACGTCGATCAATGGTGACCGTACCAAACTCGCCAACGAAGATGCCTCAGTCACGCTTGAAAATATCAAGATCGACGGTCGCGATGTCAGCTTGCTTAGCAGCAGTGATAATCGCGTGCGTTCTTTTCTGACTCAGGATGGTGACTATATCTTCGTCAGCAATAGTCGCAAACTGACAGAGCAATTTATTGATGTCGCTAATACGGGACGTTCGCTCGCAGCGACACCTGAATTCATGCTGGCCCGAAAGCTGATGCCCCTTGAACGCGAAGATACGATCTTTGCATACTTTTCCCCGGCAATGCTCCGTGGTCTGGTGTCACCCGAATACTTGATCGAGTTGCGGCGGCGGATGTTTGCCAAAGCCGATGTTTCGCTGCTGCAACTGGCAAGAATGGCGGGCTCAGTGGAGTCGAAAATGCCTCGAAGCGAACAGGGAGTCGAAAGGCTGACAGCAGAGGGGTTCCTGCCCCCAAACTTTGGCCTTCGAGCTGACGGTAGCGGTGTATTTGAGTTGGGTGACAATGCACTCGATACGAAACGGGGAGCACGCGGCACATTTCTGCCGATAGCGGATATTGAGATCGAATCAGTGACACCAGAGGAGTTTGCCTGGTACAGCCGGATTGCAAATGAGTACAGCAATCGCTTTGCGAGTATGGATCCAATCATGTTGGGGATCCATCGCGATGAAAATGATGCTGATTCAAAGCTTGAGAGAATTACCATTCACGCGGAAGTAGCCCCGTTCGACCCGGGGAAATACGGCAAGTACGCAAAGCAGTTGGGACCACCGACTCGGGTCGCTATGCAATTCGCGCCTGATGATATTATCGCAGTGCAGGCACACGTTGCTTCTGAGCAAGTGGGGCCGCCGACTCACCTGTTCGCCGCCATTAAGGACACTGTGCCCCCAACTCCGGAACAGTTCGAGGGGATCATTAAAGCGTATTTCGCCCTCCGGCAGTTGCCTGGCTATCTTGGTGCCTGGCCCCAACCGAGCACGCTTGACCGTCTGCCGCTTGGCCTCGGACGTGGGCAGCCGGTCGGGCCTGGGATGAGTCGCCTGCTCGGTGGTTTGTATCGGTTTTCAGATGGACAATTCAGCATTCTCTCTTTCCAGCCAGATGTGATCACTCAAAGCCTGCCTTTTCTGGCTGCCACCGATGTTCCGAACTCGGCTCAGATTCGCGCTGCGATTGGTGACTTGAATGGCAGTCAAATCGAGGGATGGGTCAATGGGCAGCTGTATTCACGTGCCCGGACCAGCAGTATGGCGACAGCCCATTTTCTTGACTTGATCACCAGTCAGTTTCAGCTGCCGCCAGATCAGGTGCTGCCGGCTGTGAGACGCATACTGGGAACTGACGTGCAATGCAGCTTAGGTGGACAGTTCGAATTTTCTTTAACCCATGGGCAATGGATCAGTACCGCATGGAATGGACCTGTGGCGGACCCGAACGCACCAGCTGACTATGTAGCACCTGCCATGAAGTGGTTTCGAGGCGCTCAAGTTTCGGTGACACAACTTGACGATCGTGTGCTGGCAGATGCAGTGATCAATTTGGCCCGCGAGTAGTCATGCCGGCAGGACAGGGTCATCAAGTCATGCCAATCCTCGCGGCGATGGCATCAGCAATACAAGCGTCCGGGCCCAGATAGGCGGACGTTAGCCACTGAAGTGATCGATATTTAACGGCGGCCTCCTTGGTTTGACGAATGATTGCCTGATTCAGCCTGCCTTCGAAAAGCAGATGTGGATGAACCACAACCGCATCGAATCTACCGGTCTCAGCAACCTCATCCAGAATCGCTGGTAAACGCGGTTCCGCCATTGCGTAAAAAGCGGTGACCACCTCCGCAACATCAATTTTTCTCGCTGTAATCTCACTCAAGATGCGCATGTCAGCCTGCGCGCATGGGTCGTGGCTACCCCTTCCAACCATGACAATCACAGTCCGCCGCGGTGGGTGTTGGCAACTTGCCAAAGTCTCGCCCAGTCGCTGCAATACCAAATCAATGATGGCAGCGTGTCGAGATAGGGGTCGCGACTGATCGAACGTGAGAGTGGGATCTTCTGCCTGGCATTCGGCAAGGATTGCTGGAATGTCCTGTTTGGCATGCCCCGCAGCGAATAGCAGGAGTGGAGCGACGTGAATGTGCGTCACTCCCAGCGAAATCAGCTGATTCCATGCTTCGGGAATGGTCGGCGTTTGAAACTCCAATAAAGCTGCGGCGACTGGGATCGCCGGAAGTCGTTCTGATAGCCGTTCTTCCAATTCAAAGAACTGACGAGTTCCGATGGCATCGCGAGTCCCGTGTCCGACCAGCAGGACACCCGTGTTGGTGTATTCGGAATTCGGTTTCGGGGTCACTGGACCACGTTGGAATCAGCGAATCCTTCTTCAACCAACGAAACCAAAGCAGCATTAAGATCGAAGCCGGCATCGTAATTGACGATCACTTGGCGATTGTCGAGCACACCTTCTTCTTTTTGAGTTGCCAATTCAACTGACTGAATGCCATTGGTTTCTTCCAGCGTCTTTTTGACCCTTGGGAAACAGGCAAATTCACAATGCATCGTCGGCACGGCAAGTGTCAGGGTTCCGGCTTTTGCCATCAATTCCGGCGAGGCAGCGACTGGCTCTGCCGATACCCCGAGAGCACCCTCTTCTAAAGTGCTTGGCATCCTCTGGCTGGGAAAGGACACGATCCCAATCATGATTCCAACAGCCGCCAAAACGGCGATCACGTAAGCGAATCCACGCATCGAATAATCTCTCTTTAAAGTGTGTGTGTGTGACGCCCTTTTAGCATCCTCAAAATATAGCGTTCAGGCAAGCGACAAAATTATTTCATGGTTGAGCGTCATGCTCAAAACCCGATTCGCCTTGACACTACTCAAGAGAATTGCTGAGGTTCAATGTGTTTGACGTTGCCCGGATGTTGGTGATCGCCGATTCATCGACGGAAATCACACAGCATTCGTGAACCCCTGACGGTGCAAGTGCAGCCTTGACCAATCAGGGGTTTTAGTCAATGAAAAAGGGATTGGTTACATCCAATCCCTTCATCTGTTCAAGCATCGTTTGTTGCAGTTGCACTAGGCATTTGTTTTAACGTCAGCCGAGTCAGCGACGTTCACCCAGACGTGCACGTGGGGTGCGCCCCGATAGTGCCAAACGAAAGATGGGCCCTCGAGACGCCAGTTGTCCCAGATGCCATCCTTGCCAAGATCATGGTCGGTGTAGAAAGACAGGGCGCAGGTATCAAGTCCGCCTTGCTTTGCGAGGCACTGCATCGCTTCTTCCTGATCACTGGTTCGGTACATTTCAGTCAATGTGCCGAGGACTTTCTGCAGATGTTCTTTCTGATCGGAACTCATGTCAGTCACGGGCAGTCCTGTCATTCCGCCTTTGGGCCCCCGGAACGCCACTGCCTGCTCGCGTGGTGTCTTGGCAACTTGAGCCTGTTCCTGCTGCTTGCCGCTCAGCATCTTGTGAAGCTTATTCGCTTCGACTGCCTGATTCCAGAAAACGTTATCCGTATGTCCCGAGTTCTCGGTGAACTCTGGAGCATGGCCGTAAAAGATGGGCCCGCCAAAGGCAACATGATCGGCTGAGTTGCCGTCGCAACGCAGCGTCATGTGTCGTCCAGTGAGAACCAATTCAAACTTGCCATCCCCAGGCTTGCCGAAGATTGCGATCGACTGTTCGTTACCAAATCCACCGGCATCGTCTTCCAATTGCTGATAGTAACGCTTGTGCCATGTCGGATGAATGATTTGTTCAAAGACGTTTCGAATCAATTCCCGCTGTTCATCTGTGTAGAAATCATCGTTGATTTCCGGTTTCGTAATGTTCCAGTTGTTCGCTACGAAGGTTCTCAATAAGCCACGTTTCTTGTCCTGATGGTCCCAGTCGAAACAGATGTTTTTTTTCTGTTGGTCGTTGAGCGTTGAATAAAGCGTTCCTACAACGGACTCAGCAGTTGTCGCGGGACTCGCTTCGGCAGCCCCTAAACCTGAGGTTAGTACAGAACCGGTGGCGATTGCCGCTGCGGCCGTGGATTCAAGAAATACACGGCGATTGATGGAATGGGAGTCACGCATCGCGGCAGCTACCTCTGGGAAATGGAAAAATGGAACAATCTGCTGACTGCATTGTAAGCATGATCGGCCGAGGATTCACCTAGTCAGGAATGATTGTGAGCTGAAACTTTTTCTCAGTCTGGACGCATGCGGTGAGTTAGTCCGCGAATCTGCTGTCCGTGTTTGGCCAACCGCGGATTATTGCAATGTTTTTACCCGGTAATGGTGAGAGAGAACCAGCATGCTGATCAACCACATGCTGCCCAGGAGCAGCGGTGCCATCGCACCGACGAAATAGCAGGCCATGGCCACGGCCAGAAAACCAAGCCCTAGAGGTGCGGCACCACCCCAGACGTGTCCTGCCATCGCGATAAACCCAAATCCGCTGAGCGCGGCTGCCGTTGGGAATTGGCCTACCGATGGTTCTTCATGCATCAGCGAGATCAGATTGAGTACAGCGAGGGTCGAGAGGTAACCAATCCAAATGGACCAAATAGGTCGTTCTGCAACGCTGCGTGGCAGCATGGCCCCCTCTCGTGCCCGATAAATGACCACAAAGATTGCTGACATCATGAGGGTCCGGGCCGGCCAATAAGCTAACCAGTTTTCGGGGTCAGCAAGGTTCTCTTTCAACAGATACATCACTACGTGTGCCACGAAGACGATGATCCCTATATTTCGTAGAGCCCGATCCCAGTTTTCGAAGTGCGTTTGGTGCTGATCTCGGCGGAATTCCCGTGCGACGCGGTCGAGTAGGCCACTACTGCCTGCGTGTATTGGTTCGCCGGATAAGTAGCGTTCAAGATCAAGTGCCATTTCCCGTGCAGTGCTGTAACGGGCAGCTGGTTCAGGCTGCATGGCTTTCAGGCAGATGTTTTCCAGATCAGGTGGTACGTCCCGACGGATTTGACGGGGGAAAGCTGGTTCATCCTGCGACAGGCTACGGAGGATTTCGACGGGCGAGGTCCCTGCGTGAGGAGGCTGTCCGGTCAATAAGGCATAGAGAATCGCCCCCAAAGAGTAGATGTCAGAGGCGGGGTTGGAATCACTACTGCCACTCGCCTGTTCGGGGCTCATGTAGTGTGGGGTACCGAGGACTTGCCCGGTTTGGGTGAGCATCGTTCCGTCATGATGCCACTTCGCCAGTCCGAAGTCGGCTACCAACGGGCAGCCCTCTTTGCTGACCAGAATATTGTCTGGTTTGAGATCACGGTGGACAATTCCGGCACGATGCGCGTAATCGACCGCTTCCGCTACATCATGCAACAGTCTCGCCGTCTCTTTATCATCGAAGTCTTGTGAATCAACGCGGTCTTGCAGAGTTGGGCCATCGACAAACGTCATCGAGAAATATTCGTAACCTTGCCACGACCCGATTTCATGGATTGCGATGATGCCCGGGTGATGGAGGCGAGCGGCGGCCTCAGCTTCCAGGCGGAATCGGCTGCGTTCCTCTTTACCAGCCAGAACACCCCCACTGATCAGCTTCAAAGCAACCCGACGGTCCAATCCCTGTTGTCGAGCCCGATAGACGATCCCCATCCCGCCCCGAGCGATTTCTTCCTCAATTTCATAGGGACCAATTTTTGTGCCCAGCAATGAGGGTGTTTCTGGTGCGGATGTCTCCCCCAACCAATGGTGATTACGGAAGAAGGTGGTCAGTTCCGCTGCGTGCTGCGGGTACAATTCAAGGTAAGTCGCTGGATCTGGCGTGCCACCGGACTCGATTTTTTCGAGGTACTCAGCCATGATTTCTTCAAGCGCATCTTGTTCGTCTACTGGTTCCGTTGGCGGTAATACAGAATCCGCGTTTTCCAAATGATTAGCAGGTGAAGGAGCGTGCTTGTGTTCGTCGGATGATTTCTCCATGGGTCTCAGTATAGAAGCAAATTTGATGACGGAGTGAGCTGGTTCATCGGTTCGCCAGTCGTCGGCATCCCACCTTGTCTGGCCCAACCTGGTGATCGAGGTGACATCCAGTTGATTCGTCTCCAAATCGTTTGATTTCTGACGAGCGTTGTGACGAGAAGTTATTATATCTACACGCTCAGATAAACGCGGCGGCTGACCGGACAAACGATTTTCTCACTATAAAAACAAATTTTCATGTGTCGCCTTGCCTCTATCCTGGTTTTGTTCGCAACATGCTCCGCCAATTCTTGGGCAACTCCGGAACAGGCCACCAAGCTCGAGTTTTTTGAATCCAGGATTCGTCCTGTTCTCGTCAAGCATTGCTACCGCTGTCACTCAGTCGAGTCTGGAAAATCAAAGGGTGGATTGCATCTCGATTCTCGGGCGGGCTGGCAAGTTGGAGGCGATTCAGGGGCCACGATCATTCCGGGCAAGCCGGACGAGAGTCTCATTATCGCTGCCATTAGCCGAAACGGAGATACCTCGGAAATGCCGCCTTCCGAGCATCTTTCCAAGCAGGCAATTGACGACTTCACGAAATGGATTGCTGAGGGAGCCGTTGATCCACGTGGCAGGAAAACCTCGGTTCACGAGAAACAGACTGTTAATATCGAAGCAGGCCGCGAATTTTGGTCGTTTCAACCTCGCAGGACTTTTTCCGGGGAACACTCGATCGATGATTTTGTGCACCCACAGGCCCCTCGTGGTCCGGCCGATAAACTGGTGAGGCGTCTGTTTCTCGACCTGATCGGGCTGCCTCCCACTCAGGATGAATGTAGAGAGTTCCATCGTATGTACGATGAGCAATCACCAGAAGAAGCGGTGAACACATTTGCGAACCAGCTGCTGGCCCGAAAAGAGTTTGGCGAAAAATGGGCGCGGCATTGGCTGGATGTGGCACGCTATGCAGATTCGAATGGCGGAGATTTTAATCTCACGTTTCCTGAGGCATGGAGATATCGCAACTATGTAATCGATGCCTTCAATGACGACCTGCCATACGATCGATTTATCCGTGAACAAATCGCCGGAGACCTCTTGCCTGCTGGTAATTCAGACCAGCGCAATCGGCAATTGATCGCCACCGGTTTCTTGATGGTCTCTCCCAAGATGCTGACCGAGCGTGACAAGGCAAAGATGCATCTCGATATTGCCGATGAACAACTGGACACGATCGGCAGGGCGATCATGGGATTGACACTTGGATGCGCCCGCTGTCACGACCACAAATTCGATCCCATTCCAACGTCTGATTACTATGCAATGGCCGGTATCTTGCATAACACGAGAACGGCTGATGGAATCCTGATGGGCAATGTCAACGTTTCGGGTTGGACGGAAACGGATCTGATAATGGGCGAAGAGACTCGGGCCTTGGCTGCCGCTCATCAATCAAAGCTCGAAAAGCTTCAAGCACGAATAGAGCAGCAGAAGGCAGCCAGAGCTGCTTCGCAGCATGTTGCCGGCATCATTGTCGATAATACAAAAGCCGAACAAACCGGACCTTGGCGGAAATCGACCTATCGCCCCAATCACGTTGGAGATCACTATCTGGCGACCGACAAGGGCAAAGGTCCTTATTCGATCAAATGGAAAGCAACGCTGCCGAAACCCGGAAAGTATGAACTGAGAGTGAGTTTCGGAGGAGGTAGTGGTCTCGCCAGTCAAGCGCCCTATGTGGTTCGTCACGCAGGTGGAGAAACTCGGCTGGTCATCGACCAGACTGTGAAACCTACGATTAACGGTCTGTGGTATCCCATCGGGAAGTTCATGTTTGGAACACCCGCTGCCGATCAGAATGTTTCCACAAATCAGCCTGGCATGACAATCGCTGAAGTCCAGCTAACCGACGAGAACGCGAGTGGCGCTGTTATTGCTGACGCGATTCAACTCGTGCATGTGGATGATCTAGAAAAAGAGGTTCAGTCTCAGAAAGACTCACCGAACACCGACCTCAAAATATTGGAAAAAGAGCTCGAGACACTCAAAACAAAGGCTCCAAAAGTCCCGCAGGCGATGGCGGCCAGGGACCATGCCAAACAACCGTTGGGAGATTTGCATATTCGGATTCGTGGAGAAGCTGGAAATCTCGGATCGAAAGTTCCACGTGGATTTCTGCAGGTTGCCAGCTATGTGGGATCAGAAGAAGTAACCATTTCTGACGGCGAGTCAGGGCGACTACAGTTGGCTCAATGGCTAACACACGCTGATCATCCTTTGACTGCTCGCGTCATGGTGAATCGGATTTGGCAACAACTCTTAGGTCGAGGACTCGTCACAACAAGCGATAACTTCGGGTTGCGGGGTACGACTCCTTCGCATCCCGAATTACTCGACTATCTGGCGGAAGAATTCGTTGCAAACGGCTGGTCGATGAAGTCCTTGATTCGAGAAATCGTGCGTTCCAAAACGTATCAGCAAACCGCGCAGACTGCCTCGGAGGATGATCCGGACAACGTCCTGTTACGGCACCAGAACCGGCGTCCTGCACCCGCTGAAACGATTCGCGATTCCATCCTCGCCATTGCCGGAGAGTTGGATCGGAAACCACGCAATTCCGTAGTGGAGCAGCTCGGGATGTATGCCATTGCCACAAGTGGCAAGCGGCATGAATCGCTGGGACAAACCGAAAAACTGCGTCAACGCAGTATTTACATGCCCATTGTTAGAGGTGCCGAGCCACCATCGCTTGCCATATTCGACCTTCCCAATACCGACCTGGTCACCGGCACTCGAGCCGTCACGACCGTACCCGCGCAGGCGTTGTTCATGATGAACTCGCCATTTGTCCGGGACATGGCTCGGGCCGTCAGCGTGCAGGTGACGAAGGAGGAAATTTCGACGGAAGACATCATTGAGCAACTGTATCAACGGATACTCGTTCGCGAAGCTGACACCAGCGATTTTTCGATGGGAAAAGAATACATCACTCGACTGATGAACGACGGAAAATCGCAACCAGAGGCGATTGCATCGTTCGTGCAGATATTGTTTAGTTCCACCGAGTTTCGATTTGTTGAATAGAGCAACCAGACCAGTCGGCCAAGGAAATCAATCGCCATGAAACAGTGTCACCAATTCACTCCTGATATCACTCGCCGTCATTGGCTGGAGACGACAGCCTGTGGTTTTGGAGCCCTTGCTTTTCAGGCTTTCGCGCAGCAGATTGCGAGTGCTGCTGATTCTCCCCATTCACTTCCCGTCTATCATCACGCGCCACGAGCCAAGCGTGTGATTTTTCTCTTTATGCATGGCGGCGTCTCCCACGTTGATTCTTTCGACCCCAAGCCCATGCTGACGCGATTCCATGGAAAGGAACTGCCCTTCAAAGGTCTCGATCATCTGGATGTTGCACTGAAGGACAAGGCCGGAAATGGTCGGTTGCTCGACACGACCTGGAAGTTCCAGCAACACGGAGAGAGTGGATTGTGGATCAGCGACCTGTGGCCTCATCTAGCAAAGCACGCCGACGAGCTTTGTTTTATCAAGTCGATGCACACCCGAGGAACTTCCCACGGGCAGGCTGTTGGCATGGTTCACACGGGTAACGACAATCTGTTGCGTCCGTCGGTAGGAGCCTGGGTGAGCTACGGGCTTGGCACCGAAAATCGCAATCTCCCCGCTTTTGTCAGCGTGACCCCGCCAGCTGGTCATGGAGGTGCCCGCAACTATGGTTCATCCTTCCTGCCGGCTCACCATCAGGCAACGACCCTCGGCCATTCCGGCAGCAAAACCGCTGACGCGACTATCGAATATTTGCAGAATACCGACTCGCAGTCGGCGGATCAGCAGCGTCAGTTGGAGATGCTCAACCGAATCAACAAAAAGCATTTTTTGCGAACACGCGATTCCCAAGTCGATGGTGTGATCCGCAGCTACGAGATGGCCGCTCGAATGCAGGGGATTGCCCCGGATTTGATTGATATTTCCAATGAATCAAAATCGACCCAGGCACTCTATGGGATGGATCGAAAAGAGACCACCGATTTTGGACATCGCTGCCTTCTTGCCCGTCGCTTCTGCGAAGCGGGAGTGCGTTATATTCAGGTCAGCACTCCCTACATCTGGGATCAGCATGGTGGGCTGGTGAAAGGACACACCAAGAATGCGCTCGCCGTCGATAAACCGATTTCCGGACTACTCGACGATCTCAAGCAGCGAGGCCTGCTCGAAGACACTCTCATTGTGTGGGGCACTGAATTCGGCCGCACGCCTGTTGTCCAGGGAAAAGATGGTCGCGACCACAATCCGGCCGGATTCACCGTCTGGCTCAGTGGAGCGGGAGTGAAGTCTGGCTACAGTCATGGCTCTACTGACGAGTTTGGCTACTTTGCCCAAGACAACAAAGTCCACATGCATGATCTCCATGCAACGATTTTGCATATCTTGGGGATCAACCATGAAAAACTCACCTATCGCTATGCGGGCCGCGATTTCCGCCTAACGGATGTCTATGGAGAAGTCGTCAAAGAAATTCTAAGCTAGCGATGCTATTACGCCGGACAGGAATCATTCGCCACTTCGTTCTGGTAAAGGCCATCGGTCAGCAAGCGATTGCCGAGAACGAGTCCGCCGGGAAACCAAATGTGCTCATTCATCAATTCAAATGCGTTGCTGAATCGACTGTAGAAAACTACCCTAACCAGAAAATGTGTTTCCACGACAAGGTACGAAGATGCTTCAGTTAAATGTTTCGAAAATTCTTCGATTGAGTTTTTTGTTGATTCTCGCAGGCTCACTCTGGCAACCGTTGTCATGTCAGGCCGCTGATGGATACAAACGGCCAAACGTAGTGGTGATTTTGACGGACGACCAGGGTTGGGGTGACTTGAGCCTGCATGGTAACCCGAATCTTTCGACTCCGAATATTGATGCGATGGCCCGGGAGGGTGCTGAGATAGATCGTTTCTATGTGTGTGCCGTTTGTTCACCCACGCGGGCAGAATTCCTGACGGGCCGCTACCACAATCGTGCAGGTGTCTATAGCACATCAACGGGTGGCGAGCGGTTCAACGCGGACGAGCAGACCATCGCCGAGGTGTTCCGTGAGGGTGGTTATGCGACCGCATGTTACGGAAAATGGCACAGCGGAATGCAGTACCCCTACCACCCAAATGCACGTGGATTTGACGACTATTATGGGTTTTGCAGTGGTCATTGGGGAAACTATTATTCACCGCTGCTGGAGCACAATGGGCGTCTTGTGAAGGGTGACGGATTCATCATTGATGACTTGACCAATCATTCGATCAAATTCATTGATGAACATCGCGACCAGCCCTTTTTTGTCTACCTGGCGCTCAACACTCCTCACTCACCCATGCAGGTACCGGATCAGTACTGGCAGGATTTTGCAGAGAAAAAGATTGTCCCTGATCCCGAACCAGCCAATGCGAAAAAAGAGAACCTGACTCACACACGCGCTGCGCTGGCAATGTGTGAAAACATTGATGCAAATGTAGGTCGATTGATCAAGCATCTCGATGAGACTGGGTTGGGTGAGGACACGATTGTTATTTACTTTTCCGACAATGGGCCCAATGGATCGCGTTTCAATGCGGGAATGCGAGGCAGAAAGGGTTCGACGAACGAGGGTGGTTTGAGGTCGCCATGTCTGGTGCGATACCCCCGGCGAGTCAAGCCTGGGACTCAGGTGAATCGCATCGCGGGTGCAATCGATCTGCTACCGACGTTGGCAGATTTTGCAGGCATTGAATTTAAGTCGCCCAAACCGCTGGACGGAAAATCGATCACGCCATTGTTACTCGGAACGTCCGACGATTGGCAGTCCCGTTTGATGTTCAGTGCATG